>JBBQVP010000108.1:0-15010 GCA_038211455.1 Burkholderiales bacterium
TTTGCGCACCTGTTCAAGCCGGAGCCGCGCACCGACGTGATCGCTGCGTTGCAGGCGATTGCCGACCGCAATGTCCGCAAGTACGGCCTTGATGCGGGGAATACGTGATGCGCAAGCCCTTCGCGATCACGCTCGATCCCGGCTCGAGCCTCGCCAACCATACCGGCACCTGGCGCACCGAGCGGCCGGTCTACGTGGACCGCCTGCCGCCGTGCAACCACGCCTGTCCTGCCGGCGAAAACATCCAGGGCTGGCTCGCGCAGGCCGAAACCGGAAACTACGAGGCCGCCTGGCGGGTGCTGGTCGAGGACAACCCGCTGCCCGCCGTGATGGGGCGCGTCTGCTACCACCCGTGCGAGACCGCGTGTAATCGCGGCCAGCTCGACCAGGCCGTCGGCATCAATCCGGTCGAGCGCTTTCTTGGCGACGAGGCGATCCGGCAAGGATGGAAGTTCGCAGCGCGCGCAATGGACGGAAAGAAGGTATTGATCGTCGGCGCCGGCCCTTCGGGACTCTCGGCCGCCTACCACCTCGCGCGTGCCGGCCATCGCGTCGAGATCCACGAGGCAGGTCCCGTGGCCGGCGGCATGATGCGCTTCGGGATCCCGAAATACCGGCTGCCGCGCGACGTGCTCGACGCGGAGATCGCGCGCATCCTCGCGCTTGGCGTGGAACTGCGGCTGAACACCAAGATCGTGGACATCCGCGAGGCGATGCAGCAAGGCGGCTTCGATGCGGCTTTCCTCGCGGTCGGCGCGCACATCGGCAAGCGTGCCCATATCCCGGCCGGGTCCTCGACGCGGATTCTCGATGCAGTGTCCGTGCTGCGCTCGATGGAAGGCGAGGACAAACCCATGCTCGGGCGTCGCGTCGTGGTGTACGGTGGCGGCAACACCGCCTTCGACGTTGCGCGCACCGCGAAGCGTCTTGGCGCCGAAGAGGCGATCGTGGTCTACCGCCGTACGCGCGACCGCATGCCGGCACACGATTCCGAGCTCGAGGAGGCGCTGCAGGAAGGCGTGCTGGTGAAATGGCTGTCGACGATCAAGCATGTGGGGGAGGGCGCGCTCACGGTGGAGAAGATGGCGCTCGACGCCAGCGGCTTCCCGCAGCCGACCGGGGAATTCGAGACGCTGGAAGCCGATTCTCTGGTGCTTGCGCTCGGCCAGGACGTCGACCTCAGCCTGCTCGAAGGCGTGCCCGGCCTGGAGATCGCCGACGGCGTGGTAAAGGTCGGCCCCAATATGATGACCGGCTATCCCGGCCTGTTTGCGGGCGGCGACATGGTGCCCTCGGAGCGCACCGTCACGGTTGCGGTCGGTCACGGCAAGAAGGCCGCGCGGCATATCGACGCCTGGCTGAAGGGCAAGAACTGGTCGAAGGCAGGCAGCCACGAGCCCGCAACCTTCGAGGCGATCAACCCCTGGTACTACTCGGATGCGCCCAAGAGGGTGCAGCCGGTGCTGGACACGCTGCGGCGCCAGTCGAGTTTCGACGAGGTGCAGGGCGGGCTGGACGAATCCAATGCGCTGTTCGAGGCACGGCGCTGCCTGTCGTGCGGTAACTGCTTCGAATGCGACAACTGCTACGGCGTGTGCCCGGACAACGCAGTGATCAAGCTGGGGCCGGGCAAGCGCTTCGAATTCAACTACGACTACTGCAAAGGCTGCGGCCTGTGCGCCGCCGAATGTCCCTGCGGGGCGATCAAGATGGTGCCTGAGGAGATCTGAGCCGGGCCCGGGCGCTAGCGCATGCCCTCGCGTCCCTGCAGTTCGAGCAGCTGCTTTGGGCGCGAGATGCCGAAGCCCTGCGCGTACTCGACCTTCATCTCGCGCAGCAAATCCAGGGTGGGGTCGTCCTCGACCATCTCGGCAATCATGGGAATGCCGATCGCCTGGGTCATCCTGCTGAGCGCGACGGCCTTTGCGTGCAATGCGGGATAGGTCGTCAACTGGCGCACGATGCTGCCGTCGATCTTGATGAAATCCACGCGCAGCAGCTTCAGCGCGGCGAGCGACGCGCGGTCGCGGCCGAAGCCGCTGATCGAGACGCAGCAACCCAAGTCCTTCACCGTGCGGGCGAATTGCACGGCGTCCCCCTGATGATTCACCAGGATGCGTTCGGTGATTTCGAAACAGACTGCGGCCGCTGGCGCCCCGGTGCGTTTCAGCTCATGCGAGATGAAATCCGGGAAGTCCGGATCCTGGACCGTCGACCCCTCGACATTGATGAAGTAGACCGAGCCCCCGCGGGCGGTTTCCGCTCCCGTCGGGGCGGCGATCCATTCGAGCACATGCGTGACGACCCAGCGGTCCAGTTGCGGCAGCAGACCGTGCTCCTCTGCAAGCGGGAAAAAGGCGCCCGGGGGAATCATGCTGCTTTCCTCCTCGAGCAGCCGGATGAGGATTTCGTAATGATCCGCCATGGTGTCGTCGCCGGCGAGCCGCCGGATGCGCTGGAAGAACAGCGTGAACTCGTTGCCATTGATTGCCGCGAGGATGCGCCGGGTGGCCTCCTCCCACGCGCTCGCCACCGCGGCAGCAGATTCCCGGGAGATGGCAGTATCGGCCGGTGAGCCTGGCAGGGGTCCGGCGGCGGGCACGGCACCGGGTCGCTGTGGAGCGTCCGCGCCTGCGGGCGCGCGGTCTTCATCCGCAATGCCCGTCATTACCACGAAGAAGCCCGCGTACTCGCCGTCGTGGCTGTAGCGGGGCAGGAACTGCGCTGCCATCTGGTACAGGCTGCCGTCCAGCGCTTTGTGGGTTCGTTCGTAGCGCACCATGCGGCCCCCGGCAGCCTGCAGGACATAGGGTTCGACTTCGGCGAACACCTTGCGGCCCAGCACGTCGCGCATATGGTGGCCATCGATGTTCGCCGCGCTCAGGCCGACCCAGTGCCTGAACGCATTATTATGGTAGACGTACCGGGTCGACGCATCCACGAAGGCCAGCATCACCGGCGAGGCGATGTCGAAATACTCCAGCCTTGCGTTCGCTGCGGCCAGCTGTACGTCCAGCCTTTCGCGTTCGGCGGTTTCTTTGCCGAGCTGGTACTCCAGCATGCCGAGCCGCTCGCCGCGGGTCGCCGCCTTGCGTTCCGCGCGCGTGGCCTGGGTGACCATGGCGAGGATTGCGGCAAACATCACGCCGGTCAGGAAGGCCACCCATTGCAGGTCGAGCAGGGTAAAGAAGATGGCGATGACCAGGATCGACCCGGTGGCAACCACCGCGGCCGCGGCAATAAACGGCTTGACCGTCTGCGCGAGGGTGGCCTTGCCTTCCACGGGCCCCGCGGTCTTCCCATCGGAAAGCGCCTTGATGATTGCGGCGCGCGTCATCATCGCTGTTGCATGTTCCCTGCGCTACGGCTCTGTCCCATGTGGCCAACATAGCAGAATCGCGGGTCCCGCGCCCATGCCAGCCGGTGCGGTTTACGCGGGTTCGAAGCCCGCTTTGGCGCGCAAACGGCGGTTGCCTCCGCCTGCAAGCGCGCCAACAAAGCGCCTCGCGCCCGGCTGGTCTGCGGCGTCGGTGCACACTGCGGCGGAATACACCGTGGCGAGTTCGAATTCAGCGGGCAGAGGCCCGGCCAGGGCCGCGCCGCCGGTATAAAGGATTTCCGACACCTGGGTGCAGCCGATCACGGCATGTCCGGCGGCGTCGCCCATCGCGCGCATCGCGGAAGCGCCGTTCGGAAATTCCTTCAGGCGGTCGCGCACTTCGCCGGCGATCCCGAGCGCATCGAGCACATTCGCGACATGCTTTCCCGCGGTCGATTTCACGGTGTCGGGAACATAGATCGCCTGCGCGGCGAGTAACGCCGCACGCAGGCCGGCCGCAGTGGACACATCGGGCAGTGCGGTTCCGTCCTTCACCGCCACGCCGGTGCGCACCCGGCCGAGGTCGGCGATGCTGTCCTTCGCCACACGGCCGTCCGCAGCGAGCGTATCGATCATCGCGCGGGTCAGCACGATCACATCGCATGGCTCGCCCGCGAGCAGGCGCTCGCGCATCGCGCCGACCGCGCCGAATCCGCCCGCGAGTGTGAACCCGGACTGGCCGGCGACCGCGTTGACCACCGCCTTCGCGGCGCCGGCCGAGAGGACATTGAGCGGCATCAGTCGACCTTAGCCCCGGAGAGCTTGACGATCTTCTCCCACTTTGCGATGTCCTCGCGGATGTACGCGCCGAACTCCTCGGTCGACATGTTCATCGGTACCGCGCCCTGTTTGGCCCAGGCGTCCTTCACCTCGGCGCTGTTCACGACCTTGCGGATCTCGGCGTTCAGGCGCTCGACGACGGGCTTTGGCGTCCCGTTCGGCGCCATGATGCCCAGCCAGATTACGGCCTCGTAGCCCGGGACGCCGGCCTCTGAAATCGTGGGCACGTCAGGCAGCACCGCGGAGCGTGTGCGGCCGGTAGTGCCCATTGCCTTGAGCTTGCCGGCGCGCACGTTCGGCGCCATCGTGGTGATCGCGTCGAACATCATCTGCACCTGTCCGCCGAGCACATCGGTACGTGCGCCCGAGCTGCCCTTGTACGGGACGTGGACGATGTCCAGGCCGGCCATCGCCTTGAACAGCTCGCCCGCCATGTGGTACGGGGTGCCCGGGCCCGAGGAGGCGTAGTTGAGCGCGTGCGGTTTGGACTTCACCAGGGCGAGCAGCTCCTTGAGGTTGGAGGCCGCAACGGACGGGTGCACGACCAGCACCAGGTCGGACTGGTTCACCGGCGAGACCGGGACGAAGTCGCGCAGCAGCGCGAAAGGCTTCTTCGCGATCAGCGATTCGTTGACCGTGTGGGTGTTCGACATCATCAGCAGCGCGTACCCGTCGGGGGCGGATTTGGCCGCGGCGTCGGTGCCGATCAGCGAGCCGCCGCCCGGGCGGTCCTCGACCACGAAGGCCTGGCCCATGGATTCCTGCAGCTTCTGGCCGAGGAAGCGCGCGTAGATGTCTGCCGGGCCACCAGCGGCAAACGGCACGATGATGTGAACGGGCTTGGCCGGATAGTTCTGCGCCAGCGCGGGCTGCGGCGAAGCCAGCATGGCGCACATGATGGGGGCGGACAACAGGCTTGCGATCAATGTGCGCATCGGTTCTCTCCTCCGGGAATTCGGCCTTGTAGCACAGTCTGGGATAATTGCCGATGTCATCGATCAACCTCCGGATATCGAAGTGAAAAGCCACAACGCGCGGTTCGTGGCGGTGCCCGGATGAACGTCCTCGTGACCGGCGCCTCCGGGTTCATCGGTAGCGCGCTGGTCCGCGCTCTGGCCGCGCGCGGCGACGTGTCCCGGATCCTTGCATTCGACCAGGTGGCGCCCGTGTTCAGTCATCCGAAGGTCGAATCCCTGGCCGGCAACCTCGCGTATGCGCCGATGGCGCGCTCGCTTGTCGGCCCAGGCACCGATGCGGTCTTCCACCTGGCCTCGCTCGTTTCCGGCGGCGCGGAACAGAACTTCGAGCTCGGCATGAAGGTGAATTTCGACGCGACCCGCGACTTGCTCGAGGCGGCGCGTCTCGCGGGGCGCTGCCCGCGCTTCGTGTTCACCTCGTCGATCGCGGTTTACCACGGCGAAAACCTCGAGGTTGACGATGCAACGCGTCCCCTGCCACGCCTGTCCTATGGCGCACAGAAACTGATGTGCGAAATACTCATTGAGGAATATTCGCGCCGCGGTTTCGCCGACGGGCGCAGCCTGCGCCTGCCGACGGTGATGGTGCGCCCCGGAGCGGCCAATACCGCCGTTTCCGGCTGGGCCAGCGCGCTCATCCGCGAGCCGCTTGCGGGACGTGATTTTGTCTGCCCGGTTCGCCCCGACACACGCATGGCATGCATCTCCGTTGCGCGTGTGGTGGCGTCGCTGCTCCATGCGCTCGAGTTGCCGGGCGCTTTGCTCGGGCTGGATCGCACGCTGCTGCTGACCGGCCTGCCGGTCAGCGCGCAAGCCATGCTCGAGGCCGTGAAGGCTGCGGGGCAGGCGCGCCGGCTTGGCAACGTGAGCTTCGTGCCGGATGCGCTCGCGCAGGCGGTGATGGACCGCGTGCCGCGCGCCACGCATTCGACGCGCGCCGCGGCGCTCGGATTCCGGCATAGTGCGGGCATCGCGGAGATTGTCGACGAATACCTGCAGGAGGCGTCCGCATGAGGTTTGACTTTTTTACGGGCCGGGCCTGAGCCATGGCACGCTATCGCGCCAGGCCGGCGAGGGCCGCCAGAAACGCCGGGGCGTTCCCGCCGCTCCCGTCACGCGTCACCGTGGAGGGCATGGACCGCGCGCCGCACCGCGCCTTCCTGCGCGGGATGGGACTGACCGATGAAGACATAGCCAAGCCCTTCATCGCCGTGGCCAGCACCGACGGGCGCGTCACGCCGTGCAATGCGAAGCTCGGCGAACTCGCGCGCGAAGCCTGCGTCGCGGTGCGCGAGTGGGGCGGTGTGCCCTTCGATTTTGCCTCGATCTCGGTCGCCGACTCGATGTCGATGGGCCACCAGGGGATGAAATTTTCGCTCCCCTCGCGCGAGATCATCGCCGACGGCGTGGAGGCGGTGTGCAGGGGGCACGCCTACGATGCGCTGGTCGCCTTCGCCGGTTGCGACAAGACCCTGCCCGGGATGATGATGGCGATGGTGAGGCTCAACCTGCCTTCGGTCTTCATGTACGGCGGTTCGGCCTCGCCGGGAAAGTGGCGCGGGCGCGATGTCACCGTGCTCGACACCTTCGAGGCGGTCGGTGCGGTGATGGCCGGCGACATGCAGCAGTCGGAGCTTGACGAGCTCGAGCGCGTCTGCCTGCCAACGCTGGGGGCCTGCCCGGGCCAGTTCACCGCCAACACCATGGCGATGGTCTCGGAAACCCTCGGCCTCGCGCTGCCGGGCTCGGCCACCATGCCGGCGATGGCCAGGGAACGTGGCGCAACCGCGCGCGAGGCCGGGCGCGTGGTGATGGAACTGCTGAAGAACGGCGGCCCGCTGCCGCGCGATCTGGTGACGAAAAAAAGCCTGGAGAACGCCTGCGCCGCGGTGGCTGCCACCGGCGGTTCGACCAATGCTGGTCTGCACATCCCGGCGATCGCGCACGAAGCAGGGATCAAATTTTCGCTCGATGATCTTGCGCGCATCTCCAGGAAGACGCCGCTGATCGCCGACATGAAGCCAGGCGGGCGCTTTCTTGCCAAGGACCTGCACGCGGTGGGCGGCGTGTACAACGTGCTGCGCGTGCTGCTGGAGCGCGGCGCGCTGCACGGCGAGTGCCTGACGATCTTCGGCACGACGCTCGAAGAGGAACTCGCCGACCATCCCGGCGCGGACGGGGAAGTGGTGAGGAAGGAGCCCATCCTCGCCACCGGTGGCCTGGTGGTGCTGAAGGGCAACCTCGCGCCCGACGGGGCGCTGATCAAGGTCGCCGGAATGAAGAACCTCAAGTTCGAGGGTCGCGCCCGCGTGTTCGACTGCGAAGAAGACTGTGCGGCGGTCGTCGCGGCGCGCAGCTACACGGAGGGCGAGGTGCTGGTGATTCGCTACGAAGGGCCCAAGGGCGGGCCCGGGATGCGCGAGATGCTGGCCGTCACTGCGCTGATCTACGGGCAGGGTATGGGCGAGAAGGTCGCGCTGCTGACCGACGGGCGCTTCTCGGGCGCCACGCGCGGGATGATGATCGGCTACGTCTCGCCCGAGGCCGGAGTCGGCGGCCCGCTGGCGCTGGTGAAGGACGGCGATGCGATCCTGATCGATGCCAAGGCGGGCAGGCTCACACTGGAGGTGAGTGACGTGGAGCTCGCGCGGCGCAGGAAAGCCTGGCAGCCGCCGAAACGCGCGCGGCTGTCCGGCGCGCTGGAAAAATATGCCGCGCTGGTGGGACCCGCGAATCTCGGGGCCGTCACGCACAGCGGGGGAAGGAAATGAGCGGCCTGCCGAAGCTCGGCTTCATCGGCATCGGCCTGATGGGCAGGCCAATGACGCTGCGCCTGCTTGCGGCCGGCTACCAGGTGGCCGTATGGAATCGCAGCCGCGAAAAGCTCGCGCCCGTGATCGCGAAGGGTGCGATCGCAAAGGGGTCGCCAGGGGAGGTGGCGCGCTTCGCCGATATCGTGATGCTGTGCGTGACCGACCAGGATTCGGTGCGCGCGGTGCTGTTCGGCGAAGAGGGCGTCGCGGCGGGCGCTTCCGAAGGAAAGATCACGATCGACTTTTCGAGCATTGCGCCCGCCGCCGCGCGCGACTATGCGGCGAAGTTCGAGGCCCTCGGCATGGGCTACATCGATGCGCCAGTGTCGGGCGGCACGCCGGGCGCCGAGCAGGGCACGCTCGCGATCATGGCGGGCGGGAAGGCGGAGCACATCGAGTTCGTGCGCCCGCTCATTGCCGAGCTGGCCAGCCGCTTCACGCGCATGGGCGATTCCGGCGCCGGGCAGGTCACCAAGCTCGCCAACCAGGTGATCGTTGCGAGCCTCTTCCCGGTGATCGCCGAGGCGCTGCGCCTGGCCGAGGCGGCGGGCGTGGACGCAACGATGCTGCCCGAGGCATTGAAGGGCGGCTTTGCCGATTCAAAGCCACTGCAGGTGTTTGGTCCGCGCATGGCCGCGCGCGACTGGTCGCCGGCACTGGGCACTGCCAGCGTGATGCTCAAGGACCTGCGCAACGCGCTCGCTGTGGCTGAGGAGGCGGGCGTGGCGCTGCCGCTGGCAAGCGTCGTGGCCGAGCGCTTCCAGCGCCTCACCGACGACAGCGGCGGGGAGGTGGAGCCCTCGGCCTTCATCGACCTCCTGGTTCGTGGGATCTGAGTAAACGGAAGAAGACCATGCCCAACCTTGACCCTGCTGTCACCACCTACCGCATCGTCGTCATCAAGGGCGACGGCATCGGCCCGGAACTCGTTGCCGCCGCGATGCAGGTGCTGGAGGCCGCGCAGGCGGCGCTCGGCGGTTTCAAACTGGAAGTCGAGTATCACGAGGCGGGTGCGGGTTACTACCTCAAGAGCGGCGTGAGCCTCTCGACCGAGACCATGGCGGCGATCCGGGGCGCGCACGCGACCATGAAGGGGCCGGTCGGGATTCCCGAGGTCCGCCTGCCTGATGGCACCGAGGCCGGGACGCTGGGCGGCGTGCTGCGCAGCGGGCTCGACACCTACGTGAACCTGCGCCCGGTGCGCTCGTTCCCGGGCGTGGACGCGCCGGTGCGCGCCATGCCCTGCGGGATCGACTACGCGCTGGTGCGCGAGAACACCGAAGGGCTGTACCTTTCCCGCGGCAAGGGGATCGGCACGCGGGACGCGATGGCCGATACGCTGATGATCACGAAGAAGGGCACCGAGCGCGTCGTGCGCTATGCGTTCGAACTCGCGCGCAAGCGCAACGGCTCGCCGCTGGACGGCGTAAAGCGCGTGACCTGCGTGGACAAGAGCAACGTACTCGCGTCGTACGCGTTCTTTCGCCGCGTGTTCGACGAGGTCGGCGAAGCCTATCCCGACATCCGGCGCGAGCACCTGTACGCGGACGCGGCGGCGCAGGCGCTGGTGATGGAGCCCTCGCATTTCGACGTGCTGGTGATGGAGAACTTTCTCGGCGATATCCTCTCAGACCTTGGAGGGGCCACGGTTGGCGGGATCGGCCTGTGCCCCTCGGGAAATATCGGCGACCACTACGCCTACTTCGAGCCGATCCACGGTTCGGCGCCCGATATCGCCGGCAAGGACAAGGCGAACCCGGTGTCGCAGGTGCTGACCGAGGCGCTGATGCTCGAGCATTTGGGCGAGTGGGCTGCGGCCGACCTGATGCGTCGCGCCGTGGCAGCCGCGCTTGGTGAGGGCGCACTGGTGCTCGGCGCGCACGGCCAGCCGCAGGGAGGGACGCGGCGCGCCGGGGAGACGCTCGCCGCCGCGGTCAGCGGGCTGGCGAGCGCGCGCCCTCGATAAATATCATCGTTTCGCCGGTATGCCAGTTAGGCGGGCTCGAATCTTCGAACACGCGCCGCGATCCGTCGCGCAGGCGCACGGCGATTTCGTATTTTGCCTTCATGATTCCAGTGGCGGCGATCGGGCGCGTCGAGACGACAATGCCGCAGGCGTCGCATTGCACCTTCGGACGTTCCTGTGTGCTACCCGGTTGATCAGCAGGCTCGTTGCCGACGACCCGCATGGCGTCCACCGGTTCCGCGGCGGCTGCAGGCGCCGCGAGGAACCAGGCAATGCTCGCCGCACCCAGCATTGCCGCGGTGCCGAGCAGCAGGAGTATCTTCGTCAATGTTCCAGGTCCGGAATACTGACTCGCGGTAAGCAGGCTCCGGGACTGGGCGCCAAGGAATGATCTCACTGGAATTCTCCTCTGGTGGCAGGGGCTGCTTCGTTTGCAACGTGCGTCGCACTCGCCTGTCTCCAGGATAGGGCGCCGCCGGCGAGGAGTCTGTGCGACGGCGAACACTCTCTGAGGTCGCAGTGCCTCGCTGCGGCTACCGCCCTAGCAGTTCGCCTGCCGGCTTGAGCGCTTCGACGCGGTCGCAGATCACCTTCGCGATCGCCAGCAGTGGCGCGCCAAGCAGCAGGCCGGCGATTCCCCACAGCCACCCGAAGAAGAGCAGGGCGATGAACAACACCGCCGGATTGACGCGCGCGAAGCGGCCCTGCAGCCAGGTTGTGAACACCAGGCTGATCACGCTCGCCGCAATGATCGAGGCGCCCGCGACCTGCGCCGCGTGCAGCACGGTGCCGAACTGCAGGAAGCCCGCCACCCCGGCCGCGGTCGCCACGAAGACGGTTCCCAGGTAGGGGATAAAGTGCACGACGCCTGCAAACACGCCCCACAGCCCTGCCTGCGCGACGCCCATCGCCATGAACGTGAGCCAGGTCGCGAGCCCCACAAGAACGTTGGACGCCAGCGTCACGAACAGGTAGCGCTGCACCTGCGCATCGATCTCCTCGAGGATGCGCACCGCATCCTTCTTGCGGGAGAGCGACGGCCCGACCAGTTGCACGAGCTTGCGGCGAAAGTGCACTCCCGAAGCGAGCAGGAAGTAAGCAAGCAGCAGTACGATCGGAGTCTGCGCAGCGACCGACACCAACAGCCTCGTCTGGGCCAGCGCGTGGTCGCTGAACCAGGTGGCCGGGGCCGCCGCCGGTGCCGCCGGTGGGGCCGCCCGCTTACCCGGATTGCGCGCCGCGTCGGTAGCGACGTTCTGCAGTTCGTCGGCGGCCGTCTGCACGTTCTGCAGCGCAGAGGGGGCGGCGCCTCGCTCGGGCGTCATGCTCTGGCGGAATTTGCGTGCGGCTTCCGGGAGCCTTTCCACCATCGCCTCGGCCTGGTCTGCCAGCGCATACCCGATCCATCCGATGCCGCCGACCAGCGCACCGAGCACAAGTGCGGCGGCAATCGCGCGCGGTATCCGCGCTGCCTGGAGGAAATCGACGACAGGACGCAGCGTATAGCTTGCGAGGATGCCGATCATCAGTGGCACGAAGAATGCGCGCGCAAAGTAGAGTGCGGCGACCACCAGTATCACCGCGATGACGACTGCTGCCAGGCGCGCGGAAGGCGAACCCAGAGCCCGCCGTTCGATGCTGCCGTCAGGGCGGAGCGGCGCAGCTTCTTCCTCGGCCTCGGACTGGTTCATGTCGGCCAGGTGCTGACCACGACCCGGGGCAGGCAAATGCTTGCGGTCGGGGGACTGTTCATTGCGTGCGCCGAATGAGCAATCCCGGGCGCGGCGTGGCGCCGCTCCCGGGACGACTGACTGTTACTTGAGGAGGATGTCGTTTCTGACCGCCTGCACGCCGGCGACTGTGCGTGCCACGTTGGCTGCGCGAAGTTTCTCGGTCTGTGTCTTGACGAAGCCGCTCAGCTGGACCGTACCCTTGAAGGTCTCGACGTTGATTTCCGTCGACTTCAGGGTGGGCTCGTTGAAGATCGCAGCCTTCACCTTGGTGGTCACGACGGCGTCGTCGACATACTCGCCGGTGCCTTCGCGGGTGGAACTGGGCGCGCAGCCGACGGCGGATACGAGCAGGAGGGCGGCGAAGACCGCAGCGTAACGATTGGGGTGTTGCATGATCTCATTCTCCAGGTGGTCAAAAAAACTTCAGGGTCAAACTCAGGTGAGTTGCGTTCCGCCTGGCACGGCGGACGCTTTTCATTGATCCGGAGCCGGATGTTCTCCCTGTGCCGGGTCACGGTCTGTGCGTATTCGCACATAGTGCGGCGGCGCGCCGCCGTCAGGAGGATTCCCGGGCGCAACGGGAAGTTCGGTCACGGTTGCATTTCCCGCGACAGCGTCGCTGCAACCTTGCCGCGTCCGGGGCGCGGGATACCGCGTTTCCCGAGCAATTCGCTGATCGCGCGCGGCGCCTGGATGCCGAACCCCTGCGCGTAGCCGACACCCAGCGCCTTCAGCGTGGCCAGCACATCCTGGTCCTCCACATCCGCCGCGATCACGCCGAAGCCGATCGAGCTGCCGAGGCGCAGGATGATCTCCACCTGCCTGCGTGCCACGTCGCTCGTCAGCAGCCCCCGGACGACGTGCCCGCTCAGCTTGACGAAATCCACCCGCAGGTTCTTCAGCACCATGAGCGAGGCAGCGGTTCGCCCGAACCCGTCGACCAGGACGCAGCTGCCGGCCGACCTGACGGCCGATGCGAAGCGTGCCGCGGCCTCCGGCAGCGCAAGCACGTCGCTTTCCTCGATGCCGAACAGGAGCCCGGACGCGCCGACGCCCTTGCGTATCAGCTCGTCCGCGACGAATTGCGGAAAGGCGGCGTCATTGAGCGTCTGGCGCGAGATGTTCATGCAGATTCGTGGTATCCGCGAGCCCTGCGACAGGTGCTGGATCACACTGCGCACCACCCAGCGGTCGAGCTGCGGCATCAGCTCGTAGTGCTCGAAGAGATGCAGGAATTCCCCCGGCGGCAGGGAGGTCGCCTCCTCTTCGCGCATCCGCACCAGCACTTCGCCGATTGCATAGCCTTCCTGCCCGTCCAGCGACAGGACAGGCTGGCAGAAGAGCAGGAATTCGTCGCTTTTGAGCGCGTGCCGCAGGCGGGCGATCGGGTCGTCGGCGCCTGCGGATGCCTGGTCCATTGGCGCTGGCAGGGTTTCGTCCTGGGTAGCCAGTTCATCCATGCGCGTACGGGCCTGCGCCCACTTCAGGAACACCGCCGCTTCCATCGGCGCGGCGATGAAGTCGCCCTGCGCCCAACTGCATCCCAGCCGGCGCAGCAGGTCCCAACCCTGCTGCGTCTCGACGCCTTCGGCCACCGAAATGATATGCAGCTTGCGCGCCATATCCAGGCTGGACTCAAGGACTACCCGCGCCGCCTTCTGCTCGGCCGCGTTGACCACGAACGACTGGTCGATCTTGAGTTCGGTGAATGCAATTCGCGTGACATGGTGAATCGACGCATACCCGGTGCCGTAGTCGTCGATGGAAAGTCCGAAGCCCTTCATGCGCAGTCGCGACAGGTTCTCCAGCGCCGCGCCGGCGCTGGTCGTCGTTGCCGATTCGGTCACCTCGAAGATCATGTGCTGCGGCTCCAGGTTCGCACCGCGCACGACCTCGACAATGCGTCCCGCGAGCTGCACGTCGGCCAGGGACTTGACGGAAAGGTTGACCGAGATGCTCACGTCCTGCCCACTCGCCGCGCGCCACGCGCTGCAGAAGGCCGCCGCCTTGCGCAGCATGATCCAGGTGAGCGCGTCGATCAGGCCGTGGTACTCCATCAAGCCGATGAACTCCGCGGGCGCGATGACACCGTGCTGCGGATGGCGCCAGCGGGCGAGCGCCTCGGCCCCCCTGATCCGCCCGGATCCCAGCTCCACCTTGGGCTGGAAGAAGGGCTCGAACTCGTCGTTGTCCAGTCCCCGCACGACGTCGTCCAGGGTGAATGCAAAGCGGCCACCCTCTGCAGGTCCGGCCTTTGCTGGCTCCGACGCATGCAGCGCGATCAGCGGCTCCAGTTTGGCGGCGGTCACGGGCTTCTCGATCGTGCCCAGGATCCTGACCCCGTAGATCCTGGCCATCGCCTCCACAGACGCGAGAAGCGAGCCCTCCAGGGCGCTCGCGAGAATCACCGAAACCGGCAGATGCGCTTCTCCGATGTGGCGCATGAATTCCATGCCGTCCATGCCGGGCATGTCGAGGTCGCTGATGACGATGTCCACGCCGGCATCGTGTGCCATGAGCACATCGAGGGCTGCGCGGCCGTCCGGGGCGCCGATGGCGCCCTTTGCACCCAGCCCGGCGAGAATCCTGAGCAGGACCCCGCGCTGAAAATCGTGGTCCTCGACCGCGAGAAAACTCAGGTCAGCGATGCGCATCGGGCTCTGTCGCAGTAGGCGTTCAGGCGGTCAATCTCGTGACGAAACTTGGCCATGCCTTCTG
This sequence comes from Burkholderiales bacterium, assembly GCA_038211455.1. Lineage (GTDB taxonomy): Bacteria > Pseudomonadota > Gammaproteobacteria > Burkholderiales > SG8-39 > SZAS-79. The sequence goes on from JBBQVP010000108.1 coordinate 14,367, forward strand.
CGACCGCGCCCCAGTCCACTGAACTGCCGGCGCGTTCAACAGTCTCGCACGCGACGGCGAGCGCATTTGCGCCAACCATGCGCCCGGCGCCCTTGATGCGGTGTGCTGCCCGGGTCACGGCCGGCGCATCCGTTGCAGCCACTGCCTGTTCGAGCACCGCCGCATCCGTTTCGTTTGCGCGCTGGAAGTCGGCGAGGATTTCCATTTCGACGGCCGCGTCACCGCCGGAAATAGCCGCGACCACCGCGCGGTCCACCGAAGCGCCCAGCCGCGGGATCGGCAACCACCGGTCGAGCTTTTTCGACAGCGGCTTCAGCTCGACGGGCTTGGCAAGGTAGTCGTCCATGCCGGCCGCCCTGCAAACGTCGTCTTCGCCGCTATGGGCGTTCGCCGTGCAGGCAATGATCGGGCAGCGGCTGCCGCCGGGCGGCTCGAGTGCGCGAATGCTGCGCGCAAGCTCGTACCCGTTCATCTCCGGCATGTTGCAATCCGTGATGACCATCCCGAACCGTCCGGTCTGCCACTTCGCCAGCGCATCGCGCCCGTTCTCGGCGCTTTCGGCAGCGTAGCCGAGCATGTTTACCTGGCGAACCAGAAGCGCGCGATTGGTGGGATGGTCGTCGGCCACGAGCACCAGCGTGCCT
>JBBQVP010000109.1:0-14919 GCA_038211455.1 Burkholderiales bacterium
GTCGAGGGCATCACGAAGAGGTCCGCTATCCGATACGCGCCCACCAGAGTCTCAAGACCAACCTCGCCCATGAAGCGCACGCGGTCACGAACGCCGAGGCCGAGAGCGAGGGACTTCAGTCGGCCTACGTCATTGCCATCGCCAAGCACAACGTAGATGACGTCATGACCCGCGGCGATGAGTTTTGGCAGCGCCTGAATCACCAAGTCGTGGCCCTTGTAGCGCTCGCGCGCGTCCATTCGGCCAACGGTTAGCAGCACGCGCTTACCTTCAAGGCCCCACTTCGCGCGCAAGGTAGCGCCGTCGCCCGGAGCAAACTCCTCATCGACGGTATTCGGTAGAACGAGGACGCGCTCTGGCGCGATAGCAGCCCAGCCGAGCACCGCTGCGCGGGTATACCGCGACACACACAAAACGAGATCGGCTGCTTCAAGCGCCCTGCGCTGAAGACGCGACGGCCGCGGCCACGCCTCGATACCGTGAGTTTGTATGATGAGTTTGGCACCCTTTAGTTTGGCTATCGCCGCGGCAAGAGGTGCCATGTAGAGGTGCCCGCAAAATACGAAATCGACTCGCTGAGTAGCTGCGACTGCCAGCGCCTTCAGGGCATATGCAACGCGACCAGGTCGCGGCGGTATCTGCTGAATCCCGAACGGGGGAGCCACCTGGTCCGGCGCGTGGCGCGGAAGCACCGTAATCGGCGAGACGGCCACGCCTTCTGATCCGGGGTCAGCGATCGCACTCAAGAAATCGCGATTATATTGCGCGATGCCGCCGCGCCCGCCAAATGCATCCGTCATCAGGGCTAGCATTGCGGGCGCGGATGTCATGCCGCCCGCGCCTGCCGCGGCTCCGTAGCGGGGCTGGCGAGAACGACCCGCGACCAGCGCCGCGACACCAATCCCTTGCCTTCTCTTATTTTATCTTTCGACGGTGAAGCGGCTCCGGCGACCGCATCCATCCAACTCCCGGTAGGTACCGCGAAGCCAGTTTTGGCTCGGCTTAAGACATCATCTGGCAGCGAAACCGTCGGCGCGTTCGCAAGGGCCGATTTACCCGCGCGCAGGGTGAGCCCGCCCATCGCCGGAGCAAGAGATTGGAGCAGCGTTGCATCCACGAGAGGTGCCCGGATCTCAACACTATGCGCCATTCCGGCCCAGTCGGCGTCGCGGAGAAGCTGGTTACGCATGTAATGCGCCGACTCAAGTGCGCAGACGCGCGCGGTATCAGATCCCGGATCAGGGATAAGGCTCGCTGCGAGACGGCGCAGCGGCTGCAGCCGCCACAGCCCCTCTCGGGCGAAATCGGGATCCATAATATGAGGCAACTCATGCGGCAGATGGAGGCCCCTCCGCAAAAGATAGGCGCCGGCCCAGCTATTCGCGTACTCCAGCATGCCCAGCGCCTTTGGGCGCGCGTGCGCCAAATCGGGAGCCATATTGGTCAGAACCAGACGCGCGATAAGTCCAAAGCCGGGAACAGACGCAAGCGGACCGAAACGCCGGCGCCAGCGGGGCAAGTCGACGAAGCTCGGGTAGCCGGCCAGCAGCTCATCACCGCCAAGGCCGGAGATCGCGACCTTCAGCCCCGCCTCCCTTGCCGCCTTGGCGACAAACCACGTGTTAACGCCATCGATGGAAGGTTGATCCATGGCCTCGAGTATCGAGGGAAGATCGTTGCGGAACTCTCCCTCGCTGACACGCCGCACGACGTGTTTCGCCTCATAACGCTTGGCAATTTGCGCGGCGAGCGGCGCCTCGTCTTCGGCGGTGCCGCTGAACTCTTCGAAGGCGAGCGTGATCGCGCGGATTTCTGGTTGGCCAGCATCCCGCATCAAGCCAAGCAGCGCGCCTAAGTCCACGCCGGCCGACAGAAAAATCCCCACCTCCACATCCGCCAACAGATGCGCTTTGACACTATCGAGGGTGGCGGCGCGAACGCGTTCCTCGAGTTCGACTGCGGGCACAGGACTGGAGGCGCCCTTGGCGAGGATTGCCGCGATGCTCGCGTAAGGCTTCGGTTCACGCGGACCCGCGGTGTCAATCCACTGGCTGTGGCCCGCAGGAAGAGCACGAATCTCGCGATACAGGGTAAAAGGCTACGGCACTCTTCCGAAGAGGTGTAAGCCGACGATGCACGCCGGCAACGGGTCCTTAGATACGCCACCTCCCGCGAGTAACGCTTTCACTTGTGAGGCGAAGCGGAAGGTCCAACCGTCATTGGCGGTGTACAAGGGCTTTATACCGTAGAGGTCACGCGCGAGGAAAAGACCCCGCCGCTCAGTGTCCCAGATCGCGAAGGCGAACATTCCCCGCAGGCGAGCCAGCATGTCTGCGCCATGCCGAGCGTAGAGGTGCTGCACCTCTGCGCCATGCCGAGCGTAGAGGTGCAGCAGAACCTCAGTGTCGGAAGTCGTCCGGAGCCGCACGCCTTCAGCTTCGAGTTCCTTGCGCAACGTCGGGTAGTTGTAAATCTCGCCGTTGAACACGACGACGAGCCGTCCGTCTTGGCTAATCATCGGCTGCGAGGCGCGCTCCGAGAGATCAAGGATCGAAAGCCGGCGATGGCTAAGCGCACATCGGCGCCCCTCATTCCACCACGTCCCTGCGCCGTCCGGGCCCCGCCGCCGCATGGCCTCCCTGGTCGCGAGTAGCTCAGTTTCCGACGGCGAGCTAGCCGCAGAGTGGTAAGCGAAAATGCCGTTCAAACCACACATGGAACCGAATTTTTTCCAAAGCTACCGCCGGCCGGGTGCGAAGCAACCCAACTCACCGCCTCACGTCGGGCATCGCGCATGCAGCGATTGAAAGAGACCCTTCCTCATCGCTTATGTCAAAGGTTGGCTCAATAGCCCTAAGCGGCCGATCGTACCGTTTCGGCTGTTTTCGCCGGCTGTGGCGCCCTTGCCTCCACGAGGCTTGGTGCGTCCGCACCTAACCGTAGCGCGTGCGCGGCAGCCACTGCTTTATGATTGATGCGCTCACCTGAGAGCAAAAGGGGGATCGTGCGCAGTATTATCCTCAAATCGAGAGCAAGCGATAGATGCGCAACGTACCAGATGTCGAGAGCCGCTTTGTCTTCCGGATTCAGTTTGCGGCCGCCGTTCACCTGAGCCCAGCCAGTCAGTCCCGGACGCACAAGAAGCCGATCCTGCGTGCCGGGCTCGTGGTCGGTATCGAGCAGCGGGCGAGGACCAACGAACGACATCTCCCCAACGAGTATGTTGTAAAGCTGAGGCAGCTCGTCAAATCGAGTGAGCCGGATTAGCGCCCCGAATTTTGATACTCGATCTTGGTCCACAACTCGTTTGCCGTATTCGTCATGCGGAGCACGCATCGTGCGGAATTTGTACAATCTGAAATGCTGGCCGAAGCGCCCAGGCCGGTGCTGCCAGAAAACAATTGGGAGGCCGACATCGATGGCAATCAGCGGCGCTATCGCTACGAATAGCGGAGCGGTGATGATAAGGAGCACAGACGCGCCAAACACATCAAAAAGCCGCTTCGGATATCTGTGACGTCGCCCGGGAGTCAGCAAAGTTGGACCCTCAGCAGCTGACGGTTCTGACGCATCCGACGCGGTCAGCTGATCCGGCGGTGGTTCAAAGCCGAGTAGCTCCGGTAGCCAGTGGATTTTGACCTCAGATGACCTCTCAAAATCCAGGAGCGCCTGCCGCGCGGTAGGCGAAAGGCTTTTTGCCTCCTCCGCCACAACGACGCGGTCGATCCAAGTGCCATGCACCTCGAGCTCCTGCGCAACCTTTAAGAGGTCTTCCGGCACCCCCAACACCTTATAGGAACGAAGCAGGCGACCGGGCATATGCGTTCCGTTGGCCAAGAACCCCACGATGGAAAACCGCCGTCCCGCGAACTCCGTCATCGCGCGCAGATATACTTCCGCGAGTGGGTTTACACCCACGATTAAAACGTGCTCCGTCGAGAAGCTCTTGTTGAAATCCTCGCCGACGCCAGAGTTACGTTCTCGCCACACGCGGATCGCTAATCTTGTCCCCGTCATCGCCGTCATCAAAAAAACCCACTGCAGGAGCGGCAAGGAGCGTGGAATGTCGAGAAGCCGTGTGTAAGCGAATGTGACGAGCACGGCGAGCAAGACTGTGATGCTGACCACAGCCTGAAGTCTCACAAGCTCGGCAAGCGAGGTGTACCGCCACAAAGTGCGATTGAGGCCAGCCAGTGGAAATACAACAGCCGCTATGAGCACACTCAAGCAGGCATAAAGGGTCGTCGCCGTCAGGGCATGGCCGTGAGGGGTGAAATAATCACGCACCAGCAGCGCAGCCAATGGAGACAAACCGACCCAAAAGAGGTCAATCCCGAGAAGGAGATATTTTCGGTTCATCCCCACCGTACCCGGCTACTGACAGCCAACTGGCCGCGTCATCTTCCCTAATCAAGCCGCATTATCACACGTTTATCTAGTAATCGTTCTAAACTCTCTCTTAATCGTGGCAATTCGGCGGCTTCTGTAAGCGACTCCGAAATATGACTTTTTTGTCACAGCACCCCCCCGTTCCGACCTTCTGCGACGTTAAACACGCTAGTTTTGTCATCAGTAAAGTTGTAGTTTTGTCTAGACGATCGGGGGTTCCCATGTTGCGAATGGCTGTGTTTTGTATGGGCGTTTGTCTCAGCCTGCCAGCTTCAGCTGCGACGCTAGACGCGGTCCAAGGACAAGTTCTGATCAATCATGGCAAAGGCTTTCAGCGCGTGGCGTCTAACACTGAAGCGCGCGAGGGCGATCTCGTCATGGCCAACCCAGGCGGAAATGCGAAGCTGATTTACCCCGGTGGCTGCGTCACCGAAATCAAACCGGGCACAATCGTCACGGTCGACGACGGTTCGCACTGCCCCAAGGCGATGCTGCTCGGAAACGATGATTGCGACAAATATACGGACCCCAATGACCGGGACCGCTGTCGCTGCCGAAGCGAGCGCGACAATTACGATGATAAGGATCTCAGACCCCGTTGTGGCATCATTTGGTGGCCCCTAGCAGTTGGGGCTGCGCTTCCCTTAGCCGGCTTCCTGATCAGCACCAACGACGACCACCACAACAATAATGGCGGAGGTGGTGGCGGTGGCGGTGGCGGCGGCGGTGGCGGCGGCGGAGGCGGCGGCGGAGGCGGCCCCCCCCTGAGTCCCTAATAATCTGGAGGCCGCTCGTGCAAATCGAGGTGGCTGCCTCCCAGAAATAGTCACAATCCGAGCGCTTACCTTCGTGGCGGGCTCTATCGCGGCTTCGGCAACATTGGAAGCTTATGCGAGATTGGGTTAAGCGCTTCGTTGACCATGGTCTGAGTCGCCTGCCAAGATCGCAGGCCATTGATCCGCTATTTTACGCGTGCGCCGCCATGATCGCGGCGACCCTCGTCCTCGGCGGAGCAACCCGAAGCGGCTTCCTCTCTGACGTCATCCTTGCTCTTCTCGCCGTTCCGCTGCTGGCCTTTGTCGTCTGGCGGCTATTCGACACTAACATCACACGGCAAATGCGGTGGGCGCTGGGATTTTGCCTCGCCCTGATCGCCGTTCCTTTGCTGCAACTCATTCCGCTTCCCGGATGGCTGTGGACCATCCTGCCCCACAGAGAGATGGCCGCCGCGAGCTTTGCCCTCATAGGCGAGGATGTACCCTGGATGCCACTCAGCGTCACGCCCGAAGCCACTTGGCTTAGTGCGCTCTCTCTACTTCCGCCGCTTTCGATCTTCCTTGGCGTGACGCTGCTCGGCTACCGCGATCGGAGAGGGTTGAGCCTCGTCATCCTCGTCGTCGGTCTAATCAGCGTCTTTTTGGGCCTATTGCAGGTCGCCCAAGGGCCAGCTAGCACGCTGCGATTTTTTCAATTCACAAATCCGACCGAAGCCGTCGGCTTTTTCGCCAACCGCAACCATTTCGCAGCACTGATCTATTCTCTGGTGCTCCTCACGGCGGCTTGGGCGGTCAATGCCGTTGCAGCGGCCTCATCTGCGATCACGCGCCGAGAATTCAACGCCGCATCGATTAGTGGCGCTCTGCTCTGCCTTGCGATGTTCGTCGTTCTTCTGGCAGCGGAGGGCCTGGCGCGCTCCCGCGCGGGTCTTGCTCTAACCATTATCGCGGTGCTTGGGGCGTTCTCGCTCGGTGCTGTCGACCGACGCCTAAGGCGCGGGGGCTCGACTGTCGCGCGCATGCTGGCTGGCGCAACCACTATTGCCCTGCTGTTAATCGTGCAGTTTGCACTCTATCGGATCCTCGAACGATTCGATGTCGATCCCGTCCAGGACGCCCGGGTGACCGTAGTCTCAGGCACCATCGAAGCGGCACGGGCATATATGCCAGTCGGCTCTGGCCTTGGAAGCTTCGTCAAGGTCTATCAGCAGTTCGAAGGGCCGAACAATATTTTCGCCAATGTTTTCGTCAATCGCGCACACAACGACATTGTCGAGGCCTGGCTGGAGACTGGCATTTTCGGTCTCGCTTTGATGGGCTGGTTCGTCGTTTGGCTCGGTCGGCGATCCCTCGAAATTTGGCGCGGCGGCATTCCCTTGGGTGGCAATGAGATAGACAGCGCGCTTGCGCATTCCGCTACAATCATTCTGGCGCTGCTGGCAGCCCACTCCTTCCTAGACTATCCGTTGCGTACCAACGCCATGATGGCGATCGCCGCCTTCGCCAGCGCCTTGCTGATCCACCCCCCGGCTACAGCCTTGCTACCGCACCCCACTCGCGCACCCCAAACGAGGCGCGCTCGCGTCAGCACTGCGGCGCCCAAACCGATTCCAGCTTTGGCCGTCTCACCGGCGCCAACCCAAATGCCACAGGAACTGCTGCCGGCTCCCGCCCGTGGGGAGCGTTGGGGAACAGATGTGCAATGGCCCGATGAGTGGAGTGGTTCGTCCGCATCACCAGACGCTCGGCCCGGCCCGGGTAAGAAACCATGATCGATTTGCACTGCCATATTCTTCCTGGAATTGACGACGGGGCCGGCGATCTCGAAACGTCGCTGGCGATGGCACGGGCATTTGTTGCCGACGGGGTATCGGTTGTGGCCTGCACCCCGCACATTCTCCCGGGGCTCTACCACAACTCGGGGCCGCAAATCCGCCGTGCCACGGCGCAGCTGCAGCAAGTGCTGAACCAACAAAATATCCCGCTCCGCCTCGCGACGGGCGCAGACAATCATGTCATCCCAGGATTTTTGTCAGAACTCCGGTCGGGGGCGCTCCTATCGCTCGCGGATAGTCGGTATGTATTGGTCGAGCCGCCGCATCACGTCGCCCCGCCGCGTCTGGAGGAGCTGTTTTTCAACCTCATCACCGCCAACTACGTGCCTATTTTGACCCATCCCGAGCGGCTGACCTGGATTAACTCCGCCTACGCCACGATGGAACGGCTCCATAAGGCCGGGGCTTGGTTTCAGGTCACCGCCGGCTCTTTGGCTGGTGATTTTGGCAGAAATGCACGATACTGGGCCGAACGGCTGCTAGACGAGGGAAAAGTCCATCTTCTAGCGACCGATGCGCACGACCTAAAGGCACGCCCTCCCCGGCTCAGCCGCGGGCGTGAGCTTGCCGCAACGCGCGTCGGTGACACGGAAGCGGTGAATTTGGTAGTTACCCGTCCGCGGGGAGTACTTAGTGATGTGCCGCCATCAGAGTTGCCGCCACCGGGGCTTCGCCCGAGCGTGCCGGAGCGGGTTGTGGCAGAAACGGGCAACGAGGTTGGGAACGCAGATGCGAGGAACTCTGGTCACTCTCGCGGCAGGAGTTTTGTTGGCCGCGTGCGTGAGCTCTTCCAATAGTTCGCAATCAGCGGCGTTGGGCGAACCGCAGCAAATAGCCGGTGCCGGCTCGGCGACCAGCCAAGAGGCCATGCGCCCAATCCAGGTGGCTGAGGCTGGGGTCGCCCCGACGACCGCCGGCTACAAAATCGGTACTTTGGACGTCCTCGACATCTCCGTGTTTCAGGTTCCCGAACTCACCAAGAGCGTGCAGGTCGCGGACAGCGGCACGATCAACTTGCCTCTCCTCGGTGAAGTCTTGGTCGCAGGCAAAACACCGCAACAGGTTGAGCGAGACCTAACGGCAAAGCTTGGCGCGAAATACCTCCAGAACCCGCAGGTGACGGTTTATGTGAAGGAGTACAACAGCCAGCAGATCACGATTCAAGGCGAGATAAAGAAGCCGGGTGTGTTTCCCCTCAAGGGGACAACTTCACTACTTCAGTTGATCGCTATCGCCGGAGGTTTCGAGGACGATTCTGACTCGACGGTCCTCATCCTGCGTGAAGCCAACGGTAAAAGGTCGGCCGCGACATTCGATGTTAGTGCAATTCAGAAGGGTCGCGCCGACGACCCCGTGCTCGAATCCGGAGATATCGTTGTTGCGGGAAAATCAGCAATCAAAGCTGGCTTCAACGCCATCCTGAGGGCGATACCCGTCGCTGGTTTGTTTAGCTTCTTGTGAGCGGCCCTCGGCAGCTACGAAAATCATGAGCACAAACGTAGCCAAAGACCCCCATGGCCGGCCAGAGGGAGGTCAGCTTGTTCTCGCCTCCCAATACCTTCCCGCCCCACGCGACCCATATGGGCTGCTCGCCGGCTATCCAGCAACCGACACCGAAACACCGGATCACTCTTATCTCGATATCATCCTCGAGATCTGGCGGATCGTCTACAAACGCAAATGGCTCATCCTGAGCATCGCGGCTGCCTTTCTCACCATCGGCACGTTGCGAACTCTGATGAAAACCCCGCTTTACACGGCGACAGCTCGACTACAGATCGATCGCAACGTAGCCAAGATCGTCAACACCGAGGGGGTGCTCCCCATTGAAAGTGGCGACTCCGACTTCATGCGGACGCAGTATGAGCTGCTGAAGAGTCGAAATATGGCCGAGAGGGTCGTATCCTCGCTGACGCTGGGAGACGATCCGGATTTGCTAAAGCCGCGAGAATTCTCGCTGCTGGGGCTGATCACAGGCCTATTTAGTTCTCCAAATAAGCCGGCCATCGACGGCAGCGCCGCCAGCGCGGCGGCTGTTGGCGTGGTGATGGGTAATCTGGCAGTTCAGCCAGTGATGGGTTCGAGCTTAGTTGACCTCAGCTACACCGACACGTCTCCTGCCAGGGCCCAGCGGATTGCCAACGCCTACGGCGACGCCTTCATGTCCGCGAATCTGGATAAGCGCTTCCAAGCCAACGCTTCCGCAAAGACGTTTCTGGAAGACAAGATTCAACAGCTAAAGCTCCGCTTAGAGGAATCGGAAAAGAAGCTCCTGGTCTTTGCTCAGGACCAACAAATTGTCGATGTCAACGACAAGGCCTCGATCGCCGAGACCAACCTCGCGAGCGCGAATGCCGCACTCGGTAATCTGATCGCGGAGCGCACAAAAAACGAACAGCTATGGAAGCAAGCCGAATCCGGCGAGAGCATCGATCTACCGCAGCTTCTGAACGACAAGTCCATCGAGGGACTTCGCGCCAAACGCAAAGAACTGACAATCGAATATCAGCAGAAGCTGCAAATTTTTAAACCCGACTTCCCCGCGATGGTGCAAATCAAAAACCAGTTGGATGAGATTGATCGACAGCTGGCCAGCGAAGCCAATACGCTCAGGGACTCCATGAAGGGTGCCTACGAGGCGTCTCTGGCACAAGAGAAGGAGATGAGGAGCCGCATCGAAACTTTGAAGGCTGACGTCCTGGATCTGCAAAAACGCAGCATCCAATACAACATTCTCAAGCGGGAGGTAGATACCAACCGCGAGCTCTATACGAGCCTGCTGCAGCGCTACAAAGAGGTGGATGTCGCTTCAGGCGTAGGCTCCAACAACGTGTTTGTCGTTGACAGAGCTGGTTTGCCGGGCGGGCCATCCTCTCCCGATCTTTTTCGCGCGATCCTCATGTCGCTCGCCCTCGGACTGGGGGCGGGTTTAGGCATCGCCTATTTGATAGAGCGACTTGATAATAAGGTGCGCTCGGTCGAGCAACTCGAAGTCGCCTCCGGCCTGCCCACTCTCGGCGTCATCCCAAACGTCACGCATGTGGAGGAGCAACTCGCGGATGTCCGCTCGGCGCTGAACGAGTCATTTCGATCCCTCTGCACCTCTTTACAGTTCGCCACCGATGATGGATTGCCGCGGACGATCACGATCACCAGCGCCGGCCCAGCTGAAGGTAAGTCGCTGACGTCGATCGCCATGGCCAAGCACTTTGCGTCGCTCGGCCGCAAGGTTCTGCTGATTGACGCGGACCTCCGCAATCCCTCTTTGCATCAAAAGCTCAAAGGCGACAATTCTGCGGGGCTCAGCAACTACCTGACCGGCGCCTGTTCGCCGCCTGAGGTCATGCAGAAAACTGAGATCGAGAATCTTGCTTTCATAGCCTCTGGGCCTCTGCCACCCAACGCAGCGGACCTTCTCGGCGGGCCCCGCGTGCTCTCGCTGCTGTCCATTGGGTGTGAGGTATTCGATCTCATCGTGATCGACGGCCCGCCAGTCTTGGGGCTGGCCGACGCGCCACTGCTCGCAAGTGCGGCCTCGGCAACCATATTTGTCGTCGCCGCCGGAACCGCGCGCACCGCAGTCATTCGTGGGGCGCTGAAACGGCTCCAGCTTGCTCGAGCCAATTTGGTTGGGACCATCCTGACCAAATATGACGCCAAGTCCGTGACCTATGGTTACGGCTATGGCGCGAGCTCCGATCACCAATACCAATACCATTACGGGGCCGCAAAACCGAAGTCCGAGCCGGCGATTGAACAGATCCCCCAACTCGCCGATCTTCGCCAGAGACTTGTCAAAATGGCTGACAAGACATGACGAACCACTCGACCATATGGATGGCCATGGATCTCTTGCGGGCCCCCTCCAATGTGAGGCTCGTGCGGACCACGCCTTTGCCTAAGGACGTGAGCAAACTCCTGGCAATTGCCGGAGGAGATGAAGCAACCCTTGGCGAGGTAAAGAGAGGCACCAATCTGCCCGAGCAATCGCTTCGGGAAGCGGCTGCGTTCTATATTGAGCAGATTTTGCTGCATCACGATGCTGATCACTATCGCGTCTTGGGCGCGCAGACCGACGCGAGCACCGCAGAGCTGCGACGCAACATGGCTCTTTTGGTTCGTTGGCTGCATCCCGATCACAAGAACGGATCAGATAGGACGGTTTTTGTCGGGCGGGTCACGCAGGCTTGGAACGAGCTGAAGACTGAAGACCGGCGCGCGTCCTACAATCTCTCTCGGCGGCGTGAGCTTGAAAAGCGCGCCTCAAAATCAGTTAAGCGCAATCGGAAGCCGGTGGCGTCACCCAAAGGTCGCGGCACCAGACCTCAGAAGCTTCCCTTGGGGCTTCTGAAACGCATTTTGGTGACCCTGTTTGGGGAGAGAGTTCTTTGACCCTACACACGGCGCGCCGCCCCGGAGCCATTGAGCGACCGCCGTCAGCGGTCGATCATCGTGCGCGTTCTGCGTCGGTTCAAGCAGCGAACGGCCCCGTAGCCACGCTTCTTCGTCGCTACCGCAGGCCCATTGTTGTCGGGTTGGCAATATTACTGGCTTGGGGCGTCATCACTCAAAGCCTGGTGAACTATCTTTCCGATGCATATCCCGAAACGGCTTACTGGCTCCATGCGACGCCGACCGTTCTCCTCAATTTGGCTGACGACAAACTTAACGCTAATGCCGCGAACAAGGTGGTGGAGTCCGTGCTGTCAACGAACTTTGAGCACGCCAGCCGCGAACGGTCTTACGCCAAAGGCATCCAGAGCATCGAAAAGCTAGACGCCCAATCCGATGTCGATAGATCAGCTGACAAGGAGGCTTTGCCTGACGCCAGCAGCACCGCAGATGATCTCAGCGACGCGGACTATGTCCAGATTAGAGGTTGGGCGCAGCGGGCGCTCCGCAACGACCCGCTTAATGCGCGAGCCTTGCGCATCTTGGCCCAAGTTGCAGAACATGGTTCGGATGTCGGTCAAACAGAGGCCCTGATGCAAGGCGCCGCACAACGTTCGCCACAAGAAAGCCTCGCAATCTTTTGGGTGATGCGCCAAAAGTACCGCGATCGAGATTATGCTGAAGCAATCCGTTATGCGGATATTTTGCTGAGAACGCGGCCGCAGCTGTCGGGCCATGTTTTCCCGATGCTGGGGCGGATCGCCGAAATCCCAGTCGCCAAGGGCCAGCTGAAGAACGTGCTGGCGAAAGCCCCGCCCTGGCGAGCTCAATTTTTCGATACGCTCTCCCGCAATGTCACGGATGCCCGGACGCCACTCGAGCTGCTGCTCAGCTTACGAGACACCGCGACGCCGCCCACAGATGCAGAGCGGCAAGCTTATCTTCAGGCCTTGATCGAGCACAAACTTTACGAGCTGGCCTACTATAGTTGGCTGCAATTCTTGCCTCCCGATCAGCTCGCTAACGCTGGTCGCCTCTTCAACGGGAGCTTTGAGGTGCCACCCTCCGGGTTGCCGTTCGATTGGGTGTTTAAGAAGGCCCCCGGCGTCAACGTCAAATTTTCGCCGCGACCAGATCGCGAGCGAGAACAGGCGTTGCTAATCGAATTCGGCCCAGGTCGCGTCGATTTCGGCTCCGGGCTCAGCGAATTGGTCCTGTTGCCACCGGGCAACTACCGCCTGGAAGGAAAATATAAAGCCGACCTCGTTAGCCAACGTGGATTGCAGTGGTCGGTCAGATGCGCTGACGCAACGGAGTTGATCGGCGTAAGCACCACGATGAATGGATCGAGTCCAACTTGGCAAGACATCGATCTCACTTTCGCCGTCCCAGACGGTGACTGCCCAGCCCAATATGTCACGCTTGCGCTCGATGCGCGATCGGCTTCAGAGCAATTTGTTTCCGGCGCTGCTTGGTACGACGAACTGAACATCGTGCGGGTAGAAGAAGCTTCGGCCAGCCCAGAGCCCGCTTCGGCGCCTCCACAGTAGATGAAGTTTGTGTCGATCGATCCGAAGCGCGTCTTTGTGATCAATAGGTTTTTCTTCCCAGACCGGTCGCCCACCAGCGAGCTCTTGTCGGATTTAGCCTTTGCGCTTGGTAAGTCGGGCTGCCGCGTTATCGCCATAACTAGCCGGCTGCGCTATGACGATCGCGCTGCTACGCTCCAATCCCGCGATGTGCTGGGAAATGTTGAGATTCGAAGGGTCTGGAGCTTCCGATCGAGGACGGACACGCTCATCGGCAGGTCGCTCGAATATCTATCGTTCTATGTGAGCGCAGGATTATGTCTATGGCGGGCGGCCGAGCGCGGCGACGTTATCATCGCCAAGACGGACCCTCCGCTGCTGTCCATCTTGGCCGCGCCCATCGCGCGCCTCAAAGGCGCCCGCCTCATCAACTGGTTACAAGACCTGTTTCCCGAAGTTGCCACGCGGCTCGGCGTAGCTGGTGCTGCGGGTCGCCCCGCATTCCACATCCTCCGCAGGTTGCGCAACCGATCGCTCAAGTCGGCATACATGAATGTGGTTCCGGGCCATTGGATGTTAAGAACGCTCAAGCAAGAGGGAATCGATCCGCATCGCATTGGGGTCATATCGAACTGGACGGATGGAAGCGCCATTACGCCGATCGCTGCGCAAGACAGTCCTTTTCGCAAGGAATGGAATCTGGACGACCGAGTCACGGTCGTATATGCGGGCAATTTCGGGCGCGCGCATGATTTCGAGACCATTATTGAAGCGATTAAACTGCACCAGGACCACTGCAGATCGGCTCCACCAGGCGACGTCGCGCGTCGGATAGTCTTCCTGCTAATCGGCGGAGGACCGCAAAGGGAGCAACTCGAAGATGTGATCGCGGCGCGCGAACTGGAGAATGTCCGGCTCTATCCGTACCAGCCTCGGGAGCGCTTAGCAGCGCTACTCGGGACAGCTGACATGCACCTTGTCAGCCTTAAGCCCGAGCTGGAAGGATTGCTCCTCCCGAGCAAATTTTATGGGATTGCCGCGGCAGCTCGACCGACAATCTTCGTCGGTTCACGACAAGGCGAGATCGCGCATATTGTTGAGGAAGCGCAGTGCGGTGCCTCGATTGAATCAGGAGACAGCGCCGGCTTACTTTCACTTATTCTCGAACTTGCAAACGATCCCGAGAGACTAGAGAAGATGGGAGCGCGAGCTCGTGTGGCGTTCGATGCTCGGTGGGAAAAGCGTCACGGCATCACACGATGGCAAGAAATCATCGACGCCGCTTTTGACGGAGAACCCAGAGCCTAGTATTACTCCGGCCCCTGCGGAGACAAGCGCTCCGAATGCTGAGGCTAAGGACTAAACAAGCGCACGAGATTCGAGCGGCAGGCTTATCAAGGTGAAAGTGGGGGGCCACCCCCGCCGCCCCCGCCATTATCCGGCGGCGGTACGAAATCCGAAACATTCGGCGGCGAAGATTTGCCCGCAATTGATCCCGCTGCCGCTCCCGCTACCCCTGCCGCCGCTGCTGCTGCTGGCAACAGTCCGGTTCCCAACGACGCCAAGCCAAAGGTGGTCGACGAGAGTACGGCAGCCACCTTTCCTGGAGGCCACTGGTATGGAGCTCCAGGGCACCCGCCCTTGATGTCAGTGCCCTCCCCCGCTTTGTCGAGCGTTACCGCGCATTTGCACCGCTCGCGGTTGTCATCGGTTTCCTTTCTCTTTTCATCGCACTCGTCCTTGCGCACATCGAGCCTGCTGTTACTCACCAACAGCGCGCCGGAGTGTCCATCGACCGGTCCCCACCAGAAATCGGTGCCGCGCACAGCAAGCGCCGCAAAAGGAGTAGAAACGTTTATTTTCTTATTCTGCATCTTGCCAATTTTGCCTGTCGCCATCCGAAACGCAGCCGCGCCCGTGCTCAGCACGAGTTCGCCGGTGCTCTCCTCCGGATTGAAAACGTAGCGATCGATGACGACCTTCGCGTTCTCACCAAGC
>JBBQVP010000110.1:0-14584 GCA_038211455.1 Burkholderiales bacterium
CTGGGCTCGAACTACACGTCGTTGGCCCTGATCGCGAAACCCTGACGACCTGGCCACCGTTTTTCGTACCGCGTCATGCACCTGGCCCAGCCATCGCGGTTGGGCTGTTTGCATTCCGGGCCCGGGATTGGATCACAGTACCCTCATCCCGGTGGTTGAACTAACCTGGTTTGCGAAAACCATCCGCAATCCACGCGTTCGCGCTGGTCCTGCTCAGCTTGAATCCGGGATCTACGCGAACTTGGGCCAGCAGATCATCATTGGCATCGAGTGCGCGCAGAAGTGCATGGGGATCGTCTTCGTCGGCAACGATTTCCAGCGTGATGCTGAGCTGTCCGGATTCCACATTGACCGTGATGCTCTGGTGGTGCGCCGCATGCAGTTGTTGCACCTGGCGCAGCCGGAATTCCGATGCTGTCTTGACCAGGGTGTTGAATGCGACTGAGTCCAACGGCTTCGGGTTTTTCTTGTCACGTCCCATCGTCCATGGGCCGACCAGCACCGGTTCGACCTCACCGTCCAGGGTCATCTCGACCGCCCAGCCATCATCGTTCTCGTTCTTGATTACGCGAGCGGTCCAGCCGTTGTCGCGCCACTCGCGCGCTTCCTTTACCGACATGGGTTCTGTCTCAGCGGCGTCGTCCATCGTGCTTGTCATCATTGCACCATTTTACTTGCGGACAAGATAACGGACCTTGGCAAAGGCGGGAAGGGGCGGATTTTGACCGCCGGCGGTGACGCTCCGACTCAACTCCGCTCGACGATGCGCTCAAGTTTTCTGCTCAGGGTCCATGACAGCGCAAGGAACGCCACTAACATGATCACGCCAATGCGCGAGGAAGCATCGTTAATCAGCGTCTCGGATAACTGGCCAAACGCATGACCAGCGGAAAGAATGGCCCCAGACCAAAGGCCGGCCGCGACGAAATTGAACGCCAGGAATGTGGACCAGGGCAATCGCGACATGCCGTAGGCAAAACCGGCGACGCCGCGTATGCCGTGCGGATAGCGATGAAACAAGATCAGCCAGACATAGTAGCGATCCACCAGCCGGATCACGATCTGGCTGGTGCGGTGGAGTCGCGGAAAAGGCGCGAGCCAATGATTGCCGAAACGCCGTCCGACCCAGAAGCGGACTGCATCGCCCGCAAAGCTGCCTGCCCAGACGCTCGCAATGAGCGTGCCGAAATTGAGCGCGCCGGAAGCGGAGGCGTACCCGGCGAAAAGCGTAAACAGCAAGCTATGCGAGGCCGCGAGCGCGAAGATCAGGCCGTAGGCCGCGTCGCCGTGCTGGCGCAACAATTCAAGGAACGAGGCAAGGCCGGTCGGGAAGGACAATTGCGATTCTCAGGATTTGAAACGCTGATCATAGCTAACTTGGCCGGCCTCACTTAGCAGTCGGTCAGCGGAGTCGACCTGCCCCCCCCAGCCGTACCAGCGTGAAGTAGAGGAGCACTTTCAGCCGGGAAACCCAAATTCAGCGGAACGAGACTTCCTGACATTTCCTGTCAAGTCTCAAGCACTAGAGCCACTGTCAAGGGAACTTACTGACATTGAGTGGGTGCGGAAAGCCCGACTCTGACTCCATTTTTTAACTCCCGTATAGATCGGAAAATCCGACTCTGACCCTCTTTTTTCCGGCCTGCCCGGGGCCCGCCTACTTCGCGTCCGCCACAAGCCGCACGATGTCAGACTCGCTGACGATGCCGACGAGATTTCCGTTCTCGATGACCGGAAGGCAGCCGATCTTTTTCTCCAGCATGATCTGCGCCGCAGCTGAGATCAGCGTCTCCGGGGTTGTGGTGTAGAGGGACCTCGACATGGCTTCCTTGACCACAACCTGTTTCATCAGCGCCTCTTCGGCACGTGATCCGTATCCCAGCGCCCGCAACAACGCCCCACGAAAAAGATCGCGCTGGCTGACCACCGCGCACAGGCCGCCGTCCGAATCGAGCACGGCAAGGTGGCGGATGCGCTGCTCGCTCATGCGCTTGTCCGCGACGCCGAGCTCGTCATTGCGACCGACGGTCTGCACCTCACGGCTCATGACATCCCTGACTTTCAGCTCGCTGAGCGCCATCATTGCCTCCATTCACTGCGATGTGGAAACCACGCCGGTTTGTTCGCTATTTTCCTCCACTGTCCCTGTTGACCTTTTGATATGTATCAAAGCCGCCAGTCACGCCGCTTTCGCCGTGCGCCCCAATCCGCGCTCCCGGAAACGCTGAATTGCCGCGATCACTGCGCTGTTGCTGGTGACTACCGGAACACCGAGCGCTTCCCCGAGCGCGGCGCGCGCTTCATATGAGCGAAAATTCGTGCAGGAGACAAACACGCCGTCGAATTTCTTTCCCGCGAGTTTCTCGCGGGCGAAAGCGATGATGTCGGCCGGCGTGGGATCGGCCAAGGCAACGTTGCTGGTGATGCCCATCCCGTGTGCGCAGACGATTTCGCGTCCCGCGGCCACGGCGGCCGCCACTGAACTGGTCAAATCTTCGTTGTAGGGGGTGATGACGGCAAGGCGGCGGGCGGCCTGTCGGTCTAGCGCCTCGGCCACCGCAGAGATCACGCCGATCGCCGGGCACCCTGCCCGCTCGCCCAGCTCGCGGCACACCTTCGCATCGTAGTCGAGCCCGAACAGCGAACCCGCGGAGGTACAGCCAAACACCAGGACGTCAGGCTCAAGCGTGCCGAGATCGTCGGCGGCGCCCGGCGCATAGTCTTCGATCATCCGCTTCTCCTGCTCACGCGTCGTCTCGACCAGGTACATGCGGTCCGTGTGGACCGTAAACTGGCTCTTCGGCAGCGCAGCGTGCAGGTCGTTCTCCATCACGGTGTTGGAAGAAGGAACCAGCAAAGCTACCCGCAACACGGCGCCAGTATTCATTTCGGTATGCATGGTTCAATCCTCCTGATCAAAGGTTTTCAACGCAACGCCCCAGCCGCCGCCGCCGGCGGTCGTCATTTCAAGTCGGTCGCCCCTGGCGAGGATATGCGGACCACTCTTGGCCGCAAGTTCGCGCGTGCCGCTGCGGGCAATCAGGCGGAACCGCGCCAGGCCGCCCTTGCCTCCGCCTGCGACGCCGTGCGCCGGCGTCCGGGTGCGCTCGCCCAACACCGAGGCTTCGATGCCATCGACCAGCGTCTCGAAGCTTTTGCGCACCCCGCCGCCGCCCCGGTGCAGACCGCAGCCCTCGCTCTCGGGGACGATCTCATAATTCAGGAATCGCACCGGCAGCGCCGCCTCGATGCCCTCGATCGGCAGATTCATCGTGTTACCCATGTGTACGCGCAGTCCGCCAGGGCCATCTCCGGAGGCGGTAGCGCCCATGCCGCCACCGATGGTTTCATAGTGCACGAACGGACGTTTGCGCACCGGATCGAAACCGCCGAAAGTGTAAACGCAGGCCGAGCCGTAGCTGCCGGCAGCCACCCGGTCCGGGTAGGCTTTGGCGAGCGCTCCCATCAGGATATCGACCATCCGGTTCGCAGTTTCGGTGTTGGCCGCGACGACCGGCGCCGGATACGTCGCATGTACCACGGTGCCCTCCGGCGCGATGATTTCCACGCCCGCATAGACACCGGAGTTCGGCGCGATGTCGCCTCCGACGAAGCTCAGCAGCGTGTAGTAGACCGCCGCCGACGTGATCGGAATCGGCGCGTTGATCGGACCGCGCACGCAGGGCGACGAACCAGTGAAGTCGAACGACATGCTGGCGCCGACTTTGCGAATGCGCACTTTCACCAGCGGCGCCGCGTCCGGATCGATGCCGTCACCGTCAAGCGTTTCCTCGTTCGATACGTCGGCATCCGGCAGTTCGACGAGGCGCGCCGCCACCAGCCTGCGGCTGTAGCTCAGCGTATCTGCCATGACAGCGGTGACGACGCCGGCGCCGTAGCGTTCGCACAGTTCCCGCATCCGTTCGGTGGCGCGCGCATGCCCGGCCCGCGCCGCCTGGAAATCGCCTTTGCGATCCAACGGCACACGCACATTGGCGAGGATAAGCCGCAGCACATCCTCGCGCAGGACGCCGGCCTCGATGATCTTTACCGGAGGCACGCGCAGCCCCTCCTTGATGATCTCGTCGCAAACGCTGGAACTGCCTGCGGCAATGCCGCCGATATCCGGCCAGTGGATGCGGCTCAGGACGAAACTGATCAGCGTCCCGCCCACAAATACCGGCGTCAGCAGCGACATGTCCGGCAGGTGCGTGCCCCCTTCGTAGGGATCGTTCAGCAATACCGCGTCACTTTCCCGCCAGCCCTCACGCGGAAACGCCTTGACCGCGGACAGCGCCGTGAAGCGGGCGGCGCCCAGATGAACCGGAATATCGACCCCCTGCGCGATCACATTGCAGTCGCGATCCAGCAAGACGCAGGACAGATCGGCCGAAAGGCTCAGCAGCGGCGAGAATGAAGTGCGCATGATCACGCTCTTCATCTCGGTGCAGATCGCGTAAAGGGCGCTCTTGACCACCTCGAAGGTCACCGGATCCGCTTCGAGGATGCTCATTGCCGCCGCAAGCTTCAGCGGCGCATCCATCTGGCGGTCGCCCTGAATTTGAAACACAACGCCGCCATCCGGGCCGATCCTGGCGCGCTGGCCGTCGCGCACCCAGACGGTGGAGCCGGAGTGTTCTATCAACAGCGGTCCTGCCAGTTCCGCGCCGATACATTCGGCTGTGCGGTAGACAGGCAGCGGCTCCTCGCAGCCATCGGCGCGCAGATAGGCCTGCACCCGATAGGGTTGTGCCGCCGCGCTGGGCGCGCTTTCGCTGGCGAATATTCTCGCCGTGGCGCCACCCATCGGTAGCGATGCAACCAGGTGCAGGTTGACCAACTGCACCACCGACTCCGCGAGGTCGAACCCGAACTCGGAGACGTAAAGCGCGCGAAAACGCCTCTCCACTTCGGCGCAAGCGGGTATCGGTTGGGAGAATGTCCCAAGCGGCACGCGCAATTCGAACAGTTGTCCGGCGAATCGCAGATGCGCGAAGCGCATGAAAGCCGGTTGGGCAACCCCTTGCGGCTCCTTCGCAAGCAGCGCGTCCGCCTTCTCCTTCAGGCGCGCGAACGCACTCTCGAGCGCCATTGCCCGAAACTCCTTCAGGGCGCCCAGCATGGTTTGCGACAGATCGTGCCGCACTTCGCCCAGAACGGCGCCGAGCGCTGAAAACATGCCTGGATAGGGCGGTACGATCACTTCCTTCGTGCCGGCCTCGACGCCGACCAGACCGGCGTGCAACGGCCCGGCGCCGCCGGAGGCCAGCAGGGAAAACTCGCGCGGATCGAGGCCGCGCCGCACGGTGGCCAGTCGCACCATCTCGGTCATATTGGCAACCGCAAGTTCGATGATGGAATGTGCCGCCTTGGCGATGGACCAGCCCATCGGCTCCGCAATATGTATTCCGATTGCCTTCACGGCGTGCTCGCGGCAGAACGCAACGCCGCTGCCTTCGAACGTCTCCTGGCTCAAGGTGCCGATCACCGCGTGAGCGTCCGTCACGGTCGGGATGCTGCCACCGCGTGAGTAGCACGCCGGACCAGGATCTGCCCCGGCGCTTTCCGGTCCGACCTTCAATACTCCGCCCGCGTCAATCCAGGCGACGCTGCCGCCGCCGGCGCCGATCTCAATGATATCGAGCACCGCGCTGCGAATCGGATAGCCGCCGACATTGCGCCCGTTGGCCAGTTGGTCGGCGAGGAATTCGTCGGTCACCTTCGGATTGAAATCCTGAACCACCCCGACCTTCGCCGTGGTGCCGCCCATGTCGAACGCAATCACATTCTTCCGGCCGGTCGCTCGCGCATAGGCTGCGGTGGCGATCATGCCCGCTGCCGGACCTGACTCGATCAGGTGCACCGGGTAGCGCGCCGCATTCTCCGGCGAAGTCAGCCCACCATTGGACTTGACGATCAGCAGATCCTGCACGCCCATCGCGCGCGCCTCTGCCGCGATGGCACGAATATAGCGGCCAACCGAGGGACCAATATAGGCGTTGACCACTGTGGTGCTGGTCCGTTCGAATTCACGGAATTCCGGACAGACGTCGCTCGACGCCGTGAAAAAAACGTCGGGAAACGCCTGCTCCAGCACGCGCAATGCCTGCTGCTCGTGGGTCGGGTTTGCGTAGGAGTGCAAAAAGGCGATGGCGACGGATTCGATCCCGGCGCCACGCAACTGATCGATCACCCCAGCGAGGCCGTCCAGCGGTTTGATGACCTGCCCCTCGGCATCCATCCGCTCGCTCACTCCAAAGCGCAGTTCGCGTGGCACCAGCGGCTCCGATACCCGGACCGAGAGGTCATAAAGCAGCGGTCGGTTCTGCCGGCGCAGCTCGATCACATCCGTGAAACCCGCGCTGGCCAGCAGGCCGACCTTTGCACCTTTGCGCTCGATCAGGGTGTTGGTCCCGACGGTGGTGCCGTGGCAGACCAGTGCACCCCGAACCCCGATTTCACCGGCGATCCGTCGCAGTGCCGTGATGACTGAGGTGCCTGGATCGGCTGGTGTCGAGAGCAGCTTGAAGGCCATCAGGACAGTGCTACCGGTGGCATCGAGCACGACGGCGTCGGTAAAGGTGCCGCCGACGTCGATACCGATCAGGATTCTGTTCGCCGTCATGAATACCTGTTACGCGATGCGAATCCCGGACAGGGCTGAAACGAAGCGATCCATGTGCTTTTTCAGATTGACGTCGACGCGAAGATAGCGGCTGCCGAGCCCTGGGATGTCGGCGCCGTTCTTGACGATGACGCCGCGCTTGAGGAGTTCGTTGAACACCTTGGTCGAATCCAGGTCCGGCGCCAGGATCTCGGTAAGGAAGAAGTTGGCGCGCGAGCCCGGTACCATGCGGAACCCAGGCACCTTCGCCAGCCGGTCCGCTACATAGGCGCGCATTTCGACCACCGTTTTTACCGCGCGGTTCACATGCGCGTCGTCATTGATGGCGGCAACGCCGCCGGCGATCTGCAGTTGCCCCATGTTCCAGGTGGGTTTGATATTTCGCAACGGCAGGATCAGCGCGGGATTGGCGGAGATGCCGAAACCGATGCGCAGCCCGGCGAGTCCGAACGCCTTCGAAAAAGTGCGCAGCACGAGCAGGTTAGGGTAGTCGCGCAGCAACTGCATCCCGAATTCGGTCTCGCTGTAATGAATATAGGCCTCGTCCAGCACAACCAGCGTCTCTTCGCTGGCCGCGTCGCAAATGCGGCGCACATCGACCTCGTCGATGAATCGTCCGCTCGGATTGTGCGGATTGGTGACGAAGGCGATCCGGGGCTTCACCTTCTTCATGGTCTCGATGTACTGGTCAACCAGCGGATCAAAATCCTTCCCCGTCGGCGTGAAAACAGGATGTCGCCCGTCGCAGTTCGAGTAGATGCGGTACACCGGAAAGCAGGGATCGTGCATCAGCACCGGTTCATCCGGCCCGGCAAAGGCGCGGATCACCATTGAAATAACCTCGGTTTCCCCTGAACCGCACACCACGTTGTCGGCGTCGAACCCGTACTTTTGCGCAATCGCCTCGCGCAACCGGCGCGCCGAAGAGTCCGGGTAGAGGTCGAGCCGCCCCATCGCCTCTTCCACCGCCACGCGCGCTTTGGGCGAGGCGCCATGCGGGTTTTCCGCAGATCCGAGCTTGGCTATCTGATCCAGCGGTATGCCGTAGCGTTCGGCCACGTATTCACTTGGCAGGCCGGAGACGTAAACTTCCCCTTGCGTCAACGCGGAGTAACTCGGCTTTACCATCACTCATCTCCTTTGTGTCAATTGCACTGGTCGGTGGCGAATGCATAGCACATTGAACGCGAAAGTAACTCGCCAGTTTCCGGAATCAGTCATGGCCCACTTTCTTAGGATACCTTCGGGAAACGAGAACGTAGAAAAAACGTAGAACTCGCGGCAGGTCTTGACCTGCCTTTTGTCCGCCGGGACTCTGGACTAGACGGGACTTACTGACATTTTCTATAAAAACTCAAGCACTGTAGCCACTGAAAGAGGAACTTGCTGACATTCCTATGGACCGGAAAATGCGACTCTGACCCTTTTTTTCGCTTCTAATGCTTTGAGTTGCCCGTTCAGGACCCAAAAGTCAGAGATTCAAATCCACCCCGACCAATCATTCGCATTTCGTAGCACACTCCCGTCATGGTCCACAAAAAGACAGAAGCCCAGCGCATGTCCAGCCGCAGTCTCTCTGCAATAGCGCCCCACCCCGCCAGCGCGACCTAGCACAATGGACGCCCCCCATTTCGCCGAGCCCCTCTCACGGATCCTTGCGCCCGATGCCGCAGCCGTGCAACCGCCGCTGCTGGCCCGAACCCCGCAGGTCCTGCATGCCGCAATCGCCAGCCTTGCGCTCGGCGGCGCGGAGCGCATCGTGCTCGATTGGGCGGCGCGTACGCTGGCCCGATCGACCGGCGGGTTTGCGGTGCGTATCGCCGTCCTGCGTGACGCGGTCCCGGAGTGTGAGGTCCCCTCCGGGGTCGAGGTGGTCCGTTTCCACGGCGAGGACCTCGAAGCCCGCCTGAAGGCGTTCGGCGCGTGCGCCGCAGCCGAAAACTCACCGGTGGTGTCGTGCCACCTTCTCACGCAGCAGCAGAGGAACGCCCTGCGTGCGGGCGGCGCCGCGCCGGTGACGGTTCTGCATAACGCGAGCCACGGCTGGATCGAGCCCGCTTCTTCGTCGGGCGACGGTCACTATGCGATTGCGGTTTCCCGGGCCGCCGTCGCTGAATACTGCGGGGCAGGCGGTAGCGCGCCGTGCAAGGTGGTGCGGCATT
The DNA here is from genome assembly GCA_038211455.1 of Burkholderiales bacterium. Lineage (GTDB taxonomy): Bacteria > Pseudomonadota > Gammaproteobacteria > Burkholderiales > SG8-39 > SZAS-79. The sequence continues at coordinate 8,788 of JBBQVP010000110.1, forward strand.
TCCCGCGCAAGCCGGCGTTCAGGGCGGGCGCACGCGAGGTCTGGCGCGAGCGATGGGCCATTCCAGCCGGTGCATGGGTGATCGGCATGATCGGCGGCGTGAAACCCCAGAAGGCTTACACACGCGCCATGCGCATCCTGCGCGCAGTCCTCGATCGCGGCGACTGCACCGAAGGGGCGTACCTCACGATTCTCGGCGGCCCGGTCGGGCGCGACGGCAGGCTCGCGTGGGAGGCGGTGCTCGCGCAGGCGCGGCGCCTCGACGTGATGGAGTACGTGCGCATGCCGGGGTTCGTGCCGGACGCGGCGCAGTGCCTGTGCGGGTTCGACCTGCTCCTGAACACAAGCCGCTACGAAGGGCTGTCGATCGCCACACTCGAAGCGCTCGCGGCCGGCTTGCCCGTCGTCGCGAGTCGCGTGGGTGGCCAGGGAGAGGTCGGTGCCGAAGGGCTTTCTCTGCTCGACTTCGAAGCGCCGGACGCACAATGGGCCGCGGCATTGGCCGCCCACGGCGGGAACGAAAGATTCGCTAGCCCGGCCTGGACGGGCTTTCCGAGCGAGCGCATGTGGACCCTCGCCCATCTCGCGCGTCCGTTTGCGCCGGTCGGCCGGCGCACGCTGTTTGTCACCGCCAACCTCAACGCGGGCGGCGCGCAGCGCTCGTTGGTCAATCTCGCGCTGGCACTCGATGGAAAAATGGATTTCGAAATTGCCGTGACCGGCAATTCGACGAGTTCTGCATTCACGGAAAAGCTCGTCGCCGCAGGTGTGCGCCATTTCCGCACCGCCGACTCGCGCGATTGCCTCGACCATGCCGAAGTGCTGGTTGCCCGCATCGCGAAAGATGCGCCGTCCTGCGTGTGTTTCTGGAACGTCGACGCGAAGCTGAAGCTGCTGGTCGTGAAATGGCTGGCGCACTCCGCGGTGAAGTTCATCGACGTCTCGCCCGGCGACTACCTGTTCGAGGAAATGGCTGCGACGCGCGACTTCCAGGAGTGCATCGCCTATTCCGAGACGGAGTACTACGCGCGTCTGGATCGCCTGGTCCACAAGTACCGCGCCCGATCGAGTGGCGCACTCAACCGAAAGGTCGTCGTGATTCACAATGGGGTCCCTTTTCTGGGGACAGGTGTTCCCGTTCCAGGAACGCCGGTCCGCGCCGATGCCCCTAAGCGAGCCGCGAAAATTGCGATCTGCGGGCGCATCGCGCCGGGCAAGTTCCTGCTCGAGGCCATCGAGGCCATGGAACGCGTGTGGAAGCACGCACCGGAGGCACAGCTGCACATCCTGGGGAATGCCGAGCCAAGGCAGCGCGACTACGCGATGCGCGTGGTGGCTGCGGCCGGGCCGGAGCTGGCCAGGGGGTCGCAGTCGCGTGTCGTCTTCCATGGCCCGGCGTTCGATGCGTCCGAAGGCCTGGCGCAGTACGACGCCCTGCTTGTCCTGGGCCGGCACCAGGGCTGCCCGAACACGGTGCTCGAAGGACTGGTTGCGGGCGTGCCCGTGATCGCCAACGATTCGGGCGGCACGCGCGAGCTGGTGATCCACGGGAAAACGGGCCTGCTGCTGGGTGGCATGGATCCTGAAGCGATCGCCGCAGCGATCCTGCGCCTCATCGAAAACCCGGCACTGGCGCGCACACTGGCGATGCGCGGCCGGGTTCATGTCAGGAAACACTTTTCCATGGAACGGATGCGCGATCGTTACCTGCGCCTGTTCCGCTGAGTCGCTGAGTCGCTGAGTCGATACATCTCCCGGGAGGGGAAAATGCTGGTGATCAACGTTCGGGTACCAAAGGACCGCGACCATGCCGCGGTGGTGGAGGTCAAGTCTGGCATGTCGACCATTGCGCGCGGGCTCGCCGCCGCAAGCGCGTCGCCTGAAATCGCGGCCATTCGTGGCAATACGAACTGCGATCCCATGCGCCCATGGGGCCACCCTGCGGCGGGAGGTTACCAACTGATCGCACAGGGCCTGGCGCCGGATGGGTGCCAGATCGAGTATGGCAGGCACCTGTTCGCGTTCCAGCCGGTGGCCGGCGACGCCCTGGATGCGGAGTCTTTCGGCAGGTTGACACTGCTGATGTACGCCGGCACGGCCGCGCGGGAGGGAGGATTGCGGCGCACCCAGGGCGGCATTCGCCTCGATCAGGGAGTCATGGACGCCCTCGTCGCGCGCCTCGCGCCAGGTGACGAGTTGGTCATGCACGTGGACGTCATGATGGCGCCCGCATGGTGGCAGTTCTGGCGGCGGCCCGAGGTCACTTTGCCCCTGGCGCCCGACGCCCCGCACTTCCGTGCGCCGCCGCTGGACGAGGCGAGCCTCGCCGAGGCCTTGTCCGCGGGCAAGCGCCTCGCGCGCCGCGCCCGATTTTTGCAGGAGGACGATACGCGCGCGGGCGACAATTCAACCAGTTCATCGTCGGGTTCCTCTTCCGGCAGCGAACCGCCCTATTCCGGCAAAGGCGGCGGGTACGGCGGCGCGGGGGGCAGCGGCTCGTGGAACAACGCGCCGTCAGCGTTGGCGGGGCGCGGAACGGACGGATTGGGAGGGCTTGCGGCAGGGGTAGCCGCCGCTGCGGTTCTCGATCCGGCGCTGGCCTCCCAGGAAAGCGGCATCGACACCACCGACACCGACACCACCGACACTACTGGCGGCACGAACTACTAGCGCCGGTCAGTGCCGCGGGAAGCAGGTCAGATGCGCCGTGCCCCGTCAAAGTGCCTGACCCAGTAGCCTTTCCTGATGTCCTCAACGCGGACGGCCCCGCCGGTGCGGCCCGCATGGACAAACAGGTGATCACCCAGATAGATGCCGACGTGGGAGAAGCCGCGGCGCATGGTATTGAAGAACACCAGGTCACCAGGCCGCAGTTCGTCTTTGGCCACCTGCTCGCCGGTCGTGCTGATTTCGCGCGAGGTGCGCGGCAGCCATCCCCGTAGCTCGCGGAATACGTAGCCGACGAAACCAGAGCAATCGAAGCCGGATTCCGGGCTGGCGCCACCGCGACGGTAGCGGACACCGACAAGGTCGAGCGCGCGGTCCAGGAGTTTTTGCACGTCATCGCCATCGCGCGATGCCGCCGTGTCGGGCTCCCGCGCCGGCTCAGCAGGCTCAGCAGCGAAAGCGCCTTGGACGAACACAACGCAGGCGATCAGGCCCGCGCGAAAGAGGATATTGAAAGTCATGGCCGGGCAATATACCCTGCGGCGGGGTGGAGGTCACCTTGCACGATTGAAAATGGGGGATCAGTTACATGGCTCGTAAAGAAATAGGTTTCGCGGAGCGCCTGCAAACGGCGACCAGCGCCAAGCAAGCACAGCTGGAAAAGATTCGTTCAAAAACGCCGGCCGGCGAGGCACAGTCGGCAGAGCGGAAGGCCGAACGCGTGGCAGCAGAGGAAGCGCGCCAGATTCGTCGGGCGGAACGCGATTCCGCGAAGCGGGCCGCCACAGAACGGAAAAACGCAGAACGTGCGGCGGAGAAAATCAGGCTGGCAAGCGTCGACGCGGAAAAAATAGCCCGCAAGAACGCCGAGCGCATTGCCCAGGCGGAAGCCGACGCAGCACTCAAAAGTGAGCAGAAAGCCGCGCGCGACGCCAAATACGCGGCGCGCAAGGAGCGCAAGAGCTAAACAGCGGTGTCCTGCGAGGAAGCCGGTGACGAGGACCCGGCGAAGCATAGGCCGCGCGTTCAAGCCGCATTGATGGAGATGCGCTCCCTTGCAGCGCCAGGTGCGCATCCGTGACGCCCCATCGGCTGGCCTGACACTTTGCCGCGGCACAGCATCAGCGTGATACCCTCCCCGCGGAACCCTCACCCCGGAGAACGCAATGAAGTCAAAATTCGCCCTGCTGATCGCCGCACTCATCGCTGCCGCGCCAGCATTCGCGCAGAGCCTGCCCAAGACCCAGCTCAAGGTCGTCGGATCGATCTCCAGCCTGCCGCCTTACAAGGACTACGAAGTGCCCTTCTGGACGAAGACGCTCGCTGCCAAATCCGGCGGTGCAGTGACGGCCGAGATCAAGGGTTTCAACGAGATGGGCCTCAAAGGCCCCGAAGTGCTTCGCCTGATGAGCAGCGGTGCGCTCGAGATCGGCGCGACGGTGCTGGCCTACCTGGCCTCGGACGACCCGACCTTTGAAGCGGTCGATATCGCCGGCATGCTCACGGACGTCGACACCGCGCGCAAATCGACAGAAGCCTCCAAGGCGATGTACACCAAGCTGATGGCCAAGTTCGGCGTCAAGCTGATGGCGGTGGGTACCTACCCGGCGCAGGTGTTCTATTGCAACGGCGAGCTCAACAGCCTCGCCGACGTGAAGGGCAAGAAGGTCCGCGCAGCCGGGCGTTCGCAGTCGGAGCTCGTCCAGGCACTGGGCGGAACCCCGGTCACGATGGCATTCGGTGAAGTCGTGCCCGCGCTGCAGAACAAGACCGTGGACTGCGGCATCACCGGCACGCTGTCGGGGAACCTGGCGAAATGGAACGAGGTGTCCACGCACCTGCTCGCGCTGCCGGTCAGCTGGGGCCAGATCGCCTACGCCGCGAACATGAAGTCCTGGGATAAGCTCGACCCGAAGGTGCGCGCCCTGATCGAGACCGAGATCAAGGGGCTGGAAAAGGAGATCTGGGACGCCGCCGGATACCACACCCAGCAGGGGCTGGTCTGCAACGCGGGGACCGACGAATGCAAGATCGGCAACAAGGGCAAGATGAAGGTAATCCAGCCCTCCGCCGCCGACAAGGCGCTGCTGAACAAGATCGTGACCGAAACGATGATCCCGAAATGGGCTGCGCGCTGTAGCGCCGAGTGCGTGGCCGATTTCAACCAGACCATCGGCAAGACGGTCGGCATCGTCGCGAAGAAGTAGCCAGCGGCTCCGCCTTGCTAGATCGCGCCCTCCGCGCCGCAGACTGGCTGAGCCTGCGTGCTGTCTGGGCCGGCGGCGCGCTGCTGTTGCTGGCCGCGTTCACCGTTTCGGTGGACGTGATCGCGCGCAAGGTTTTTTCGCTGTCGCTCGGCGGCGCGGATGAACTCTCGGGTTACGCGCTGGCAATCGGCAGCGCATGGGCTTTCCCGTTCGCACTGCTCAAGCGCGCCAACGTGCGCGTCGATGCGCTCTACCAGAAGCTGCCACCGAAGCTGTGCGCCGTGCTTGATGTGATAGCGCTGGTTGCCCTCGGCGCTTTCGTCTCCTACCTGGCCTGGTACGGTTATGAAGTACTGGACACCTCCTGGTCGTTGTCGGCGAAATCCAACAGCGCCCTGAAGGTGCCGATGTGGATCCCGCAGGCCCTGTGGGTGCTGGGACTTGCGCTGTTCCTCGTCACGCTCGTGCTGCTCCTTGCGCGTTCGCTGAAAGCCCTGCTGCAGGGCGACTGGGCCACCATCCACGCCCTGCTCGGCGCGCGCAGTATCGTCGAGGAGGCCGACGAAGAAGCTGCCTACGCGCACCAGATCGGGCGCAATACGCCGTGATCGCGACGACCCTCGCCGTCCTGCTCGCGCTGATGGCACTGGCAATCCCGGTGGCTGCGGCGATGGGCGTGCTCGGGCTGATCCTCGAGGCCATGTATTCGCAGTTGCCGCTGGTGCGCGCCATGGGCGAGGTCGCCTGGTCGGCATCGAACGAATTCCTGCTGGTATCGGTGCCGCTGTTCATCCTGCTGGGGGAAATCCTGCTGCGATCGGGCTTTGCTGAGCGCATGTACGGCGCGCTCGTGCACTGGGTGTCCTGGCTGCCCGGCGGGCTGATGCATTCCAACATCGCTGCCTGCGGGATGTTCGCCGCGAC
>JBBQVP010000111.1:0-14493 GCA_038211455.1 Burkholderiales bacterium
AGGAAATGCGTCGCGTAGCGCGCGAGCTCGGTCTTGCGCGGATCGGCCATGATCAGCTTGACGCCGTTCTTCGCCGCGTTCTTCATCCAGGTCGCCGCGACCGGGTGGTTCACCGTGGGATTGGCGCCGATCACGAACACCACCTCGGCGTTCAGCACATCGCTGACCTGGTTGGACACGGCGCCTGAGCCCACGCCCTCGAGCAGCGCCGCGACAGAGGACGCATGGCACAGCCGGGTGCAGTGGTCTACGTAGTTGGAACCGAACCCGGTGCGCACCAGCTTCTGGAAGAGATACGCTTCCTCGTTCGAGCCTTTCGCCGAACCGAAACCCGCGAGGGCGTATTTCCCGCTCAGCTTGCCTTGCTCGTCGCGGATCCTGCGCAGCCCGCCGGCCGCGGCTTCGAGCGCCTCCTCCCAGCTGGCTTCGCGGAACGCCGCGGACCAGTTGGCCGGGTCGACCGTGAACTCCGCGGTTTTCGGCACGCCGGGCTTCCTGATCAGCGGGCGGGTCAGGCGCTGCGGATGGTGCGCGTAGTCAAACCCATAGCGCCCCTTCACGCACAGGCGACCATGGTTGGCCGGGCCGTCACGCCCGGTCACGAACTTGATCACATTCTTTTCCACATGGTAGGTCAGCTGGCAGCCCACGCCGCAGAAGGGGCACAGCGATTCGACCTCCTTGTCGATCGCCGCGAGCCCGGCCTCGCGCGCCGGCATCAGCGCGCCCGTCGGGCAGGCCTGGACGCACTCGCCGCAGGCCACGCAGGTCGAGGCGCCCATCGGGTCGTCGAAATCGAACACGATCTTCGAGTGATCCCCGCGAAACGCGTAGCCGATCACATCGTTGACCTGCTCCTCGCGGCAGGCACGCACGCAGCGCGTGCATTGGATGCAGGCGTCCAGGTTGACTGCAATGCCAGGGTGCGACACGTCTGCGGCGGGTTGCGCGCGCGCGGGGAACCGCGGCAGCCCCACGTCGAGCGACTTGGCCCATTGGTCGAGCTCCGAATCCAGCCGATACGACTTCTCCGGCATGTCGGAGAGCAGCAGCTCCAGCACCATCTTCTGCGAGCGCTTCGCGCGCTCGCTGTCGCTCGCGACCTCCATGCCCTCAGTCGGGTAACGGCAGCAGGACGGCGCAAGGACGCGCTCGCCCTTGACCTCGACCACGCAGGCTCGGCAGTTGCCATCGGGCCGCAAGCCCGGCGTGTAACACAGGTGCGGGATCTCGACCCCGTGGCGTTTGGCCGTCTCGATGATTGTTTCATCAGGGCGGCCGACGACCGTGCGGCCGTTCAGCTTGAATTCGATCGGCATCGTCGCCAGTTGCCGGCTGCTCGCGCGTTCCATCAGGCCACCTCGTGCGGGAAGAATTTCATCACGCTCAACACCGGGTTCGGCGCGGCCTGTCCAAGGCCACAGATCGAAGCGTCCATCATCACCGTTGAGAGTTCATTGAGCAGCGGTTGGTTCCATTGCGGCGCATCCATCAGCGCGAGCGCCTTGGCGGTACCGACGCGGCACGGCGTGCACTGGCCGCAGGACTCGTCCTTGAAAAAGCGCAGCAGGTTCTTCGCCGCATCAATCGCCCGGTCTTTCTGTGACAGGATCACGACCGCCGCCGAGCCGATGAAGCAGCCGTGCGGCTGCAGCGTGTCGAAATCGAGCGGGATGTCACCCATCGCCGCAGGCAATATGCCGCCGGAGGCGCCACCCGGAAGATAAGCGTAGAACGTGTGCCCCTCCTGCATGCCGCCGCAATACTCCGCGATCAGCTCCTTTGCCGTAATCCCGGCCGGCGCCAGGTGCACGCCGGGATTCTTCACCCGGCCCGAGACGGAGAACGAGCGCAGCCCCTTGCGGCCGTTGCGTCCCTGGGACGCAAACCACGCGGCGCCTTTCTCGACGATCTCGCGCACCCAGAAGACCGTCTCCATGTTGTGTTCCAGCGTGGGATAGCCGAACAGGCCGACCTGCGCGACATACGGCGGGCGCAAGCGCGGCATACCGCGCTTGCCCTCGATCGATTCGATCATCGCGGATTCCTCGCCGCAGATGTACGCCCCCGCGCCGCGGCGCAGGTGGATGGGCGGCAGGGCGCAGGGCGGATTCTTCTTCAGCTTCGCCAGTTCGCGCTCGAGGACCGCGCGGCAACCCGCGTACTCGTCGCGCAGGTAGATCCAGATCTCACCCACTCCCGCCGCCCAGGCGGCAACCAGCATGCCCTCGAGGAACCGGTGCGGGTCGCGCTCGAGGTAGTAGCGGTCCTTGAACGTGCCCGGCTCGCCCTCGTCGATGTTCACCGCCATATTGTGCGGCCCGGGTTCGGCAGCCACCAGCCGCCACTTGCGCCCGGCGGGAAACCCCGCACCGCCCAGGCCGCGAAGGCCGGAATCTTCCATGACCTTCGTGATCGCGTCGCGCGACCGGCGGCCGGCCAGGCAGTCCGCGACCAGCGCATAGCCGCCGCCCTTTCGGTAGGCGGCGTAGTCGATGTATTCCGGTTCGAAGCTTTTTGTTTGACGCGCGCGCACCTGCTTGAGCACCGACTCCTGCGTGGCGCGCAGCACCGGATTCTGGCCGACCACGACGGCAGGCGCGGACTCGCAGCGGCCGATGCACGGCGCGGCCAGCACACGCACATCCTTGCCGAGCAGTGCCGGCAACTTGCGCAGCAGGTCCTTCGCGCCGGCCATTTCGCAGGAGAGCGAATCGCACACCCGCACGGTCAGCGCGGGCGGGGCCGTCTCGCCTTCCTTAACGATATCGAAGTGGTGGTAGAAGCTCGCCACCTCATAGACTTCGGCCATCCCCAGGCGCATCTCCTCGGCGAGCGCCGCGAGATGGGCCGCTGACAGGTGTCCATGCGCATCCTGGATCTTGTGAAGGTGTTCGATCAGCAGGTCGCGGCGGCGCAATTCCCGACCGAGAAGCCGGCGAACTTCCGCGAGCGCAACCGGATCGACGCGACGCCCCTTGGGCGCTCCCCGCCTGCGACGAGCGCCAGTATTCTCAGGCTGCATCGGATTTTTGTCGCTGGAACCAACCATCGCGCATCGCCCCTTTGTCCAAGCGTTTATTATCCGGCAGAGCACACGACGGAATCTTGACTGCGGTCAAGCGGCCTGTTGTAGTTCCGCTATGTGCAGAGCCCTGCTCTACCTCGGCCAGCCGGTGCTGCTCGACAACCTGCTGTTCCAGCCGGATTCCGCGCTGGTGAGGCAGAGTTACATGCCGAAGATGCTGCACATGCTCAATCTCGCAGGCTTCGGGATGCGCGCCTGGGACCCGGCGACGCCGGATCCGGAACGGCCGTTCGCGTATTACTCGCAGTCGCTTCCGGTGTTCGATCGCAACCTGAAGGGGCTGTCCGAGAAGATTCACGCCGCCTGCGTCCTAGCGCATGTGCGCGGAGTAGCTTACAGCACCCGGGTCGAGATCTCGTTGCAGAACGTGCATCCATTTCATTTCGCGGGCGTCCCGCTGGTGCTCGCGCACAACGGCGATCTGGCTCGCTTCGCCGAGATGAAACCCCTCATCGCCCGCCGCGTGGACCCGGAATTCGCAGCGCAGGTCCACGGTACGACCGATAGCGAATGGGTCTACGCGCTGCTCGTTTCCCAGTTGCCCGACGCGCACCGCCGACCGACTCGCGACGAACTCACCCAGGCCGTCGAGCGCACGCTGGCCATCCTGCGCGAGATCCGCGCGACGCTTGGCATCGGGATTTCGTCCTCACTGAACCTGTTCATCGCAGACGGCAGCCAGCTCGTCGCCGTGCGCTATTGCTTTGATTTCGGCTGCTACGCCACCGCTGACGCGGCGCGACTGCACGAAGCGAATCTTTCGTACCTCAGCCTCTGGTACACCGTGGGCAGGGACTACGGACTGCACGAGGGCGAGTGGAAGATGATCGGAGGCAGCGAGCAGGCGGACTCGATCCTCGTGGCTTCCGAGCCGCTGACGCGCGACACCTCGGCCTGGGTCGAAGTGCCCGAATACGGCATGCTGCACGCGGAACTGCGCAACGGGCGACCGGCGATCCGGCTGAAGTACCTGGACTGAATCCGGGCGGTTCTAGTCAGACGCCCGTAACGATCTGGCCATGGTAAGCGGCCGAGAGTTCTGCATGCCGCTCGCCGCCCGATGCGAGCTGGGCCTGGCTGATCAGCCGGGTCAGGCGGCGGTTGGTCTGCGCCAGTGAAGCGAGCAAGCCGCGATGGATGGCACGGTGCAGCTTGCCTGCGATCGAGCCGGGGCTCGAATAAATCGCATCGAAATGCAGCCTGTCCAGTTCAAGCAGCAGCGAGGCTTCTCGGGCATAGGCCGAGGCGCCATGCGGCAGGGACTCCAGCATGCTCATAAAGCCGAAAAACTGCCCCGGCCCGAGCATTGCGATGCGCCTTTCCATGCGCTCGCGGCGTGCGATCACCTCCACGGCGCCGCGCACGACAATGTACGCCGCGTCCGCCTTTTGCCCGGCGACGAACACCGGCACCCCGCGCGCAAGTTCGATCAGCCGACCCTCATCGGCGACCGCGCCGACCTCCGCGGTGTCGAAGCCCTCGAACAGCGGCAGCCGGTGGAGGAAAGCGCGCCAGTCGAATGCCGCATGGCGTAAGCGCGCCGTGCCCGCCAACGGATCGAGGGTGGGGTCTTCAACCCGCGCTGGCTGGTCCTCAGGCGCGTCCCAGGCGAGCACCCGCGCATTCAGAATTCGCAGCTTTTCCGAAAGGGCCAGCGTGAGCGCGTGCTGGATGCGCAGCGCCGCGGGGCTGCGCTGCGCAACCAATGCGCGGAAATCCTCGCGCTCCACGAACCAGCCGTCGAGGTTCAAGCTGGCGCAGACAGTCGCCGTGCACTCACCGTGGTCGAGCAGGGCCGTCTCGCCGAACATGCTGCCTGGTCCGAGCAGCGCGACGGTCAGCCTTTCACCACCGGGCAGCACCACGACCGCCTCGGCTGCGCCCTCGCGCAGCAGCCATGCACCACGTGCCGGCTCGCCGTGGCGCACGAGTTGCGAGCCTTGCATGAACGAAACCTGCCTCGCGACTGAAAGCAGCAGGTTGCGCGCTTCGGGGTCGAGGCGGTCAAGAAACGCGGGCGGTGCGATGGCAGCCATCGCAGGCGACTCTACACCCGAACCGCGTCCCGCCCCAGACGCTACTTGAGGACGGACTTCAGCGTCTTGCCCATCTCCGCGGGATTGCGCGTCACCTTGATGCCGCACTCTTCCATCACCGCGAGCTTTTCCTGCGCGGTGCCCTTGCCTCCGGAAATAATCGCGCCGGCGTGGCCCATGCGCTTGCCCGGAGGCGCGGTGACGCCGGCGATGAACCCGATCACGGGCTTGTTCATGTTCTGCTTCACCCACAGCGCCGCGGTTTCCTCGTCCGTGCCACCGATCTCGCCGACCATGATCACCGCTTCGGTCGCCGGGTCGTCGTTGAACATGCGCAGCACGTCGATATGCTTCAGGCCGTTGACCGGGTCGCCGCCGGTGCCGACACAGGAACTCTGCCCCAGCCCCAGTTCCATCAGTTGCCCGACCGCCTCGTAGGTCAGGGTACCGGAGCGCGAGACCACCCCGATCGGCCCCTTCTTGTGGATATGGCCGGGCATGATGCCGATCTTGATTTCCTCGGGCGTGATCACGCCGGGGCAGTTCGGCCCGACCAGGATCGTCTTTTTGCCGATCATCTTGTACTTGGTGCGGATCATGTCGCGCACCGGGATGCCCTCGGTGATGCAGATCACGAGGTCGAGCCCCGCCTCGACGGCCTCGTCGATCGCGGCGGCCGCGAACGGCGGCGGCACATAGATCACCGAGACATTGGCGCCGGTCTGCTCCTTCGCCTCTTTCACGCTTGCGAAGATCGGGATGCCTTCGAAGTTCTCCCCCGCCTTCTTCGGGTTCACGCCGGCGACGTAGCAGGCGCGGCCGTTGGCGTACTCGCGGCTCATGCGGGTGTGGAACTGGCCGGTCTTGCCCGTGATGCCCTGCGTCATCACGCGGGTGTTCTTGTCGATCAGGATGGACATGGTCAGTTCTTTCCCTTGGCTGCGGCGACGACTTTCTGCGCGGCGTCCGCCATGTTGTTGGCAGAGATGATCGGCAGTCCCGACTCGGCGAGGATCTTCTTGCCAAGGTCGACGTTGGTTCCCTCCAGCCGTACCACCAGCGGCACCGACAGCTTGACCTGCCTGGCCGCATCGACGCAGGCGGTGGCGATCACGTCGCATTTCATGATCCCGCCGAAAATGTTGACCAGGATCGCCTTGAGGTCCGGGTTGGTGAGCATGATCTTGAACGCCTCGGTCACCTTCTCCGTGGTCGCGCCACCACCGACATCAAGAAAGTTCGCCGGCTCCCCGCCATACACCTTGATGATGTCCATCGTGCCCATCGCCAGCCCGGCGCCGTTCACGAGACAGCCGATGTTCCCCTCGAGCTGGATATAGTTGAGGTCGAATTTCGAGGCCTGCACCTCCGCCGGATCCTCCTCGTCGAGGTCGCGCATCGCGACGATCTCGGGGTGGCGAAACAGCGCGTTGTCGTCGAAATTCAGCTTGGCATCCAGCGCGATCACCTTACCCTCGCCGGTGGTGATCAACGGGTTGATCTCGGCGAGTGACGCGTCAGTTTCATCGAAGCACTTGTACAGCCCCTTGAGCAGGTCGCGCGCCTGCGGCACGCAAGCCTCCGGCACGCCGATCTTCTTTGCCACATCCGCCGCCTGCGCATCGGTCAGGCCCGTGCCCGGGTCGATGCTGACATGGTGGATTTTTTCAGGCCGGTGCGCGGCGACTTCCTCGATGTCCATGCCGCCTTCGGAACTCGCCATCAGGGCCACGCGCTGGGTGCCGCGATCCACCACCATGCCGATGTAGAGCTCCTGCTTGATGTCGGCGCCCTCTTCGACCAGCAGGCGCCGCACCTTCTGGCCGTGTGGGCCGGTCTGGTGGGTCACAAGCTGCATGCCGAGTATTTCGGTCGCCCTGGCACGCACTTCATCGAGCGATTTGGCGACCTTCACGCCCCCGCCTTTTCCGCGGCCACCGGCGTGGATCTGGGCTTTCACCACCCAGACCTTGCCGCCGAGCTTTTTCGCCGCCTCGACCGCCTCGTCGACGGAAAAGCACGGAACGCCGCGCGGCGTCACGACGCCGAATTTTCGGAACAGTTCCTTGCCCTGATACTCGTGGATCTTCATTTTATTCTTGCCTCCCGTCGCGGATCATGTGGCCGCGCGATCCTTTTGCTCATTGATTGATGTCAAGCGCCCATCGTCAGGCGCGCGAAGTCTGGCGCGGTCGTCAGGCGCGCGAAGTCTGGTGCTGTCCCGCATACCACTTCGGATAGTACTCGCGCACGGTGTCGGAATGCGTATCCATCGCATGGCAATGGTCGAGCTGGAACGGTTTCTTGCTTTCATCGCGGTTCATCTTGCTCTCCCCCGCGAAGGTCTGGATTGCCGCGGTCGGGAAGTAGCCCAGCATCTCGGTGATATGGGTGCAGCCGCGCACCCCGCCGAGCAGTTCATGCACTTTTTTTCGGAATCCTTCGATCAGGCTCAGGCCGACCAGCTTGCGGTAGTCGGGGCCGATCGTCTCGCAGCCTCCGGGATACGGCACCGCATCTGACACCGCCATCGCATCCACGATCCTGAAGCGGGTGTCGATCGTCAGGCGCACCCACATGTCGTGCACCGGCAGCCCGGCCCGCCGCACGCCGGTTTCAAGGGTGAAATCGTGGTTCTTTACGTCGGTGATGTGGCCCTCGATATCCCACAGGCCATCGGCGCGCTTGTAGCCCTCGAAGCGCAGGCGGCGCGTATGCGTAAGTTCGCGTTCTACGTCCTGAATTGGCAGAGGCATGCGAAAACCGGCGATTGCTGCGATGCGAAGAATATTACCATTGAGCCAATCTCACCCCGTGAATCCAGGCCATGAAATACATACTCGCGCTCGACCAGGGCACCACCAGTTCACGCGCCATCGTATTCAATGAGGAGGGCAAACCGGTTTCCAGCGCGCAGCGCGAAATCCGCCAGATATTCCCGAAGCCGGGCTGGGTCGAGCACGACCCGGTCGAGATCTTCGAGTCACAGCGCGACGTGGCCCGCGAGGCGCTGGAGAAGGGCAACATCGGCTCGAACGAGATCGTCGCCGCCGGCATCACGAACCAGCGCGAGACCACGATCCTCTGGGACCGGCAAACCGGCCAGCCGATTCACAATGCGATCGTCTGGCAGGACCGGCGCACCGCGGCGCAGTGCGCCGAACTGCGCGAGGCCGGGGTCGAGAACCTGATCAGGAACAAGACCGGCCTGGTGATCGACCCGTACTTCAGCGCCACCAAGATCGCCTGGCTGCTCGACCACATCCCCGGCGCCCGCGCGCGGGCCGAGCGCGGCGAACTCGCCTTCGGAACCGTTGACACCTGGCTTGCGTGGAACCTCTCGCAGAGCCGGCTGCATGTGACCGATCCGTCGAATGCTTCGCGCACGATGCTGTTCGACATCCATACGGGAGACTGGGACGAGGAACTGCTCGAGATCCTGCGCGTGCCGCGCGCGATCCTGCCCGATGTGCTCGCCTCCTCGGGCGCGTTCGGGATGATCGCGCCCGACGTTCTCGGCGAGCCGGTCCTGATCGCGGGCATAGCCGGCGACCAGCAGGCCGCGTTGTTTGGCCAAAGCTGCCACAAGGCCGGCATGGGCAAGAACACCTACGGCACCGGCTGCTTCCTCCTGCTGCACACCGGAGACAAGGCTGTGCACTCTGTCAACGGCCTCGTGACCACGTGCTGCGCGCAGATGGGGCGCAGCCGCGACGCGCGCGACGTCGACCGCGAATACGCGCTCGAAGGCAGCGTGTTCGTCGGGGGCGCGGTGGTGCAGTGGCTGCGGGACGAGATGCGCTTTTTCAAGTCTTCGGCAGAGATCGAATCCCTCGCGGCCAGCGTTCCCGACAACGGCGGGGTCTACCTCGTCCCGGCCTTCGCCGGCCTGGGCGCACCGCACTGGGACCCCTACGCGCGTGGCGCCATCGTCGGGCTGACGCGTGGCTCGGGGCGCGAGCACGTCGCGCGCGCGGCGCTCGAGTCGATCGCCTTCCAGTCGGCCGACCTGCTTGACGCGATGGAGCGTGACGCCGGCCGCAAACTCACCGAGTTGCGTGTCGACGGCGGCGCCACGGCGAACAACCTGCTGATGCAGTTCCAGGCCGACATCCTCGGCGTACCGGTGCTTCGGCCGCGCGTGCAGGAAACCACCGCGCTGGGCGCCGCCTACCTCGCAGGACTCGCGACCAGCGTCTGGGATTCGCGCGAGGAAATCGCCACCCACTGGGAGATCGAGCGCACCTTCGAGCCGCAGATGAACCCTTCGTCGGCGGCCAACCTGCTCGGACGCTGGCGTGAGGCGGTCCACCGCAGCCTGCGCTGGGCCGAGCAGTAGCACCGAAATTTGTAAACTTTTAAAATATAAAATCAAGTACTGGTGCGGGCATCCTGCCAGTTTGTGTATCGAAACCGATACACATTCCCGGCTGCGCCGGCTCAGCGCCGCGTCACCAGCGCGAGTCCCAGCGCCACCAGGGCCATCCCCGCGAGTACGCCCGGAAGCACAGGCTCGCCGAGTATCCAGATGCTCAGCGCCACGCCCACGACCGGCGCCGCAAAATTGAAGCTGATCATGACGCTCGGCGTGTAGCGCCGGATCAGGTAGAAGTTGACCGTGAACGCCAGCCCCGCGACCACCGCGCCCTGATACACGATGCCGGCGACCGGCACCCAGCCGACCTGCTCCCAGAGGATCGTCTCAAACGCGACCCCGCCGATGGCAAAGAGCGGCAGCGACAGCAGCATCATCCAGAACACGAGCCGGACTTCGTTTACGCGCTGGAGCAGGCGCCCGCTCAGCGCGAGGCGCAGCCCGAGCAGGGCCGCGCTGGCAAGCACGATCAGGTCACCCGCATTCAGTCCCTCGCCCGCCGCCGGAAGCGCGCCACGCGTGAGCACAAAGACCGTTCCGACAAATGCCACTGCAGCGCCGAGCGCGCGTGGCGCCCGGATCCGGTCGCCCGGAATCAGGAAGTGGGCAAACAGCAACCCGAACAGCGGATTCGTGGATATCAGCACCGCGCTGTTGGTCCCTGTGGTTGCCGCGAAGCCGAAATTCATGAGCGCGATCTGAAGCGTGAAGAGCAGGCCGATCCACACGATTGCCGGCCACTCCTCGCGCGGTGCGCGCAGCGGGATCCTGGCCACCGCCGCCCACACCGCCACACACAGGCAGGCAAGCGCGAACCGCAGAAAGCCGCTATACAGCGGCGGAAAGGCCGCAAGGCCGAGCTTGACCGCGACCGGGTTTCCGCCCCAGAGCGCGTGAATGAACAGCGCCGCGCCGATCGCGCGCGGCGGAATGGACAACTTCAGGAATCCCCCTCCTCGTAAGCGCTGCTGACAGCGTCGCGATCCGGGATCGCGGCTAGCGCATTCTAACCAGCAGGCAGAGGGGGCGTGCCCGCTAGACGCCGGCCAGCACCTCTGCGACGTGCGTCTCGCCGGCACGCGCTTCAATCAGGCGCGCGGCCCGGCCCGCCGTGATTTTCACTGCCGGCGCAGGTCGCTGCCGGGTGCGGTTGCCCGCCAGGCGCTCATCCACCAGTCCGACGATCTCGTGCAGCAAATCCGAATGCTGTCCGCGCTGACCGGCAATCCGCCGCACCAGGCTGTCAACGCGCTCAATGTGCACCGCGCCGCCGAACAGCGCGCGCGCGGCTGACGAGGGCTTGCCCAGGCCCGCAGCGGCGGCGGCGTATTTGTCGAACGGCACCAGGTCGTCCGGCGCGGCACCCAGCCCGGTGCACAGTCCCGCCACCCATTCATAGATCGTGCGCGAGGCGTCCACATCGCCATGCACGGCCTCCCTGATCGGAATCATGTCATCCGGACGGATGCAGCGGTAGTTGCCGGCGATCAGCATCGGCCACTTGGCGAGCGGCACGAACACCGACTCGTGGACCTTGAGTTTCACCGGGATTTCGATCTCGTTGCCCGCGTCGTCGAACCGAACTGCCTCGATATCCGCCTCCAACTGGCGCAGCAGCGCGGTGTGCTCGTCGGAAGCGAAGCGTGCCGCTTTGAAGTTGGTCGGCAATCCGACCTGAAGCACGTTCTTGGGCTCGTCCGCCGGGCGGAAGGCTTGCGGATCCGGACTCGCCAGCGTGATCAGGCCGGGCTCGAAACCATCCCAGACCGCCGGGTCGGCATAGCAGGCCTTCAGCGCGTCGGTGGCCAGCCCCGGAATCCGCTTCAGGTAGGGCAGCGGCGGCATGTTCATGATGGCGAGGCAGGGCAGCGCGGCGCGCGCGATGCGGCCCATCAACTCACGCACGCCCGATGCGCCGTACTGCGCCTCCTGCATGCCGAGCACGACCAGGTCGTAGGCGGCGTGGCCTGGGGCGTCGAAGCGGGCGTCGAAGCGCACCTCGTCCGGCGCACTCGCGCGGAGCGTTCCCGGCAGCGTGTTCGAGTCGATTTGCAGCAGCGCATCGCGGCCGCGGATCGGGAAACGCAGTCGCGTGCCCTCGCGGTTGATCAGGTTGGCCGTCGGGCCGGTGCAGACCAGGGTGACCGAGTGGCCTGCCATCAGCAGCTTGGTGGCGAGGAGCGAGCCGTAGGACGCGCCGAGAATCAGGATGTTTTTTTGCATGTGGTGCCTCCGGTGTGTACTTCTGCGTTGCTGCGAGGCATCATATGCGTGAAAATACGATAATTTGACTACGGAAATTTCACACTGTTAATTTCACAAACGCTTTCTACACACCTCTTTCACAGCCGCCTTTTTTTACACACCCCCTTCACCAGCCGATGACCCAGCACACACGCAAGAGCCACTTCCTCGGGACCAAGCTGCGCGCGCTGCGCAAGCGCAATGGCCTGACGCTCGAAGAACTCTCGGCGCGCTGTATCCAGCTCGATTCGCGCAGCGCGCCCTCGGTGTCCTACCTGAGCATGATCGAAAGCGGCAAGCGCACGCCCTCGGAAGAGGTGCTCGGGCTGCTGTCGTCGCTCTTCCAGCGCGAACCGCAGTGGTTCCTCGATGGCAACCCCGAGATTGAATCGCAGCCGGCAGCCGAGCAACGCGCCGGCGGCGCGGCAGGCGTGCCGCTCGAGCCGGCGTTCCTGTTCTCCAAGGAACTGTTGCAGGCGGCGATCCCGGAACTACTCGCGCAGACCGGCACCACGGGGCGGCAGTTCGCGCACCTGCTGATCCGCTCCCACCAGGAGATGTCGCGCAACGACTTTCCCGACCTCGAGCGCGCGGCGGACAGTGTGGGTGGACGCAAGTTTCCGCTTGATGTGGATGACCTGATGCGGCTGTGCAAGCACCACGGCCTCACGCTCCGCTGGTTCGACCGCAAGCCCGTGCTTGCGCGCGACAAGGACCGCGAGCTGCACAGCATGGTGCGTTCGTTCTACGAGGCGCCACGCACCGTTTTCCTCAACCGCAGCCTGCAGGCCGACCCGGCGCGCCTCAAGTTCGACCTCGCCGCACACCTGGGCCACAAGGTCCTGCACGGGGGCGACGGCCTGAAGTCCGCGCACGCCACCGGCGGGGAGATGGGCGGCAGCCCCGAGGACGGGGCGCACATGGCCGCAGGGATGAGCGCGCGCGACGTGCTGCACGCCTGGCGCGATTTCGAGTGCAGCTTTTTTGCCGGCGCGTTGCTCTGCCCCAAGGTCCCGTTCCGGAGGTTTCTTACGCGCGAGTCCTACCGCGTGGAAGCCGCAGAGAAAGTCGAGCTGACGCCGGCCGTGGTCATGCGGCGCATGACCAAGGTCTCGCCCTATCCTTACTGGCACTACTTCGACGCCTACCCGCCGGGCTACCTGCGCGCGGTGTACCGCGGCAACGGGATCCCGCTGCCCTGGGGCAACATGGCGCAGGTCACCGATCCCTGCCCTAACTGGGCGGTGTTCCGCATGCTCAACAAGGACGACGGGCCGGACCGGGGTTCGCAGATCTCCGTTCTGCGCGATGGCGACCAGTCCCTGCTCTACTGCTGCCACTCGCGGCGCACCGGGGACATGGCGGGCAACCCGCACGTGCTTTCGGTCGGGATCGACCTGCTACCGGCGCTGCGCTCGCACGGCGTCGATGCGGACGCCATCGTGGCGGGCATCACCGCGCAATGCCTGAGCCACCACGGGGAAGGGAAAATCCCCAAGCACGCGGTCGAAGCCATCAGGGGGGCAGCCCGGGTGTTGAACATCGCCTGGGTGGAGGACGCCCTGCTGCGCCCGGCGCGCATCATCTGCCCACGCAGCACCAACTGCCCGCGCACCGAGCATTGCGATGCCGAGCATGCCTCGCAGGCGATCGAGATCACCGACGTGCGCGCGGAAATCATCAGCAAGGCCCGGCGCACGCGCGAGCCGGCCTGAGCGTCCCTTACCGGCGCGGGCTCGCATGCGCTCGCATGCCAGGCCGCTCGCACACCTGCCTGGCGCGTGCATTACCATGCCCGGCATGAGCTTTCTCCACCCCGCCCCGGGCCACGCACGTGAGGGCATCGGCAAACCCGTTCCGCGCCTCGAGGACGACCGCCTGCTGCGCGGCGAGGGCTGTTTCTCTGACGACATCAACCTGCCGGGACAGGCCTGGGCCTGCATGGTCCGCTCGCCGCACGCGCACGCGCGGATCGCCGCGATCGACACGCGCGAAGCCCTCGCCATGCCCGGCGTGCTCACCGCGCTGACGGGCGCGGACGCTGCGGCAGATGGTCTCCGGCCGATCCCGTACACACCGATTTCCGCCAATCCGTATGAAGTCAGGCTGACGCCGATCTTCCTCGCCCCCTACCCCGCCCTGCCGGCGGACTGCGCCCGCTACGTGGGGCAGGCGGTCGCGATGGTGATCGCCGAAACATTCGCGCAGGCGAAGGATGCAGCCGAAAAGATCGAAGTCGACTACGAACCCCTGCCCGCGGTGGTCTCCGCTGGCGACGCCGCCGCCATCGGCGCGCAGCGCGTATGGGCGGACTGTGAGACGAACCTCAGCGTGGACTGTGTCGCCGGGGACGCAATCGGCGCCGACGCGGCGTTCGCGCGCGCTGCACACGTGGTTCGCCTCGACACGCTGGTGAACCGGGTCACGGGCGTGCCGATGGAACCGCGCTCTGCGCTTTCCACCTACGACGCCGCAAGCGGCCGGTACACAGTGCATTGCTCCTCGGGCGGCGTGCAGCGGCACCGCAACGATATCGCCGGCACCCTGGGGGTTGTGGCCGAGGCAGTGCGCGTGGTCACGCGCGACCTCGGCGGCAACTACGGTACGCGCAACAACCTCTACCCCGAATACGCGCTGGTGGCCTGGGCCGCGAAGCGCCTGGGCCGGCCAGTGAAATGGACCTGCGAGCGCAGCGAAGCCTTTCTTACCGACGAGCACGCGCGCGGGCTGGGTTCGAGCATCGAACTGGC
>JBBQVP010000112.1:0-14479 GCA_038211455.1 Burkholderiales bacterium
GTTTTTTGGGGGCCGTTCTTTGTGGGGGGGCGCTGCGTTGCCGGGGTTTTTTATTTTCTTTTGGGCGTCATCTCTCTTTTGTGTTGTTTAAACTCCCGTGTCCCCCCCACGCCCCTTCCCTCACAGCTTCCGGTGGTCGGGTAGGTGGGTAAGTTGCGGTTGATCGTCGGCAACAAGAATTATTCGTCGTGGTCGTTGCGGCCGTGGCTCGCGTTGCGGGTCGCCGGAATCGCGTTTGAAGAGCACCGGATTCCTTTGTACGTTCCGGGCTCGAAGGAGGAGATCCTCTCGTTCTCTCCGGCGGGCAAGGTGCCCTGCCTGGTCGAGGAGGCGAGCGGCGGCGAGATTCGCGTCTGGGATTCGCCCGCGATGCATGACTGGATCGCTGCGGCGGAGAAGGAAGTCGAATCCATCCTGCAGTTTGAGCAGCCCCGCGAGCCGCACCGCGGGCAGGCCGACTGAGCGGCGCCCGGATGCAGGCCTATGTGGTTGGGGGTGCGGTGCGCGATGAACTGCTCGGGCTGCCCGTCGTTGACCGGGACTGGGTGGTGGTGGGCGCGACACCGGAAGAAATGGTTGCACTCGGTTACACGCCCGTTGGCCGGGACTTCCCGGTCTTTCTCCACCCGGAAACGCACGAGGAATACGCGCTGGCGCGTACCGAGCGCAAGAGCGGCCGCGGCTACAAGGGCTTCACGGTGTACAGCGCGCCCGACGTAACGCTCGAGGACGACCTCAAGCGGCGCGACCTCACGATGAATGCGATGGCGCGCGATGCCGAAGGGCGGCTGGTTGACCCCTTCGGCGGCGAGCGCGACCTCAAGGCCGGCGTGCTGCGGCACGTCGGCGAATCGTTCGTCGAGGATCCGGTGCGCATCCTGCGCGTCGCGCGCTTTGCCGCGCGCTTTCGCTTCCGGGTTGCCGAGGACACAATGCAGTTGATGCGCCAGATCGTCGCGCACGGCGAGGCCGACCATCTCGTTGCCGAGCGCGTCTGGCAGGAATTCGGGCGCGGCCTGTGCGAGGCACACGCCGAGGAGATGTTCCTGGTACTCGAACGCTGTGAGGCACTGCTCCATCTTGCGCCCGAGCTGAACGCGCTGTTCGCGGGTGCAAGTCGTGAAGCGGTGTTCGGGATGCTGGCGCGCGCGGCTGCCGCACATGCGCCGCTGGCGGTCCGGTTTGCCGCGCTGGCCTGGTTTTCCGGCGCACCACAGGGCGCGGATGATGGAGGGCGCGCGTTCCGCGACGACGATGGAGGGCGCGCGTTCCGCGACGAGGATGGAGGGCGCGCGTTCCGCGACGACGATGGAGGGCGCGCGTTCCGCGCTTTGTGCGACCGCCTGCGCGCACCGGTGGATGTGCGCGAGCTCGCGGTGCTCGCGTGTCGTTGCCGCGAAGGACTGCGCAAGGCCGCGTCCGGGGATCCGGCCGTGCTGCTTTCCCTGCTGAAGAACGCCGACGCGTTCCGGCGCGCGGCGCGCTTCGAGGCCCTGCTGCAGGCCGCGGGCTTCGCCGAGCCGGGGACTTCTGCCGGTGCCACCCGCGCGCGCGACGCGCTGGCCGCAGCGGGTGCGGTGGACGCGGGTGCGATTGCGCAGAACGCCGCGTCGACGAAGGAAATCGCGGAGAACGTGGATGCAGCCCGGCTGGCCGCGATCGCGGGTGCATTGAACCGCAGCACCCCGGGCGCCTGAGGAGAGATGGCCACCATCGCAGCCAAGCGAGAGACGCCGGTTTCAGGGCTGATGCGCAACCTGTCGTCGGGCGCGCGGCTCGCGTTCTTCCTGCCGGTGCGCTGGGTGAACTTCCGTGCGGGCGCCGCGCAGTTCGTGCTGCTGGCCGGGTTCAACCTGCTGGTCTGGATCGTGTCGAACACCGTCCAGGCGGAAGGCGGGACCTTCAATCCGGCCGCCCTCGCAGCCTACCTGGCGCAGGTCACGCTGCTGCTGGCTGCTTGTTTCGCTATCGCACAGATCCATAGGAACGTGTCGCTCGCCGTTTTGCTCGCTGTTGTCCTGTCGGCCGGTGACCTGGCGTTCGAGCTTGCCGGCCTCGCGGCGTTCGGTGCAGGCACGGGCCTGCGCGCGCAGTTCATCACCTTGATCGGGTTTGTCACCTGGGGCTGGGTCGTCGCCGTTCGCGGGGTCGTGGTATGCATGGGTTTCCAGTGGCGCCGGACCGCGCTGTCCTCGCTACTGATTGCAGCAATGATGGCGGCTTCGCTGCTGCTGCTGCCGCCCGTCGGGCTCTGGGTGCCGGCGCCGGACGAGGCGCCGGCCGAGCTTGCCCGGGAGGAAGTGTTCCATGCCCAGGGCGAACTTATCGAGTCGAGCCTCGCGGCGGTCGAGGCCGGCCGTGAAGGGGTGACGGAGTTGTATTTCGTTGGCTTTGCGCCGGACGGAAGCCAGGATGTGTTCCGGCATGAACTTCTGTCTGTCTCGAACATGATGGAGCAGCGCTACGCAACCGGCACGCGCTCGGTCGTGCTGCTCAGCAACCCTGCCACGCTGGCTCAACTGCCGATCGCCACCGCGACCAACCTGCAGCGCGCGCTCATGCAGGTGGGTGCGCGCATGAACCCGGAGGAGGACGTGCTGTTCCTGTACCTTACGGCGCATGGGGACGCGCGATTCCAGCTCTCCGCGCATGCGCCGCCACTGAATCTCGAGGTGGTCAATCCGACGGTGATCCTGCGCGCGCTGGACGCGGCCGGGATCAAGTGGCGGGTGATCGTGGTTTCGGCATGTTATTCGGGCGGGTTCATCGAGCCGCTCAAGGGCGACAACACCCTGATCATCACCGCGGCAGCGGCCGACCGGCAGTCCTTCGGCTGCGAGAACGGCAACGAGTGGACCTATTTCGGCGAGGCCTACTTCAAGGAGGCGTTCGCGCGCAGCGGGTCGTTCGTGGATGCGTTCCCTCTGGCAGCCCGCGCGGTGGCGCAGCGGGAGCAAGCGGAGAAGCTGTCCCCGCCCTCCAACCCGCAGATGGCCGCCGGCGCCGCGATCGTTCAGAAGCTGCGGCTGCTGAAACCGGCGCCCGCAAGCTGAGGGGTGCCTACTCCCGGAACAGCCGGGTGCGCATGTCTGCGTACTGTCGGTAGAGGTCGTCGGCGTTCCGAGCCCCCATGTTGACCACCGCATAACGGTAACTGCCCAGCCATTTCATCTCTCGCGCTAGCGCTGCACCGTGCTTGAGGTAGAGCATCAGCCGCGCCTCCGGAAAGCTGCGCGAAACCTGCGCGAGCGCCTCGCGGCTGGGTTCCGCGGCGAGCGGCTTGCCGTCGAATTTGCGCAACGCGAAGCTCGCCGCGTGTCCGAAGCGCGGCACCTCGCGCGTGAGCTGCGGGGCTTCGCCCAGCGCGAGTTCGAGGTTCATGCGGTAGATATTGATCCCGTCCACGCCCTCGTAGAGGTAGGCCAATTGGGAGGCCATGCGCGGGTTGATTTCGATCAGGTCGATGCGCCCGGTGTCAGGGTTCCAGACGAACTCGGCATTGAAGAAGCCGTGCCGGTAGCCGATGCCGCTGACGATCCGTGCCGCCAGCTCGGTCATGCGCGCGCGGACTTCAGGCGGGACGCGCGAAGGGTATTCGAAGCTCGCGAACGCCTGCGTGCCCGGGTACATGTTGGCGTCGATGATGCCCAGCGTGTTCACCTTCCCCTCGTGGACGTAGCCATCGAGGTTGAGTTGCACGCCCTCGAGCAGTTCCTCGGCGATCATGTGATGCGTGTCAACGCGGCAGTCGGTGTACCAGGACAGCAGGTCGTTGAACGGCTTCACCAGCCGCTTGATGATGAACTTCTCGAACGGCCAGAACGAAAGGTGGCGGCGCAGTTCCTCGAAGCGGTCGATGCGCCGCGCGAGCACCGAGTAGGTGGCCTTAACCGGCTTGACGAAACAGGGCAGCTCGAACGGAAGTTCGTCGCGGTGGCGTATGCCGTAGGGAAACGCGGCAAACCGCGGCGTGGCTTCGGGGGCGATGCGCGCGTACTGGGTGCGGGCATAGAACTTGTGCTGCGCGGTGATCACAGCGCGCGGGTCGTTGCCCGGGAGGCCGAGCTTCTCAGCCAGCACCGCAGCAATCACCGCCCCGAACTGCTCGTTGTTGCTGACAATTCCGTCAATCCGCTCGCGTCGAAAGCGCCGTGCCAGGGCGTTGATGTAGGCAAAGACGTCGAACGTGAGCAGCCGGGCGTTACCCGGGAAGCGGAACAGGTCGAAACCCTCGTGGATGAATTCGTAGCGGCCGCGGTACTCGGGCCGGCTGAATTCGAGCCGGTCCCAGTCTTTGGCAAACAGGACGAGGATTTTTTTCATGTGCCGCCGCTTTGGTGTGCTTGAGTCTACTCAGGGCAAACGCGCCGGGCAGCGGAATAATTCCGCTCCCGCCGAAATTAGTCGCGCAGAAACGGCATTACTTACTTAGCGTTCAGATCACGCGCGAAAGCAGCCAGGCGAGGAGCGACAGGATCAGAGTGCTGGCCAGCGGCAGCGCGAAGCTGCGCCCGCCGACAGAGAAGCGCAGGTCGCCGGGCATCCTCCCGAAGCCCAGCCGGCGAGCGAGCCACGGCATCGCGGCGGAGAACACGATCAGCGCGAGCGCCGTGGTGAGCAGCCATTTGAACATCGGATCAGGATAAACTGCCCGTCCCCCCACAGCAAACGGAAGTCGCCTGCGATGATCGACCTCTACACCTGGACCACCCCGAACGGCCGCAAGGTCTCCATCATGCTGGAAGAGTGCGGCCTCGCGTACCGGGCCCACAAAGTGAATATCGGCCAGGGCGAGCAGTTCAAGCCCGCGTTCCTCGCCATCAGTCCGAACAACCGCATCCCGGCGATCGTCGATTCCGAAGGGCCGGATGGGAAACCGATAGAGATGTTCGAGTCCGGCGCGATCCTGGTTTACCTGTCAGGCAAGACAGGAAAATTCCTGCCCAAGTCGACGCGCGGCAAGTACGAGGCGTTGCAGTGGCTGATGTGGCAGATGGGCGGCGTCGGGCCGATGTTCGGCCAGGCGCACCACTTCCTGCGTGCGGCGCCCGAGCAGGTGCCTTACGGGATCAAGCGCTATGTGGACGAGGCCAAGCGCCTGTACGGGGTGCTGGACCGCCGGCTGGCGGATGCGCCCTACATGGCGGGCGAATATTCGATCGCCGACATCGCGACCTACCCCTGGGCCGCGCGCCACGAGTGGCACAAGGTGGACCTCGCCGAGTTCCCGAACGTCAAGCGCTGGTACGACACGATCGGCAAGCGGCCCGCGGTGGTTCGCGGGATGGCGGTGCCGCCGGTCTGAGCCTCGTGCCGGGCGCGCCTGCCGCACCGCCCGCACCAGTGCGGCCAGAAAACCTGTTTGCGAAGTACCACGCGCATGTGTACTTCGACGCCGGGTCGGTTGAGCAGGCACGCCACCTGTGCGAAGCGGCGGCGAGCGGTTTCGGCGCGGTCATGGGCCGGGTGCACGAAAAGCTCGTTGGCCCGCATCCGCGCTGGAGCTGCCAGCTGGCGTTCGATGCGGCACAGTTCGATGCGCTCGTCGACTGGCTCGAGGAATATCGCGACGGGTTGACGGTGTTTGTGCACGGACTGACCGGGAATGACCTCGCGGACCACACCACGCATGCGTCGTGGCTGGGGGAGCCTGCTGAGCTCGACCTCAGCGTTTTCCGAAAGGAACCGGGCTAGATTTCAAAGGTCGACCGCCCGTCGGTGGCTGCTCAGCGAGGCGTACGCCGATGCAGCCTCCGGCGCTCAGTGGCTCGCGTTGCTATGGCCTGCCCCCGCAGAGGCCGACGGTCGAAACGGTGATTGTCCCGACCCCGAATAGAAAACCCTTCATGCGCCTGTCAGCGGTTTTCCCACGTCGCGCGTTCAGGGCTTACACGGAGCAGGTGCCATAGCGTACAGACGCGACGCGCCCAAGCGTGGAGTGTCCTTTCAGGGAGCCGGAAGTTTTCGCGAGGTGCCAGATGGACGATCGTGTAAGCAGTAATGTGACGACGCCTGACCTTTTCGGGGAATCGCCGCGGCGGCTGCCCGGCAATCCTATCGCCCTGCCCACGGAGCCTGCCGAGCTCAAGGCGGCGCGGGCGCTTGCAGCGCAGCTGCGCCACAAACGCAGCCGGAGGGAGAAGCAGCAAGTCGCGCATCTGATCTGCCTCAACCTGATTTCGATGCTCAGGCAGGGAGCGCGCCGCTAGTCAATCTCATGCATGCGGCAGTTCGACGAGCGCCAACAGCCGGGGGCTGGTTCAGGATTGACCGCCCGGGTGCCGGAAGCTAGCATGTAGATACGTGTAGATACTCTGGAGCGCAGCGATGGCAGCGAAAGGCGTGCAGATGGAACTGACGGTGTCGAAGTGGGGCAACAGCCTTGCGCTGCGATTGCCGGCCGAAGCAGCCAGGAAAATC
Source organism: Burkholderiales bacterium (assembly GCA_038211455.1). GTDB lineage: Bacteria > Pseudomonadota > Gammaproteobacteria > Burkholderiales > SG8-39 > SZAS-79. Next base: position 6,421 of record JBBQVP010000112.1, read on the forward strand.
GGCGTGGGCGAGGGCGATGCCCTGATTGCGGAGGTCTCGGCCGATGGGCGCCTGGTACTCGCCCCGGAAGGCAGCGTCATCGGCAAGGCCGAGACGCGCCGCCTGCGCCAGTTCCTCGGGTCTCAGAAAGAGACGGTGCCGGTTGTCGCGAGTATGCGGCGCGGCGCGCGTTACTGATGATCTACGTTGACACCAGCGCGCTGGTTCCAGTTTTCATCCGGGAGCCGAAGAGCGAAGCGGTCATAAGTTGGCTGGAGGCTTCGGGCGAGCGTCTCGCAATCAGCGAATGGTCTCTGGTCGAGTTTTCCTCCGCGACGGCAATAAAGGTACGCACCGGCCAGACGGCGGCGAATCTGGCGAAACAAGCCGCGGCGCGGATGCGGGAATTCGCGCGCAAGCATTGCACGGTAGCCGTTCCCGGGCGGGAGACATTCCACCGAGCTGCTGCGCTGGCGGGTGACGGCGCTTTGAAGCTTCGGGCGGGTGATGCGCTCCACATCGCGATTGCCGGGAGTCTCGGCGCGCGGGCGATTCTTTGCCTCGACGCTGCGATGAGCGAGAGCGCCAGGGCGCTCGGGATGAAGGTTGTGGCGCTCTGAGCGTTGGACGCCGGCAGGGGAGCGCAGCGATTAAGCCGATCTGATCCCAATTCCTCCAGTTCCTGTCGCGCCCGCTCTGTGCGCCAGAAAACAGACGGCACGCGGAGCGGGCCCTATTCTGCGCAAACAGCAATCTGAAACACTCAGGAGGCGCAGCATGAAATGGGCGGGAATGTATTTGGTCGGGTACGTCATCCTGGTCGGCGGCGTACTCGCCGGGCTCTGGAAACTGGGCGTTCTGCAGAACATCGACACGACCTGGATCGTGATCGCTGTCGCGATCCTGATTGGCATCGGAATCATGATCTCGGTCGCCAACAGCGGAACCAAAGAGAATATCCAGATCGACCGGTAGTAAACGGCCTACGCCCGGCCGCTCAGCGGGCTTTCCTCGCGTAGCGCGCAAGGAAGGCATTGATGTCCTCGACGCGCAGTTGCGGCTCGCCCCGCACCGGCCTGGACCCCACCACGCGGTTCATCCATTCCATGTTCTTTTCCATGCGCGCGACCACCGCAGGCCATTCCGCGACCGTATGGCGGCGTGGGTCGGGCAGGGTGTGGCATTGCTGGCAGGCGAGGCGAAACGGTTCCGCCGCGGGCGTATTGATGGCCGGGATCCTCTTCGGGTCGAGCGGCGCCTGCGCGTGCCTGCGCAGGTAGGCGAGCAGAACCGTGGTCTCTGCCGCGCCGGGTGCCGACACGCCCGCCATCATTTCCGCCATGAGCTTGCCCATGTTGCCTTCGCCGCGCATGCGCCCCGCCATGCGCTCGACGACCTTCGGCCACTTTGCGGCGTGGTGCATGGCCGGGTTGGGCAGGTTGTGGCACTGCACGCAGTACTTGAGCGTGAGCTGCGCGCCGCGCGAATCCGGCTGCGGGAGCATGGCCGGCGCGAAACCCGGCGGCAGGATTCGCTCGAGCAACGGCCCGTAGGGACTGTCCTCCCAGCGAAGTTTGGCTTGGGCCACAGGATCCGCAGCGTGGCCGGCCGTGGCCAGGCAGAGCAGGGACGAAAACAGCAGCTGGCGCAGGGCCCGGTTCATGCGCTACAGCGTATGCGAACGGTCGCCGCGTGCAAAGCCACTGAGTCGATGGCGATCGCCATCGGAGCCGGCATCGATGCCGCGACCGAGGCACATTACCTTGAACAACTCGCCCATCTCGGCGGGCGAGAGCAGCTTGTGCGCGTTGGCCGCCAGCGGCGCGTAGCGACGCACATCCGAAGGATCGGCGCGCTCAAGCACGTCCGTGATCCCGCAGTTGACGAGGAAGTTCGACTGGCTGGCGTAGCCAAGCAACTCGAGGCCCGCAGCCGTGCCGGCGGCGGCGAGCGCGCTGAAATCCACGTGCGCGGTGATGTCCTGCAGGCCGGGAAGAAAGAACGGGTCGGTATGCGCGGTGTGGCGGTAGTGGCACATCAGCGTGCCGGTATTGCGTTGCTGGTGGTAGAACTCGCGCGCCGCAAAGCCGTAGTCGATGACCAGCAGCGCGCCCAGCTGCATTGCCTCTGCGACGCTGCGGATCCAGCCGCTTGCGGCAAGCGCGATTTCCCCTGCGTAGGGCGGAGAAATGGATTGCGATTGCGCTGCTTCAAGGAGCTCGCCCTGTGCGGGGCGCTCGGCCCACGCAAAGCCTTCGGCCGAGTGTGTCACGCCACGCTCAAAGATGCCCTCATCTCGCCACGCCACCAGCTGCACGGGCATTGCGTCGACGACTTCGTTGGCGAGCATCACCCCGCGAAAATTCTCCGGCAGCCGGTCAAGCCACACAACCCGCCCTGCGCTCTGCGGCGCGCGCTCTGCAATCGTCGCGCGCTGGCGCTCGGCCAGTCCGGCGCTGGGTTCGAGTATCGAATAGCGCTCCACCGCGCATCCTTGCCTCGCCAGCTCGGCAAGCAGGTCGCTCGCGAGTTCGCCGCCCCCGGCGCCGAATTCGAGGATCTCCGGCGCGCCGTGCGCGAGGAGTTCCGCAACCTGCGCGGCGAGCGTCTGCGCGAACAGGGGGCCCAGCGTCGGCGCGGTGACGAAGTCGCCCGCGCCGCCGAACTTCTGCGCGCCGCCCGAGTAATAGCCCAGACCCGGCGCGTAGAGGGCGTGCTGCATGTAGTCGGCAAAGCTGATCCAGCCGCCGGCCGCGTCGATCGCGAGGGTGATACGCGCGACAAGTGCTCGGCTCGCCTCCAGCGCGTCGGGTTCGGGAGCGGGCACGGCTGGGGGGCGCGGCATGGGGCGGGAATCCTCGCCCATATTGGTAAAATCCGCAATGCGCTCAAAAACAGCCATCGCACGATGCACGACCTGACCGACAAGGTGGCCGTGGTTACCGGCGCTGCGCGACGCGTCGGCGCGGCGATTGCGCGCCGCCTGCATGCGCACGGCGCGCGCGTGCTGCTGCACTATCGCGGCGGCGAGGCGGAGGCAACCACACTGGAGGCGGAATTCAACGCGGCGCGCGAAGGCAGCGCCTGGCGCGTGAAGGCCGACCTGCTTGCCCACGCCGCGCCGCAGTTGCTGGTCAGCTCGGCGCTGGAGCGGTTCGGGCGGCTGGACCTTCTCGTCAACAACGCGTCGAGTTTTTTCCCCACGGCGGTGGGCGAGATCGACGAGCGCAGCTGGGAGGACCTGATCGGCACCAACGTCAAGGCGCCGCTGCTGCTCTCCCAGGCGGCCGCGCCGGAACTGGCGAAGACGCGCGGTGCGATCATCAATATCGTCGACATCCATGCCGAGCGGCCGTTGAAGGGCTACGTGGTCTACACGATCGCCAAGGCGGGCCTTGCCGCGCTCACGCGCTCGCTCGCGATGGAACTCGCCCCGGAGGTGCGCGTGAACGGGGTTTCGCCGGGCGCGATCGCCTGGCCCGAAGACGGCCAGTTCCCGCTCGAAGTCAGGAAGAACATCATCGACGACACGCTGCTCCGCCGGCTCGGCGACCCGGATGACATTGCGCGCGCGGTACTTTTCCTGGCGGCGGATGCGCCCTACGTGACCGGGCAGATCATCGCCGTCGATGGCGGGCGCAGCATCAACATCTGAGATGACATGAGCTCCAGTCCCATCACCATCGTTCCTTCGCCGCGCGGGGACAAATCCCGGGATCCGCGCAAGGACGCCCACGAGGCCAACAAGCTCGCCAAGCGCCTGCGCCGCCAGGTGGGTCAGGCGATCGTCGACTTCAAGATGATCGGCGAGGGCGACCGGGTGATGGTCTGCCTTTCGGGTGGCAAGGACAGCTACGGCATGCTGGAAGTGCTGCTTGCGCTGCAGGAGAAGGCGCCGGTTAGGTTTGATTTGATTGCGGTGAACCTTGACCAGAAGCAGCCGGGCTTTCCGGAAGACGTGCTGCCCGCTTACCTCAAAGCGCGCGGCGTGCCGTTCCGGATCGTCGAGCAGGACACCTATTCGATCGTCAAGCGGGTGATCCCCGAGGGTAAGACGATGTGCTCGCTGTGCTCGCGGCTGCGGCGCGGCATCCTGTATCGCGTCGCGGACGAAGTCGGCGCGACCCGGATCGCGCTGGGCCATCATCGCGACGATATCCTGGCGACTTTTTTCCTCAACCTGTTCTACGCGGGCAAGCTGAAGGCGATGCCGGCGAAACTCGTCTCGGACGACGGCTGGCATGTGGTGATCCGTCCGCTGGCCTACGTGCCGGAGAGCGACCTCATCGCCTACGCGGATCTCAAACAGTTCCCGATCATTCCCTGCACCTTGTGCGGCTCGCAGAACAACCTTCAGCGCCAGGTGGTCGGCGGGATGCTGCGCGAGTGGCAGAAGAAATTCCCCGGGCGCATCGAGTCGATCCTGCGCGCGCTGTCCGACGTGCGCGCCTCCCACCTGATGGACCGCGGGCTGTTCGATTTTGCCGGCCTTGCCGCGACCGGCATGGCAAACCCCGAAGGCGACACGGCGTTCGATCCGGAGACGTTTCGCGAGCCCAAGTTCGCCGAACTCAGCGAGGCGGAGTGAGCGGGGTGCGTTCCATGCGACGCGTGTTGCGCAGGGTCGCGTACTCGGGACTGCTGCTTGCGGGATTCGCTGCAGGTTGCGCCAGTTTTTCAGGCGACTGGCGCACCGCCAGCCACGAACCGGTGGGCAGTGCGCCCGACCCGGCCATCGAGCAGCAGGCGGTTGTGCAGGTGTACGCCGCGCGCGCCTTCAGTTGGCGCGGCGCATTCGGCGTGCATACCTGGGTGGCCACCAAGCCGGCCGGAGCGACGGCCTACACCGTGTACGAAGTCATCGGCTGGCGGCTGCGCAGTCGCGACTCGGTGGTAGCGATCCACGAACGCACGCCGGATGCGCGCTGGTACGGCGCGGCGCCCGAACTGCTCGCGGATAAGCGCGGCGAGGCCGCCGCAGCGCTGATCCCGCGCATCGACGCCGCCGCGCGCACCTATCCCTGGGGCGGCGAATACACGGTGTGGCCCGGCCCGAACTCCAATACGTTCACCGCCTGGATCACGCGCGCGGTCCCCGAACTGGAAGTGGACTGGCCACCGACTGCGATCGGCAAGGACTACAGCGGCCGGCTGTTCAGCGCCGCGCCCAGCGGGAGCGGCGGGCAGCTGAGTGTGGCCGGGCTGTTTGCGCTGACGGCCAGCGGCGTGGAGGGCGTGGAGCTGAACCTGCTTGGCCTGACCTTTGGGCTCAACCCGTTCGATCCGGCGCTCAAGCTGCCGCTGGTGGGGCGACTTGGGCCGCAGAGAACGCTCCAACCCTGATGCGGCGCGGCGCGACGAATCGGCATAATTCTGAAAGATTTAATTTGTAGTCTCTAGATCTGGTACAGGCTGCAGGGAGATTTGTGTATCGATATCGGTACACTTCCGGCGCGGGTAGTCGGCCCATGCAGGCCCCGCCCGCGCCCTATCCACTGGCTAGGAGCGCTTGCGAGTGCGCAGCAGCCTGCGCAGGCGCGCAGTGGTGGGGTCGCGATCGAGCACGAAATTCGCCACATCGAGGACGAGGCGCCTCCATTCTCACTGGATCTTGGCGCCTGAGATGCGGATCGGGTCGACGTAGCGCTTTTGCTCGGCGTCCATGAAACGATGCAGTTCCTCGCCCGACGCGTTGAGGATCGTCATGCCCTGTTGCCCCAGGCGGGCGACCACCGTCGGGTCCTTGACCGCCGCATTGAATGCCGCATGCAGTTTCTTCAGCACCGGTTCTGGCGTCCCGGCCGGCGCGACGCAGCCGTACCAGGAGTACACCGCGAACCCGGGGTAGCCCTGTTCGGCGAAGGTCGGCACATCAGGCAGCAGCGACGAGCGTTTGTCGTCGGCCACCGCCAGCGCTTTGAGGCGTCCGGCCTTGATCTGCGGCACCGCGTCCGTGATGTTCGACAACAGCAGCTTGACCTGCCCGCCGAGGACGTCCTGCATCGCCGGTGCCATGCCCTTGTACGCAATGTGCTCCATTTTGATGCCCGCGAGCGTCTTGAACAGTTCCACGCCAAGGTGTGCGGAAGTGCCGTTGCCGAAGGAAGCGAAATTCAGCTTGCCCGGCTCGGCCTTGGCGGCGGCCACGAGTTCCTTGAGGTTGCTGGGCTCGAAGCTCGGATGTGCCACCAGCACCTGGTTCACGCGCGCAAGCAGCGAGACCGGGGCAAAGTCCTTCAGCGGATCCCAGAGTGGCTTCTCCATCAGCATCGGAACCATGACGAAACTGTTGGCCATCAGCAGCAGGGTGTAGCCATCGGGCGCGGCCTTCTGCACGGCCTGGGTGCCGATCGCGGTGGCACCGCCTCCGCGCGGATCGATTACCACGGGCTGCCCGAGCGCCTCCTGCATCTTGGGCGCCAGCAGGCGACCGAGGGTGTCGAGAGTGCCGCCTGCCGGAAAAGGCACGACGATACGGACCGACTTGGTCGGGAAGTCGGTCTGCGCTTCGGCGGCGAGTGGAAGCACTGCCAGTGCAGGGATGAAGGTGGCGGCAATGAGAATGCGGCGGATCGGGTTCATCGAATCTCCAGGGAATTGATGCATGGCACGAGCAAGTCCCGTGCCTGTAGTTGCAGTTTGTGCGAAACGCTCAGGCGCCTTCGAACAGCGCAATGGCCCGCGCCCAGACGCGCTCGGCCGTGGCCTGGCACTCGCGCCGGGCCTCCGAGGCGTCGATCATCATCGGGCGGCGGTCCGCCACGACCGCGCGGCCGTCGACGAACACGTCGGTGACGTCGCTGCCGTTGGCGTTGTAGACAATGTTCGACACCAGTTGCGCGGGACGGATCGGGTTCACCCACGGGGTCTCGAGGTCCAGCAAGATGATGTCGGCTTTCTTGCCCGGCTCGAGCGAGCCGAGGTCGCGCTCCATGCCCAGCGCCCGCGCGCCGCCCAGCGTGGCCATCTCAAGCGCCTTCGGGCCATCGATGACGGCGACCGAGCCGGCCTTCCGCCGACCCGTGCCATTCTTCGATGAAGGCGAGCGCGGCGTCGATGCAGCGCTCGGCATCGGCCGGCACAAACGTTCGCTCCACGACCCCCGGGCGCACGTCGACCACGGCGCTGTCGCGGATGTTCTCGGCCATCACCACGCGCAGGCCGGTGTCGCGTACCACCCTGGCGACCTCGTGCTCGAACTTGCCCATTTCGTTGACGGTCGTGGTCCCGGTGCGCAGGCATTCGAGCGCGTGCATCGAGGCGAGCCAGTAGACGTCCTCCGCCTGCGCGTAGACGTAATGCAGCGGCATCGCGATCTTGAACAGGCCGCCCGAGACCCCCGAGAGATCCTCGGTCAGCCCCTTGTTGATGCCGCCGATCAGGTGGATGTGCGAATTGATGAAGCCCGGCAGGACCGCCTTGCCGCGCGCATCCAGCGTGCGGCCCGCGCGAAACCGCTGCGCCACCTCCTGCGCCGGCCCGACCGCGACGATGCGGTCCTCCTCGAAGGCCACGCTGCCGTCCTCGATCGGCGCGGTCTTCCCGTCGGCCGGGATGACCCAGCCATGCTCGATCAGCGTGATCACGCGGCGACGGGCTCCTTGCAGATATCGCGCAGCAGGCGGCAATCCGGCACGACCGCGCGCCCGTTGCGTACCACCAGCCGCGGCACGAGGCGCGAGGTGCCCTGCACCGCGCCGCCCAGCCGGTCGTGGAACATCCATGGCTCTTCAACTTGTTCGAGCACGCTGATGTCGGCCCGGGTGCCCGGACGCAGGGTGCCGATCTCTTCGCCCATGCGCAACACCGCCGCCGGATGCTCCGTGGTGGCGCGCACTACGAAGGGCAGTTCGAAACCCAGCGCCATGAGTTTCGACATCGCGCCGCAGAGGCTGAAGTCGAGCTTGGAATCGTCGTTGTGCGCGCTGAAATCGCCCTGCACATCGGTGCTGATGGTGTAGGAGAGTTCGTGGGGAAATTTTTTCAATACCTGCTCAGGGTCCGGCATCTGCACCTGTTTCAGCATATCAACACACATTGCATAGGCAATTTTCTTTTTCAGTTTTCGGTGCAGTCGTAC
>JBBQVP010000113.1:0-14450 GCA_038211455.1 Burkholderiales bacterium
GACATCACGCGCAGGTTCTTCTTGCCGATCTTGAGCACCGTGTCCGCGACCTGGTCGTAGATGACGTGCGGGCCCTGGCTGGGCGTGTACAGCGTCGAGCGCCCGGTGGCCGGGTCATAGTCGGCCAGCGCCGCGCGCGGCTCCATGGGATTGGCGACCAGGCGGTTGTTGACGAACTCAAGGCGCGTGACGTGCGCGGCCTTCGCGATGGCTGCGTCGACGGCCGCCTTCTTGCTGCCCGAGCCCACATCGAAACACAGGTTGCCCGGCACGTTGTCCCAGGCGAGCGGAGCGCCCGGCGCAGTAGCAGCTTTGGTATCCACCACGCAGGGCAGCGGCTCGTAGTCGATCTCGATCAGTTCCGCTGCGTCCCTGGCCTGGCCCAGCGTTTCAGCCACCACCATCGCGACCGGATCGCCTGCGAAGCGCACACGCTCCCGGGCAAGGATCGGCCGCGGCGTGTCAGCGCGCGGCGTGCCGTCGAGGTTGGTCACAGGCACCAGGCAGGGCATGTCGCCCAGTTTGTCCGCGGCGACGTCCTCCCCGGTCAGCACGGCGAGCACGCCGGGGGCCTTCCGCGCCGCCGTCGTGTCGATACTGCGGATCTTCGCGTGCGCGTGCGGCGAGCGCAGCATGGCGGCGTGAGCAGCGTTTGCGATATGCACGTCGTCGGCGTAGCGGCCGGCGCCCTTGAGCAGTGCGGCGTCTTCGATCCGAGTGACAGACTGGCCGATGGCGAACTTCGTCATGCAACGCTCCTCGAGTTGGTTTCCGGACGATAATATCCCAGCGCACCGGCCAGCGGAATGTGAAACCGGCATTGCATCCTTTGCTAGGCCGCCACACTATCCCCCGCGCTCCGACCAACCACCCTACCCTTCCCCCGACCCCGTCATTTTTTCCGAAACTGGAGTCAATATGAGCAAAGCTGCAGCCGCCGCGCGCGCCGCCAAAAAAGCGCCGCCGGCGGGAACCGCCACCTGGGCCGACGAGGTCCACGCAATGCTGAAGGCGGCGAATATCCGCCAGGTCGCAATCGTGCCGGATGCCGGCCACTCACGCCTGATCCGGCTGTGCGAGGCGGACAGGGACATGAAGATCGTCCGCCTGACATCCGAAGAGGAAGGCGTGGCGCTGCTCGGCGGCGCCTGGCTGGGCGGGGACAAGGGGGTACTTCTGATGCAGAGCAGCGGCGTGGGCAACTGCATCAACATGCTTTCGCTGCCACTGTCGTGCAGCTTCCCGCTGCTGATGCTGATCACGATGCGCGGCGACCACGGTGAATTCAACCCCGCCCAGGTGCCGATGGGCGACTCCACCCAGCGCGTCCTCGAAGCGGTGGGCGTGATCGTCAAGCGCGCCGATACCGCGGACGAGGTTCCCGAAATGGTGTCGAGCGCGCTGCGCCTGGCGTTCAACACGTACCGGCCGCTGGCCGTGCTGATCGGCCAACGCGTGTCCGGCGCCAAGGATTTCCGCAAACTGACCAAGGTGTCCTGATGAAGAAGCTTCTGCGTAGGAGGGAGGTCGTCGCGCAACTCCTGAAGGGCCGCGGCGACCTGATGTGCGTCGCCGGGCTGGGCGCGCCCGCCTGGGACATCACCAGCACCGGCGACCACGACCTCAACTTCCCGATGTGGGGCGCCATGGGTGGCGCGGCGATGATCGGCCTGGGCCTCGCGCTGGCGCAGCCGGGCAGGAAGTCCCTCGTGATCACCGGCGACGGGGAGATGCTGATGGGGATCGGCGCGCTCGCGACGATCGCGATCCTCAAGCCGAAGAACCTGTTCGTGGTCACGCTCGACAACGAGCACTACGGCGAGACCGGCATGCAGCAGACCCACACCGGCCACGGCGTGGATCTCGCCGGCATGGCGAAGGCGGCGGGATTCGCGCACGCGCTCAATGTGACCGACAAGGCGGGCGTGAAGAAGCTGCGCGAGATGATCTACAAGGGCAAGGGCCCGCTGTTCGCGCAGGTCAAGATCGACGCCGAAAAGCTGCCGCTGGTCCTGCCGCCGCGCGAGGGCTCGTACATCAAGAACCGCTTCCGTATCGCGGTGCTGGGGCCCGCCGCAGTGCACGACGAGTAGCGGCTCCGGACCAGCGCGGATGGGCAGCTCGCCACTCGACCTCGTGAGGGTGGCCGCCGATGTTGTGGTCGTCGGCGGCGGCGGCGCGGCCTCGCGTGCGGCCCTCTCCGCGCGCCAGGCCGGGGCCAGCGTGCGGCTCGTGACCAAGGCAGCGTTCAAGTCCGGCGGCAGCACCGTGCACGGCGCGAGCGAAATCATGAGCATGGGCGCCGCGGGTTTTGGCGAAAGGGCCGACAGCGCGCAAGTGCACTTCGAGGACACCATGCGCGTCGGCCGCGGCTTCATCGACCCGGCGCTGGTGCGCGTGCTGGCCGAGGAGGCTTCCGCGCGCATCCACGACCTGATCATGCTCGGCGTGGCTTTCGACGAGCAGAAGGAAGGCTACAAGCTGATCAAGAGCGACTTCGGCAGCTACGCGCGAACCCTGGGTGTGCGCGGCAAGACGGGCCGCGCGTTCGTCGAGGCGATCTCTGACGAGATCGTGAGGCAGGGGGTGGAGATTGACGCAAACGTTGCGCTCGTCGACCTCGTGCGCGACGCGGACGGCGCGATCGCCGGCGTGCTGGGTTACGACACCGCGCGACGCACGCTGATCCATTACGAAGCGCCCTGCGTGGTGCTCGGCACCGGCGGGATACACAGCGCGTTCGAGCAGCAGGTCTCCACTGCCGAGATGACCGGCGACGGACAGGCGATCTGCTTTCGCCATGGGGCCGAACTGGTCAACCTTGAATTCCACCAGCTCGGCGCGGCCCTGGTGCATCCCTACGTGCAGCTGTTCAGCGGCTCTGCGTATCGCCTGTATCCGAAGATGCTCAACCGCGACGGGGTCGAATTCCTGCCAGCCTACCTTCCGCCCGGCGTGGACATGCAGACGGTGTACGACGAGAAAAGTTTCCCGTTCACCAGCAGCAATGTGTCGCGCTATATCGATATCGCGATGGCGCACGAAATCAGCGAGGGTCGCGGCACGGCGCGCGGCGCGGTGTATTTTTCCTTTGCCCACCAGAGCGCGGCGCGGCTCGAAGCGGGTCTGCCGCACACGGTGCGCTGGCTGCGCGAGCGCGGCATCGATCCGACGAAGGACAGGCTGGAGGTCGGCGTCGCGTTCCAGTGCATGAACGGCGGCGTGCGCATGACCGGCCCGGACGCCGAGAGCACCATCCCCGGCCTGTTCGTGATCGGCGAGCTCGCGGGCGGCATCCGCGGGCCCGACCGGCCGGGCGGGAATTCACTTGCCGAAGGCCAGGTGTTCGGCCATCGCGCGGGCGTGGCGGCTGCAGCGCAGGCGCGCGCGCGCAAGGCCGGGGCTGCGCGCACGCTAGACGAAACCACGGACTTTCTCGCTGACAGGCTCGCGCGCGCAGGCGCGGGCGTGGGCCTCGCGCAACTCGCCGGCGCGGTACGCAAGACCATGCAGAAGAACTGCCTGGTGGAAAAGAGCGCGCAGGGACTCAATGAGGCGCTCGACGTGGTGCTCGAGGTCAAGGCCGAACTCGAGGCCGGGCTTGCACTCACGCCGGATACCGTGGTCGAGGGGCTGAGCCTGCGCAACCTCGCGCAGGCGAGCGAGCTGGTGCTGCGCGCCTGCCTCAACCGGACCGAGACGCGCAGCGCCCATTACCGGCTCGACTACCCGCACAAGGACGACGCGGCGCACCTGCACAGCTACATCCTGCGGCGGATCGGCACGGATATCGCGTTCGAACGACTAGCCTATTGAGCCATTCCTGATACCCGGCATGGAAATCCGATCGAACAGGACAACACAACAGGAGTAACGATGGCATATCTTCAGCAGGGGATCTACGTGCGTCACGACCCGGAAACGAAGGGCGCCCCCCTAGTGGTCGACGTATCGCGCAGCGGGCGCACCTACCCCAAGGAATTCCGCTCGCCTCTGCCCTTCACGGTGCTGCACGACAACGTATCGATGTACGTCGAGGATATGTGGGCCGCGGCGCCTTCGGTCGGCGCGACGATGCTCTATTGCAGCTTCCCGAACACGTTCATCGACGTGAACCGCAAGGAGGACGACCTCGATCCCGCGGTCATCGAAGGGCAATGGCCGACGAAGCTCAACCCGACCCCGGTCGCGATCCGTGGTCTCGGCCTGATCAAGACCAAATCGCGCTACGGCGAGCCGATGCAGGAAAAAAAACTCACCGTGGCCGAGATCGAGGAGCGGTTCGACCTCTACTACCACCCGTACCACCGAGAACTCAAGCGCATCGTCGACGAGACGTACGCAAAGCACGGCGTGCTCTGGCAGCTTTCCTGCCATTGCATGTCCGCCGTCGGCGCGCCCACGCATGCAGATGCGGGGCAACAACGCGCCGATTTCTGCCTCGGCAACATCGGCCACACGACCTCGTCGGAAGAATTCGTCGAGTACGTCGCCAGCGAAATCAAGAAGCTCGGCTATACCTGCACGATCAACATGCCTTACGAGGGTAACGAGCTCAATCGCCGGCACGGCGCGCCCGGCAAGGGCATCGAGAGCATCATGGTCGAGATCAACAAGAAGCTCTTCATGGACACCAAGACCTTCCGCAAGACCGAGGGCTTCAGGCCCCTCAAGGCCAACCTCGACAGGCTGCTCGGGACGCTCGCCGCCGAGGTCTCGAAGCGCGCCCGCAGCGCGCCGGCCGGTCGCGCATAATCGTATCTAAGCAACGCTCAACATCGGAGAGCATTTCATGGGACAGGGCAAGGGCATCGGCGAGGTCGGCTATTTCGACTGCGGGGGCGGCGGTCAGGTGGTGGTCGTGGGCAAGACCGCCTATGTCGGCAACATGCGAAGTCCCGACGGCACCACGATCGTCGATGTAAGCGACCCGAAGAACCCGCGCGAGATCTCGCGGCTGGGCATGGTGCCGGGCGCGCATTCGCACAAGGTGCGCGTGGCCAAGGACCTGATGGTCGTGAACCGCGAATTCATTTCACCGCAGCTCGCGCCGCAGGAGTTCACGGGAGGCCTGGGCATCTATGACGTTTCCAACCCGACCAAGCCGAAGAAGATCTGCGATTGGGTCACGCCGGGCAAGGGCTGCCACCGCTTCGATTTCGACGGAGACTTCGTCTATACCTCCGCCACCGAGGACGGCTATGTCGGCACGATCATGAAGATCATCGACCTGCGCAACCCGGCCAAACCGGTCGAGATCGGCCGCTGGCATATGCCGGGGCAGTGGACTGCAGGCGGTGAGACGCCAACCTGGCACAGTACCGAGCATCGCTGCCATCACCCCTTGCGCATGGGCAACCGCCTGTACACCAGCTACTGGCTGGGCGGCCTCGTGATCCTCGACATCGACGACATCACCAAACCGAAATTCGTCTCCGGCCTGGACTGGAGTCCGCCGTATCCCTGGCCCACGCATACCGCGCTGCCGATTCCTTTCCCGGTGCGCGGGCGAAAAATGATGCTGGTAGCCGACGAGGACGTCACGCGGCAGGAAGACGCGCCGCCTTCATTTCTGTGGATCGTCGACATCACCGACGAGAAGCACCCGGTGCCGATCGGCACCTACCAGGTCGAGGCCGAGGACGGGTCGCCACGCCCGACCTTCACCGGCTGCCACCAACCCTCGGAAAAGGTCACCGGCACCGAAATCCCGGTCGCGTGGTTCGCGCACGGGCTGCGGATGATCGATTTCTCCAATCCTCACGCGATGAAGGAAACAGCCTGGTACATGCCCACGCCGGCCCCCGGCATCCCGCGGGTGCAAAGCAACGATGTGACCACCGATGACCGCGGGCTGATCTACCTGCTCGACCGCGTACGCGGTCTCAATATTCTTGAGCGGATCTAGTTCGGCTTCGTACTAGTTCGCTTTTGCGCCGGTCTGTTTGACGATCTTCGCCCATTTGGCCACGTCCGAGCGGATGACGGCCGCGAACTCTTCCGGCGTATCGGTGATCGGCTCGGCGCCCTGTTTGGAGAGTGAGTCGGTGATTTCCGGTGTCGCGACAATCGCGCGGATCTCGGCATTCAGGCGATCGACGATCGGCTTGGGCGTGCCCGCAGTCGCGAGGATCCCGTACCAGGACACCGACTCATAGCCGGGAAGCCCGGCTTCGGCGACCGTGGGGTACTCAGGCGCGGTGGGACTGCGCCTGGCGCTGGTGATTGCAATGGCCTTGGCCTTGCCTGACTTGATCAACGGCGCCGAACTGAAGACCGGGACCACGGTCATCTGCACGTCCCCGTTGACGAGCGCCGTCATCATCGGGCCGAAGCCGGTATAGGGCACGTTGAGCATCTCGATGCCGGCCATGGTGTTGAACATCGCCGCGGACAACTGCAGCAGGCTCCCGGTGGACGCGTAGGCGAGCTTGCCCGGCTGGGACTTGGCCAGGGCAATGAGTTCCTTCACGCTGTTCGCCGGTACCGACGGATGCAGCAGGATCAGATTCGGGAACACGGCCACGCGCGTCACCGGGGCGAAATCCTTGACCGGGTCCGAGGTCGGCTTGTCGTAGAGGCTGAAGTTGATCGCGTGCGTCCCGGTGGTGCCCATGATCAGCGTATAGCCGTCACCTGCCGCGCGCGCCGCGACTTCCGCGCCGATCGAGCCGTTCGCGCCGCCACGGTTTTCGACGAAAACCTGCTTGCCGAGCCTTTCGGAAAGTTTCTGGGTGATCAGCCGCGCGGCGAGATCGGTGGCCCCGCCCGGTGCAAAGGGCACGACCATGCGCACCGGTTTGGTCGGCCAGGCATCCTGCGCGTGCGCCGGGGCGATCGGCATCGACAGGGTCAGCAGAACGGCGAAGGCAGGGCCAAGTTTGCGCATGAGACTCTCCTGATGTTTTCGGATGCGGCGCGCGCAGGGCGAACGCCCGTTCAAACGAAACGATACGTCAAACCATTCACCTGTATGCCCGTTGTTTTGCAGCCCGGGCGGAGGATGCCCCATGCTCCCTCGCCCCCTCAGAGTCGAAGCCCTCGCGCCGGCGTTCAGCACGCCGCAAGTTGCTGCGCACGCTCCAGACCGACCGGCTGCTCGTCCAGCAGCGCATCGACCGCCGCAGCCGCGCTGTCCGCGCCTTCGAGCGGGTCCTGCGGACGCAACCGGTGGTCGACGATCATCCGCGCCATCACGAGCCGCCGCGCGTCTTGGCCCATTGCGCCCAGCCGCGCGCCTTCGACCGCGAGCAGCACGGCGCTGGTCGCGTGGTACAGGGCGCTCGCCGCCTGGCGGGTCGGCCCCTCGTCGCCTTGCCTGGCCACCCGCTCGGCAAACATCATCGTCCGCTCGAGCGTCACCCCCAGTTCGGTGCGAAACGAATCGCCGATGTCCGGGGCCGCGTCAATTTGTGCGCGCAGGTTTGCCGCAAGCGCGCGGTGCGCGCCGGCGCCCGCCACCGCCCGCCGGATGATGTCGATCGCGTTGATGTTCGAGGTCCCTTCCCACAGCACACCGAGGTGCGCGTCGCGCACCAGACGCGAATTCACCCAGTCTTCGATATAGCCGTTTCCGCCGCGCATTTCCATCGCGCCTGTCGCCACGCGGATGTTGTCGCGCGCGGTACGAAACTTGAGCAGGGGCGTGAGTATCCTGGCGCATTGCGCGGCATCCGCATCGCCGGCCTCCCCCGCCTCGAGCTGGACCGCGGTGAACATCGCCACCGAAAGTGACTGCTCGGTCGGCAAAAGCAGTTTCATCAGTTGCCGGCGAACCATCGGCTTTTCGATCAGCAACCCGCCGAACGCCACCCGGTTGCGCGCCACGGCAAGCGCCTCATTCAAGCACCTGCGCATCATCGCCGCCGCGCGCACGCCGTGCGACAGCCTCGACATGTTGACCTGGTCCATCATCTGCTTGAGCCCCTTGTTCGCGCCTTCGCCCACCTGCCCCAGAGGCCAGGCGAGCGCGCCTTCGAACACGACCTCGCCCGACGCCATCGAGCGGGAACCGAGCTTGTCCTTCAGGCGTGCGACCCTATACCGGTTGCGACTGCCGTCGGGCAGGCGCCGCGGCAGCGCAAACAGCGCAAGCCCACTATTGCCGGGCAGCGCCCCTTCGGGGCGCGCGAGCAGCAACGTGACGTCGGCGTCCGCGCAGGAGCAGAACCATTTGTCGCCATACAGCCGCCACCCGCCTTCCTCTGCCCTCGCCGTGAGTTCGATGCCGCTTACGTCTGAACCCCCGCTCTTTTCAGTCATGAATTGCGCGCCCTTGAGAATCGCGCCCATATCCTGGCTCAACATGCCCGGCAGCACACGGTCCTTCAGCGCCTGGTCGCCGTAGCGCTCGATCAGAAGCGCCGTGGTTTCCGTGACCGATATCGGGCACATCAGGGCGAATTCCGACTGCGCAAAGAGATACTGGAAGACGTACTTGCCCACCGGCGGAACCGGCTCCGCCAGACCGAACACGCCTGCGCGCCGCGACATGCAGTGGATGCCGAACTCCGCATAACCGATCTTTTCCATCTCGCGATACGACGGATGGAAGTCGATCCAGTCCTCGTCGCGGCCGAAGCGATCACGCGCTCTGAGCTGCGGAACATGGCGGTCAGCCTCGCGCGCAAGTTCATCGAGGCGCGTCCCGACAACAGCGCCCAGACGACGGTAGTGCGGTGTGAGTTGCTCTCGCAAGGAGTCCGGCAGGTACAGGCGCAGCAATCCCTGCAGCGAGTCGTCGATCTCGAAGAAGTTGAGTCCCTGGCAATCGGGCGCGATTCGGTCCGATCCCGATGTCGCGGCGGGTACGTGCGGGGTGAGCTGTGCGCCCATGCAACCTCCTTGTTGTGCTGAAAGGGGCAGGATCAGCCCCTGGGCTGGTTTCCCAGTTTCAGGATCCGCTCGATACGGTCTTCCACCGTCGCGTCGGTGCCGCCCTTCCACTCGAGAACCTGCAGCACGACGCCATTGGCGTCCCTGGGCCGAAGCACCACTTCGCTGCGGTTGGTGAATTCGTCCCTGAGCGGAATCTTGTAGCCCTTGGTTTCGACCCCGGACACGAACTCCTCGAGATTGTCGACTTCCAGCCCCAGGTGATGCAGCCCCTCACCGTGCTTGGCGATGTGCTGGTTGATGAACCCATCCGGCTCAAGGGACTGCACGAGAGAAAGCACGTTCTCCCCGATCTGCATATAGGCGACCCTGACCGGGCCGGCCTTTTCGTGCAGCACCTCGGTGCGAATGTGCACGGCGTTGAGCAACCCGGCGTACTGCTTGACGGCCTGCTCGACATCCTTGACCGCGATAGCTACGTGATCGATCCTCTTGATGCCGGCCATGCTTCCCCCTTGGTGTGGCGCCGGACCGCCCGGCTAGCGCGCGTTGACCTGCGACTTCGCAAATCCCGCGGTCTGCTTGTAGCGCGCGGCGATCGCCTCGAGTTCTTCCTGCGAGATCACGTCGTTGACGTGCTTGAATCCCTGGGGCGCGCGCTCTTCGGCCAACTGCATGACCTGGTCCGGGCCGTTACCGCGATTGGCAAGGATGATCTTCCCCGTCGCTTCGCGGCGCTCCGCTTCGTAACGCTCGAGCGCCTTCGCCACGTCCGCTTCAGCGGCCAGCGCGTTTGCAAGGCTCTCGGTATCGAGTATTGCCTGCGCCGCGCCGTTCGAGCCGATCGGGTACATCGGGTGCGCCGCGTCCCCCAGCAGGGTCACGCGGCCGTGCGACCAGCGCGCGAGCGGGTCGCGGTCGCACATCGGATACTCGTACGCCGGGCCGCCGTTGGCGATCAGCGAAGGCACGTCGAGCCAGTCCCACTTCCAGCCATCGAACGGGCGCGCAAACACGCCCTTGTCGACTTCGCGGGCCCAGTCCTGTCGCGGCGGGGTGTCGCCCGGCACCGCGAGTTCCATGATCCAGTTGGTAAGGTTGTTCCCGGTCTCTTCGAACACCTTGCGGGAGATCGGGTACACCACGGCTTTCTGCGTGGCGTGGCCGGCCTGCATCATGCTCCGCCCGGTCAGGAAGGGCGGCGCGATACAGGTACCGCGCCACAGCACGCGCCCCGAATAGATGGGCAGGCCTTCGTCGGGGAAAAACGCCGCGCGCACGGTGGAGTGGATACCATCAGCCGCTACGATCAGCTCGGCGCCGACCTCGGCCACTTCCTCGTTGCTGCGCCGGCTCTCGAATACGGCTTTCGCCGGCGCGCCGAAGGTGCCGATGTCGAAACGCTTGATCGCATGCCCCGTGCGCACGCGCTCCGCACCCAGGCGTTTCACCGCGTGCCGGTAAAGCAGCATGTGCAGTTCGCCGCGATGGATCGACACCTGCGGAAAGTCGTAGCCGGCGGCGATCCCGCGCGGCTCGCGCCAGATCGCCTGGCCATGCCGGTTGAAGAACGCCAGCTCGGCTGTCTCGATGCCGGTGGCGAGGAGTTCCTCGAGCAGCCCGAGCGCGGCAAGGATCTTTACGCTGTGGGGCAGCAGGTTGATGCCTACGCCCAGCGGCTCGATGCGCTCGGAGGCCTCGAACACCGTGCATTCTATGCCGCGACGCTCGCACTGCAGGGCCATTGCGAGTCCGCCGATGCCACCGCCGGCAATGGCGACCCGGGTAGTCAGTTTCTGCATCGAACCGGGCTGCCTAGGCCCGCTCGAAGATCGCCGCGATTCCCTGCCCGCCACCGATGCACATGGTGACCAGCGCGTAACGGCCCTGGATGCGCTCGAGCTCGTACAGCGCCTTGACGGTGAGAATTGCGCCGGTTGCACCGATCGGGTGGCCAAGCGCCACCGCGCCGCCATTCGGGTTGACCTTCGCTGGATCGAGGCCAAGGTCCTTGGTGACGGCCATGGCCTGGACCGCAAACGCCTCGTTCGATTCGATCACATCCATGTCCGCAGGCTTGAGGCCCGCCTTCTCGAACACGCGCCGGACCGCGGGAATCGGACCGAGCCCCATGACCTCGGGATCCACCCCGGCGTGCGCATAGGCGACAAGTCCTGCCATCGGCTTCGCGCCGGCGTTCTTCGCCGCGCTGGCCTCCATCATGACGATCGCGGCGCCTGCGTCGTTCAACCCGGACGCGTTGCCCGCGGTCACCGTGCCGTCCTTCTTGAACACGGTCCTGAGTTTCTGCATGTCTTCCAGTTTGACATCCGGACGCACGTGTTCGTCGGTGGTGAACTGCACCGGGCCCTTGCGGGTCTTCAGTTCGATACCCACGACCTGGCTCGTGAAATAACCCTTGACGTGCGCATTGGCCGCGCGCTTGTGGCTCTCCATCGCGAACGCATCCTGCGCTTCGCGGCCGATGCCGTACTTCGCAGCGATGTTCTCCGCCGTGACACCCATGTGCCCGTGGCCGAAAGGGTCGTGCAGCGCGCCGGTCATTGCGTCGACCACCGCGCCATCGCCCATTCGCTGGCCCCAGCGCCCTGCCGGCAGGAAATACGCCGCGCGGCTCATGCTCTCCGCGCCGCCGCCGACCACCACGTCGGTATCTCCCAACAGGATGTGCTGGGCGGCCGAAACGATGGCCTGCAGGCCGCTGCCGCACAGGCGGTTCACCGTCAGGCAGGGCGTGCCCACTGCAAGCCCCGCATCGATCGCGGCCACACGCGAAAGGTACATGTCGCGCGCTTCGCCGTGGATCACCCCGCCGATCACAACGTGGCCGATGGTTGCAGGGTCGATCTTCGCGCGCGCAACCGCCTCCTTGATCGCGATCGCGCCAAGCTTCGTCGCGGGCACCTCCTTCAGCGAGCCGCCGTAGTCACCGATGCCGGTGCGGGTTCCCGATACCACCACCACTTCGCGTGTGCTCATGCCAACCTCCCGATAAGATCGTGCGCGTCGGACTTTTCGACGGCCACGTCGGCGAATTCGCCGGTCTTCAATTTTGCGCCGTTTCGAATGCGCACGACGCCGTCGATTTCCGGAGCGTCGGCCGCGCTGCGCGCGATCGCCTCCTTGTCGCGGATTTCATCGACCAGCACACGCATGGTGCGGCCTACTTTCGACTTCAGCCGGGCCGCGCTGATCTTTTCCTGCTTCTGCATGAAGCGCGCACGCCGCTCCTCGCGAAGCCCGGCCGGCACCGGGTCGGGCAGGTCGTTTGCCTTCGCGCCGTCCACCGGCGAGTAGGCAAAGCAGCCAACGCGGTCCAGCTGCGCCTCGTCGAGGAAGCCGAGCAGTTCCTCGAACTCCGCTTCGGTCTCGCCCGGAAAGCCGGCGATGAAGGTGCTGCGTATGGTGATTTCCGGGCAGATCTTGCGCCAGGCGCGGATCCGCTCGAGCGTGTTTTCGCTGTTCGCCGGGCGCTTCATGAGCTTCAGGATGCGCGGGCTCGCGTGCTGGAACGGGACATCAAGATAGGGCAGGATCTTTCCGTCGGCCATCAGCGGCACGACCGCGTCGACGCTGGGGTACGGATAGACGTAGTGCAGGCGTACCCACACCCCGAGTTCGCCCAGCGCGCGGCACAGTTCGGTCATCTTCGTCTTCACGGGACGGCCCTGCCAGAAGCCGGTGCGGTATTTGACGTCCACCCCATAGGCACTGGTGTCCTGGGAGATCACGAGCAGTTCCCTGACGCCCGCTTTCACGAGGTTCTCGGCCTCCTGCATGACCTCGCCGACCGCGCGCGAGACGAGGTCGCCGCGCATCGAGGGAATGATGCAGAAGGTGCAGCGGTGGTTGCAGCCCTCCGAAATCTTCAGGTACGCGTAGTGTCTGGGCGTGAGCCGGATGCCCTGCGGTGGAACCAGGTCGGTGTAGGGGTCGTGCAGACGCGGCAGGTGCGCGTGCACTGCTGCCATCACGCCCTCCGTATCGTGCGGCCCAGTGACCGCAAGCACCGCGGGATGCGCGGCTTTCACCACGCCGTCTTTCGCCCCGAGGCAGCCGGTAACAATCACCTTGCCGTTCTCGGCCAGCGCCTCGCCGATCGCGTCGAGCGACTCCTCGACCGCCGAATCAATGAACCCGCAGGTGTTGACCACCACCAGATCTGCGCCGTCGTAGCTCGGAGAAATCAGGTACCCCTCGGCGCGCAGCTGGGTGAGGATGCGCTCGGAATCGACCAGCGCCTTCGGGCAGCCGAGGGATACGAATCCGACTGTCGGCGGCGCGGCATTCCGTTTGGCGCGGCCTTTCGCAGCGGCAGCCCCCTGCGTCCTGGGTGCGGCCGCCACCATCAGGACTTCTTGTCGGACGAATCCTGGTCGACCTTTGCGCCCGGCGGGAAACCCGGGAACGTGAAGCCGGTGAACATGTTGCGCGACTGGCTGGTCATCTGCTCCTGCAGTTGCGCGAACATCTTCTGGCTTTGATCCATGTAGGTCTGCATGAGCCCCTGCATCGCCGGACCCTGCATGCTCATGAACTGGGTCCACATCTCGGTGGGCACTTTTGCACCGTCTCCATAGAGCTTGGTCGACTGGTCCTGCAGAGACTTCTGCATCTCCTGGAACGCGTTGATGTTCTTTTCCAGGTAGCCGCCCATCATGCCCTGCATGGCGTTGCCGTAGGTGCGGATCATCTGGGAGAGGGCATCCGATGTGAACATCGGGGCGCCGCTGGACTCCTCCTCGAGGATGATCTGCAGCAGTATCTGGCGCGTGAGGTCCTCGCCGGACTTCGCATCCACCGCCTTGAAATCCTCCTGCTTGAGGACCATCTGCTTCACGTCGACGAGCGTGATGTAGCTCGATGTCTTGGTGTCGTAGAGCCTGCGATTCGGGTACTTCTTGATCAGTCTGACCTGATTTTCCATTCGGATTCCCCTGGGTGCATCAATACATGTGTTGGCCACCGTTGATCGAAATGTTGGCGCCCGTCACGAACGCCGCCTCTTCCGAGCAAAGGTAAATGATCAGTCCCGCTACCTCGTCCGGCTTGCCCAGGCGCCCGATCGGGATCTGCGGCAGGATTTTCGAATCGAGGATTTCCTTCGGGATCGCGGTCACCATCTTGGTGCCGATATAGCCGGGCGAAATCGTGTTGATCGTCACGCCCTTCTTGGCGACTTCCAGCGCAAGCGCCTTGGTGAAGCCGTGGATCCCCGCCTTGGCCGCCGAGTAGTTGGTCTGCCCGAATGCGCCCTTCTGCCCGTTCACCGAGGACACGTTGATCACCCGGCCCCAGTTGCGCTCCACCATGCCGTCCATGACCTGCTTGGTCATGTTGAAGCAGGAATCCAGGTTGGTATGCATGACCGCGTCCCAGTCGGTCTTGGTCATCTTCTTGAATGTCATGTCACGCGTGATGCCGGCGTTGTTGACCAGGATATCGATCGCGCCGATCTCCTGCTGGATCTGCGCAACTTTCGCTGCGGCGTCATCGTAGTCGGCCACGTCCACGGGGTAGGCGCCGAACGCGTAACCGCGGCCCTTCATTTCGTCGATCCAGCCCTTCCATTTGGTGTTTGAAGGAGAGTAGGT
>JBBQVP010000114.1:0-14330 GCA_038211455.1 Burkholderiales bacterium
TTTTTTATTATCTACATATTCTCAAAAATCTTATGTGGGTTTTGTGTTTTTTTTTTTTTCCTCCGCGTTCAAACCACCCCCCCCCCCAAAAAAAACACGACTCTGACCCCAATTAATGCTGCCTGACCACCAATTAAGGCAGGCCGCCGGGGGATTCGTAGTAGTCATCGCGCAGGTCGATGACCTCGCGCAGCACGCCATCGTCGGAAAACTGTACGGACAGCACCCGCCGGTCTGCAATGTCCATCCATGGATACTCCCAGACATTACGCTGCTGCCGGGCCAGCCGCATCGTGAGCTGTGGATCAGGAGGGCCGATCAGCTCGCGAACCTCGCGTGCCGTCATCTGGCCCGGCTTCAGCCGGTCGATGTTCTCCCGCGTGAGTAGCGGTTTGACCTCGCGCGTCTTGCCATCGGATCCGATTGTGACGGCGAAGATCTGCTTTCCGGCCGGGAGGCGCGAGAAATACAGAATCCTGCCGCCGCCCGGAGCCTCGACTACGGCCGACGGCGCGCCCATCAGCGCCTCCACCTCAGCAGCCGTGGCGCCGCGTTCGGCCAGCCCCCCGCCGTCAAACGACGCGCAGCCTGCCACCAGCATGACTGCCGCGAGCCCCGCCAGCCGGAGTTTGAGTTTCACTGCTTCCTCTTCAGGACCTGGATCGTCTTGTCCGCGGGATTGACCCGTACCCAATCGCCCGTTTGCACAACATCGCGCGGATGCGGCACCCACCCTTCGGTGATCGTGATCCCCGCAAACACGGCGCCCTGCACCATCACCGGGTTGGTGACGCCGAAGATGAATGCCCTGGGCGCGATCTGCTTCCACTTGATGTCGAAGAACGCCCAGCCGGCTGCAATCCCGCCCTTTGCGGTAGGAAAGAAACAGATCTTGTCAGTGATATTGGCGCCTTCGAGCTTGTGCCCGGGCTTGGTGATCATGCCGGTCCAGCGATCCAGGTCGTAACGCGGCGAAAAGCCTTCTTCCGACACCAGAGCCTCGCCCTCCACGACCGCGCCGTAAGCCCGGCCGACCTTGATCGAGTCCCCGCTCGTGGTTCCGCTCACTTGAGCTGCCCCGAGCAGGCGATTTCGACACAGTCACGCGTGCGCCGCAGGATGGTGTTGAAGCGGTGCGCTCCGATGATGTTCACGATCTTGGCCGAATTCGACACCATGTTGGTCCACTTGTTGGCGATCCTCATCGGCGAAAGGTTCTGCAGGATGTAGAAACACACGCCCTCGAGTATGGTCACCCCGGCAGCCTCCAGCTTTCCTGCATAGCCAAGTTTGCGGGATTGCTCAAGCACCGCGTTGTTCGTAGTGACGAACACGCTGGTTCCTTCCTTTACCTTGCGCCCGTCGAACAGCTCGGCCAGCAGCTTCATCTCGAACAGCGACTGTTGCGGGCCCGAGAACACCACCAGTCGCGCATCACCATCACCCAGTCCGTAGCCGCGGTATACAGCTGCGATCTCTGCGTCGCCTATGGACATCCGGTCGGTCGGCGCGTTGCCAGCCAGCGCTGCCTCGATGCTCGGCGCCTCCGGCGTCACGCCCACCATGTGGAACATGCCCATGGAACCGTAGCTGGCCAGTGCGGCGCCGAGGTGTTTGAGTTCGTCCGCGCCGGGGGCACGGCGCATGCCATGGAATACGGGTACCGCGTAATAATTCTGGTGCGACTCGCCCACCAGCTTGCCCACCGCCCCCCAGTCTGCAAGGTCGTCGAGTGCCGCGCCCAGTTCGACCGTGAATGTGCCCCTGCGGTGCTGATCGAGGTGAAAGCCGTAGGCGGGCGTGCGGCCCGTCAGGCCCGCGGCAAGGGCCGCCGGTCCGGATTCGAAGTTGCTGCGTGCCCCGAAAACCGAATTTGCGTAAATCACCGTGCCGGTATCGCCCCAGGCCACGTGCTCGCCAAGGTGCGGCTGGTACACGGTCTGGTAATTGATGCAGGTATCGGTCGTCACGACGTCCATGCGCTGCAAGGTGGCGATGAGTTCCTTCTCCTTCACAGCCTCGCCTTCGTCCTGTCCGAGGCGCTTGCAATGCGTGAAGTCGATGCAGCGGGCATTGGTGGTCGTGCCGACCACGCAGCGCGCTCCGAGGTTCGCCGTCCCCTGCAGCCAGGACAGGCCACCGTCGCCCATGACTTCGATGTCGCCCATCATGTGGACGTTGGTGACCGGCACGAAGCGCTTTGCGCCCCAGAACTTGCCGACCTCGATCTGGTACTCGACCGCCTTGCGCACCGCCTCGCCCTTTTCGCCGGCGAGCATCCCCTGCTCTTCCCTGGTCAGCTCCATGAACCGTGGCGCCTATTCGCCCTTGCCCGGCTCCGGACTGAAGTATTTTTCGAATTTGCCCTTCTCGTCCTTGAACGTCTCGGCATCGGCGGGCGGGGTGCCCATGCGCGTGATGTTCGGCCACTTGAGCGAGAAGTCGGTGTTCAGTTTGAGCCACTTCTCGCCGCGCTCGTCCGAGTCGGGAATGATCGCGCCCGGCGGGCATTCCGGCTCGCACACGCCGCAGTCAATGCACTCGTCCGGATGGATGACGAGCATGTTCTCGCCTTCGTAGAAGCAATCGACCGGGCAGACCTCCACACAGTCCATGTACTTGCACTTGATGCAGTCTTCAGTTACGAGGTAAGTCATTGCCACTCCGACTGAGGGTCCCGGGAAAGAGCGTATTTTACATGGCTTGAATCTCGCCGATCCGGCCCCAACTGTTGTTTAAATCATTGCATTCCGGGGAAAAACCGCGTCCGGCCCCGGGTTAATGGACAGGGACATGCATACCGTCAACGTAGATGCGCGAAATTTCAACCTGGAAGTGCTCGAGGCCTCGAAGACCGTCCCGGTCGTGATCGATTTCTGGGCGCCCTGGTGCGGGCCCTGCAAGGCGCTCGGGCCGATGCTGGAAAAGCTGGCGGATGATTACGCCGGCAAGTTCAAGCTGGCGAAGGTCAACTCGGACGAAAGCATCGACCTGGCGCGCGAGTTCGGCGTGCGCTCGATTCCGGATGTGCGCGCGATCCGCAACGGCAAGCAGGTCGGCGCCTTCGTCGGGGCCCTGCCCCTGCCGCAGTTGCGCGCGTTCATCGACAAGCTGATCCCCTCGGCCTCCGAACAGGAACGCGAGCGCGCCGCGGCGCTGCGCGGCAAAGGCGATGTCGATGGCGCCGTGGCGGCGCTGCGACGTGCGATTGAGCTCGACACGACCAGCGATCTCGCGCGCATCGACCTGGCGGAACTGCTGATCGAGCGGAATGCGCTGGACGAAGCCGAAGCACTGCTGGGTGCGGTCAGGTCGCATATCGACTGGGACGAGCGCATCGACACCCTGAGGCAGGCGCTGGCGTTCGCGCGTTCCGGCCAGTCGGGCCCCGGGCAAGACGAACTCGTGCGCCGGATTGCGGCCAAGCCGAAGGATCTGGACGCACGCTTGAGTCTTGCCAACCTCCACGCCGGCCGGCACGACTACCGCAAGGCGATGGACGAGCTGCTCGAAATCATCCGCTGCGAGCGTGACTTCAAGGGCGGCGCGGCGCGTACGCAAATGCTGGCGATCTTCAGCCTCGCGAACGACCCCGACCTGGTCTCGGAGTACCGCCGCAAGCTCGCCAGCACGCTGTACTGACCCCGGGCCATGTCAGGAAGTTGCCCGCCAGCCCGCGTGCTGGCTGGAGGTTTACCGAAAAATGTCAGTAAGTCGGGTCAGGCACTCCCATCAGACCCTTTGAGTTTCAGCAGCTTCACCGCGTTTTCCTTCATGATCAGCGGCCGCACTTCCGGCTTGATGGAGAGCTTCTCGAAATCCTCCATCCAGCGGTCGGGCGAGAGCACCGGGTTGTCGGTGCCGAACAACACCTTGTGCTTGAGCAGCGTGTTGGCGTACTGCACCAGCTTGGGCTCGAAGTACTTCGGCGACCAGCCCGACAGGTCGATATAGACGTTGGGCTTGTGGGTCGCGATCGACAGGGCCTCGTCCTGCCAGGGAACCGAAGGGTGCGCCATGATGATGGGCATGTCGGGAAAATCAGCCGCGACGTCATCCAGGTACATCGGGTTGGAGTACTTCAGCTTCAGCCCGCCGCCGCCGGGCATCCCCGCACCGATGCCGGTCTGCCCCGTATGGAAGATGGCCGGCAGCTTGTGCTCGGCGATGACCTCGTAGAGCGGGTAGCAATCCGGGTCGTTCGGAAAAAACGCCTGGACCGTCGGATGGAACTTGAACCCTTTTACATTGTAGTTTTTGATCAGGTCGCGGGCCATGCGCACGCCCATCTTCCCGCGCGAAGGGCAGATGCTGGCGAACGGGATCGCCACATCGGCGTTCGCCGCGGCGCTCTCGGCGATTTCCTCATTCGAAATATTGTTCTTCAGGCCCTGCCCGCGCTCGCGATCCACAGTGAAGCAGACGAACGCCATCTTGCGTTCGCGGTAGTACTCGGCCATCTGGTCGATCGTCTGGTGCTGCGGCTGGTAGCGAAAATAGCGGCCGCGCGCCTCAAGGCCTTCCGCCGCCGCCTCGTCGGGCAGCATGCGCACGGATTTTTCCGCGTGCGTGTGGATATCGATCGCGACGAGTTCGTCTACGTTCATGGTTCTCATTTGTGGTCTCCGGCTGTGGGATGAATGACGTGTGATGGAGATGGCTCTGCGTACAAATCGTTGACGAGGTCCGCGCGCGCCTTCAGGACCGCGCGCTGGTTGATCGACCCTTTGTCGGTGACTTCACCGGCGTCGATGGACAAGGGACTCGCGAGCAGAACGGCCCGTACGACACGCGTGGCACTGCCGGTGCTGTCCCTGGCCATGCGGTCCAGCACTCGCCGGCAGGCGGCCTCGAGTTTGGGCCCGCCAGCCGTGCCGGTACGCGGGATGACCAGCGCCGTGATCTCGCCGCGCTCATGTCCGGCGATGACGGCATCCTGCACCCAGGGCGAACCCGCGGCGATGATCCGCGCGCGCAGGGGACCCACGCTCACGAACGTTCCCGAGGTCAGCTTGAAGTCCTCGGCGATGCGGCCGTCGAATACCAGCCCCTTCTGCGGATCCTGCGCATCGAGGAAACGCGCGGCATCCCCGCTGCAGTAAAAGCCGTCCGGGTCGTAGGCCGCCCGGGTTTGCGCTTCGCGACGCCAGAACCCCGGTGTCACGCTGGGGCCGCGATAACGCACCTCAAGCTTGTCACCGACCGGCGCGAGGCGCACCTCAACTCCCGGCGCCGGATGTCCGATCCCACCAGACTGCCCCGCTTCCCAGTTTGCGCAGACCGCAAACGGTGCGGTTTCCGTCATGCCCAGGCCCGTAATCATCAGGATCCGTTCACCGCAGGTCTTCTCGGCGACCGCGTGCAGTCGGTCCCAGATCGGCTGGGCGAGACTTGCCGCGGCGTAGAACAGCATCTTCACTCGACTGAAGAAGTTGCGCGCCAGCACTTCGTCTGCATCCAGCGCGAGCGCGATTTCCTCGAATCCGCGCGGCACGTTGAAATACACGGTGGGGGCGATTTCACGCAGGTTGCGGAGTGTCTCCCCGATCAGCTGGGGCACGGGCCTGCCTTCGTCGATGTACAGGGTGCCGCCGTTGTACAGAGTGATGCCGAAGTTGTGGTTGCCGCCAAAGGTGTGGTTCCAGGGCAGCCAGTCAACCAGTACTGGCGGCTCCTCGGCAAGAAACGGCAGGCAGTCCACGATCATCTGCAGGTTGCTGGTCAGCATGCGCTGCGTGTGGATCACGGCCTTGGGCATTCCGGTCGAGCCGGAGGTCAGCAGGAACTTGGAAACCGAATCCGGCCCGATCGACTCGTGCGCGTCCTCGACTGCGTTGCCCGCACGGGTGGCTGCCAGTTCGCTGAAGAGCGTCGCGACCCGCCCGGGAATCACCCCCTGGGTGATCACGATTTCCGTTGCCGCCGGAATGGCCGCCGCGATCCCGCGCTCGTAGCGCAGGCCGTCTGAAGCGAACACCAGTCCCGGAGTCATCAGGTCGGCGACGTACTTCAGTTTGGCGTGATCCTGTGAGACCACGGAGTAGGCAGGCGAAACCGGCACGAACGGCACCCCGGCGTGCAGCGCCGCCAGTGCGAGCATCGCGTGTTCCAGATCGTTCTCCGAAAGGATCATCAGCGGGCGCTCCGCATTCAGTCCCCTGTCCAGCAGGCCCTGGCCGATGCGGCGCGCGTACTCCAGCGCATGCGCATAGCTGATCCGCCGCCACTGGCCGTTTGGCAGGCGCTTGGCAATGAACGTGCGCTCCGGCACCTCCGCCGCCCAGCGCAGCAAGCGGTCCGTCAGGCGCCGCGGATAGGGGCTCAGCGGTAGCCGCGATTTAAGGAGGTAGCTGCCGCCGCCGCCCGCCTCGACGCTGACGCTGGCCTGCCCCAGCGGTACCTTGCGAAAGACGGGAACCCTCGCCATCGCCGTCAGTCCGCGAGCTTCGACAACAAGCGCAGCAGTTCCTTGCGTTCGCGCTCCTCGAGCCGGGCGGCGAACATGCGCTCGTGCCGCCGGATCCTGCGCCTGAGATCACCCAGAAGTTTCGCTCCCCTGGCGGTCAGAAACAGCCCCCACGCCCGCCCGTCATCCGGACGGGGACGCCGTTCGGCCAGGCCACGTCCCTCGAGCCAGTCGGCCAGCAGCATCGCACCTGAGCGTGCAGTGCCGAGCACCTCGCCAAGCGCAGTCTGGCTGATGCCCGGGTTGTGCTCGAGGATCAGCAGCGCGGTGAAACGCGGCGGCGTGATGTTCTCACCCGCGGTGGCGCGCGAGAAGGCCGCGAAGGACGCTACCTGCGCGCGCTTCAGGGCATAACCGAAATGCTGCCCGAGGTCCGCATAATCGATGCCGGCAACGCGCCCAATGCTGCGCGAACGGAGACCTCGGGATATGATTTTCTTTCTCATCCGGCCGCAGTATTGACCGATAAATTGTAATGTTCTATAACAATCGTGAAGCGAGTGTTTCGCAGCGATGCGCCTGCATTTCGCAAACAGTGCGATGCGGCGGCGCACCATTGAGGCAGGTAAAAATACGGCGACAATAACGCCGCGCAGGCAACCAATCGGCACCCAACAAGGAACAAGGAGGAGCACATGTCCCAAGGTCCAGGCTTCAATCGACGCCAGTTCAACGCGGCACTCGCCGCCAGCGGCACCCTCGCCGCCCTGTCCCCGTTCGGCATTGCGCGCGCCCAGGGCACCAAGCTCAAGGTCGGCGTGCTCCTGCCCCGTTCAGGTTTCCAGGGCTTCATCGGCCAGTCCTGCCAGAAAGGCGCGGACCTCGCGCCCGGAGTCATCAAGCAGCTGCTCGGCGTGGACATCGAACTCATGAACGCCGACACCGAGACCAACGTCGACACGGCGCGCACGCGTGCCGAGCGCCTGATCCAGGAAGGCGCGCACGTGCTGGTCGGGCCGTTCGATTCGGGCGCCGCCGCGGCAATCGCACAGGTCGCCGAGCAGCGCGGCGTGCCGTTCGTGATCAACATCGCGGCCGCGCCGCAGATCACCGAGCAGGGCTACAAGTACGTGTTCCGCAACTTCCCAACGGCGCCTGACCTCGTGAGGAACGGCCTTTCGCTGATCGGCGACCTGTTCCGGGAGACCAATGTGGCGCCGCGCAGCGCGGTGTTCATGCATGTCAACGACACATTCGGCCAGGCGATGTTCAAGGGCATTTCAGCGACGATGCCGCGCCTGACCAACCTGCCCTTCAAGATAGTCGAGACCATCGGCTACGATCCGGCCGCCAAGGATCTGACGGTGGAAGTATCGAAGGCCAAGGCGGCCAATGCCGACTTCCTGATGCTGGTATGCCGCCTGAATGACTCGATCATCCTGCGCCGCGAGATGATCAAGCAGCGCTGGAACCCGATGGGCATCATCAGCCCCGGCTCGCCTGGCATGTACGAGGAGCAGTTTTCCAAAGTGCTGGGCAAGTATGCGGACTACTGCATCTCGAACGCGCCCTGGTTCAACCCGAAAATGCAGGTGACCAAGGTGGTCGAAGCTGCCTTCAAGAAGCAGAATCCGAAGGAGCAGTTCGTGTTCCACGGCACCAACGTGGCCTACACGTTCGAATCCATACTGATTGCGGCCGACGCCTTCAAGCGCGCGAAGAGCACGGACCCGAAGGTGCTGGCTGACGCGATCCGCCAGACCAATATCACCGACCGCGTTGCGCTGGGCGGGCCGATCAAGTTCAACGCCAAGGGCCAGGTGGAGGGCAACCTCTCGGCCTGCGCGCAGAACCTGAACGGAAGGCCGACAGTCGTGCTGCCACTGAGCGCGGCGGAAGCAAAGCCGGTGTTCCCGATGCCCGGGTACAAGCCGGCCTGAGCGCGGCTCCCGCGCGCATTCCTCAGCAAAAGGGGCCGGTCATGCCGGCCCCTTTTTTGTAGCTGTGTCGTAACTGCGGCCCCTCCATGCCATCTGCGGATCTGATTGCCAACGTCGTCCTTTCGGGCCTGCTGACCGGGCTCGTGTACGGCCTGATGGCGCTCGGGCTGTCGGTGATCTTCGGCGTGGTGCGGGTGGTGAACTTCGCCCACGGCGAGATGATGACCATCGCCATGTACGCCGCCGTCGCCCTGTTCGGAGCCTTCAAGCTCGATCCGTTCGTGTCGGTGATCCCGGTGGCGATCGCGTTTTTTGCGCTGGGTTACGCGATGCAGGCCGGGCTGATCAACCCGTTCATCACCCGTCCCGAGCACTCCCAGTTCATGCTGCTGGTTGCGGTCGCGATCATCATGGTGAACTCACTCCTGATGATCTTCGGCCCCAGCGCGCTCAACGTGCAGGTGGACTACCAGCTCGAGTCGTTCGAATTCGGCCCGATCCTGTTCGACAAGGCGCGCCTGTATGCCGCAGGCATGGCAGTGGCGGCCAGCGCCGGCCTGTTTGCCTTTTTCAAGCACACCCGGACCGGGAAGGCGATCCGCGCCTGCGCCGACAACAATCTCGGCGCAAAGGTGATCGGCCTGAACGTGAAGCACCTGTACGCCCTGACTTTCGGGCTGGGCTCAGCCTGCGTCGCAATCGCCGGCTGCATGATGATCCTTCTGGTAGACGTCGTGCCGACGCTCGGGCCCGGATATACGCTGCTCGCATTCGTCATCGTGATCGTCGGCGGGCTCGGTTCGATGCCCGGAGCGCTGCTCGGCGGGATCCTGATCGGGGTATCCGAAGCGCTGGCCGGGCTGTTCTTCGCGCCCTCGGCCAAGAGCATGTTCGGGTTCGCGCTGCTGATCCTGGTCCTGCTGTTCCGCCCGCAGGGCCTGCTGGGGAGGAAGGCATGAACACGCGCGCCATGGTCCTGCTCGGCGCGCTGCTGGCCGTACTTCTTGTGCTGCCGGCGTTTGCGAACAGCTACGTGCTCTCGGTGGCCACGCTGATCCTCTACTTTGCCTACACGGGGCAGGCCTGGAACGTGATGATGGGGTTCGCGGGCCAGTTGTCGCTCGGGCATTCGCTTTATGTGGGGGTCGGTGCCTATGTCGCGGCAGCGCTGTTCGTGAAACTCGGGATCGGCCCGTGGGCCGGGCTGTGGCTTGCGATCGCGTTCTGCATGGCGATCGGCGCGGCGATCGGGTTTCTCGCCTTCCGTTTCGGCATCTCCGGGGTCTACTTCGCATTGCTGACGATTGCTTTCGCCGAGTTCACGCGCATCGGGTTCGACCATATCCAATGGGTCGGCGCCTCGGGCGGCCTGTTCCTCAAGGTAGCGCAGCGCGAACAGATGGACCTGCTCAATTTCCGCGGTCCGCCGGCGATGTACTACTACGCGATGCTGCTGCTGGCGGCGGGCGCGCTGGCCCTGTGTTCGTGGCTGCTGAAAAGCCGCGCGGGCTATTACTGGCAGGCGATTCGCGAGAACGAAGAGGCCGCGCAGGCGCTGGGGATCAACACCTTCCGCTACAAAATGCTTGCGGTGCTCATCAGTTCCGGCATGACCGCAGTATCGGGCGTGTTTTTCGCGTTCTACTACAACAACCTTTTTCCTGAACAGATATTTCACATCAGCCGTTCGATCGAAATCATCCTCGGACCGATCATCGGCGGGATCGGCACGCTGTTCGGCCCGATCCTGGGCGCCTTTGTCCTGACGGTGCTTGCCGACAGCATTACCGAGGTGCTTGCCATGCTCGGCGTCGAGATCCCGGGCATCAAGCAGGTGTTCTACGGCGTGGTGCTGCTCATCGTCGTAATGTTCCTGCCGAACGGCATCTGGCCGACGCTGGCGCGCAAGCTCGGGTTGGGCAAATGACCGCCCTGCTCGAAGCGCGCGCGATCTCCAAGTCCTTCCGCGGGCTGAAGGCGGTGACCGCGGCGGATGTCGCGGTGCCCGAAGGTGCGATCGTCGCGTTGATCGGCCCGAACGGCGCCGGCAAGACGACCTGCTTCAACATGATCGCCGGCGTATTTCCGCCCGACACCGGGGAGATCATTTTTTCCGGCAGTCGCATCGACGGTCTGCGGCCGGACCAGATCTGCATGAGAGGCGTGGGACGCACGTTCCAGATCGTCAAGCCGTTCGCCGGCCTGTCGGTGCTCGACAACGTCATCGTCGGTGCGTTCAACCGCACCAGGCGGCCCGACGAGGCGCGCAAGATCGCTGCGACCATCCTCGAGCGACTGGGTTTGGGGCCCAAGCGCGACCTGCCTGCGTCATCGTTGACCCTGCCGGACAGGAAACGGCTTGAAGTGGCCCGGGCGCTCGCAACCGGACCGAAACTTCTGCTGCTCGACGAGGTGATGGCCGGGCTGAGGCCCACGGAGTGCGACCAGATGGTCGCGATCTTTCAGGAACTCAACGCCAGGGACGGGCTGACGATCCTGCTGATCGAGCACGTCATGCGCGCCGTCATGGCGCTGGCCGGGAGCATCGTGGTCCTGCATCACGGCGAGATCATCGCCCGTGGAACGCCGCAGGAAGTCGTGCGCGATCCCGCCGTCCTTGAATGCTACCTGGGCGAGGACACCGAGGTATGAGCGCGCTGCTCACGGTGGAAAAGCTCGACCTCTATTACGGCGATGCGCAGGCGCTCTCCGAGGTTTCGCTCGAAGTCGAGACTGGCAGGATCGTCGCCATCGTCGGTGCCAACGGCGCCGGAAAGTCCTCCCTTATCCGCACCATTGCCGGACTGGAGAAGCCTCGCTCAGGGAAAGTGCGCTTCAGGGGTGAGGACATCACGGGCTCCGAGTCCTTCACCACCTGCAACCTCGGCATTGGCCAGGTTGCCGAGGGGCGCCAGATCTTCCCTTCGCTCAGCGTCCTCGAGAATCTGGAGATGGGCGGACTGCTGCCGCGCGCGCGCGCAAGCGCCAAGCGGACCATGGACGAGGTCTTTGCGATGTTCCCGCGCCTCGCCGAGCGCCGCGCGCAGCTCGCCGGCACGATGTCGGGCGGTGAGCAGCAGATGCTCGCGATCGGGCGCTGCCTGATGGGCCAGCCGGAGCTCATCATGTTCGACGAGCCCTCGCTCGGCCTGGCCCCCACGGTAGTACAGGAAGTTTTCCGCATCATCCGCGCGCTGAACGCCCGCGGCATCACCATCCTGCTGGTCGAGCAGAACGTCGCGGTCTCGCTGAAGATATCGGCGCACGCGTACGTGCTGGAAAACGGCCAGGTCGTGATGTCCGGCAGCGGCGCGGATCTGCTGCACGATGACCGGGTGCGGCAGGCTTACATGGGCCTGTAGCATCCGGGCGTGCTGTCGCGGCATAATGCGCGTTATCGAACCCGAACCGAGGAACCTCTCCATGACCACTGCCGTCACCCCGAACGCACCTGCCCTCCAGGACCTGCCGCCGATGGCCTCGCGCTTCGTCGATGTGGCCAAGCTGCCCTGGACCAAGACCGCCTATCCGGGCGTGGAAGCGAAAACGCTCCTCGTAGACAAGTCCACGGGGCTGCTGACTGTGCTGCTTAAGATGGCCCCGAACGCGCGCCTGCCCGACCATGAGCACGTCCTGATCGAGCAGACCTACCTGCTGGATGGCACGCTGGTGTGCGCCGAAGGCACCGTGACGGCCGGCAATTTCGTCTGGCGACCGGCGGGAAGCCGGCACGAGGCCGCCGCGGGTCCGGAGGGAAATCTCTCGGTTGCGATGTTCCAGTTGCCCAACAAGTTCTTCCAGCCCGACGGGCGCGAACTCGATTTCCTCGGCAATGAATGGGACAAGGCGTGGGGAGAGGCAGCAAAGGTGCACGAAATGGCGTAGGTCTGCCAATCACGGGAGGCGACACAGCGTGGCTTCCTTTGTTTTCCCTATCAACTTCTCGTGTTGATTTTATCCCGCCCTCGCTCGCGAAGAGCCGTAGCCCCCCCCCGGACGGATCGCCGATATGGGGAATAATTCCGATTTAGCTAACAACGCTGAAAGGAGTACAGTCAATCGATGCAAAGCATCATTCCCGAGGAATCACCTGAGCGCGAACACACCGACGCAAGCCTGCGTGAGGAGCGTGAAAAAAGCGATCAGGAAATAACTGCAAACCGGTTGGTTACAGAAGACCATGCTGACGCGGTCGTAGAGCATGCACGGGAAAATGCGGATGCCGTATTGGCCACGGCACGCGAAAGGGAGGACAAAAAGGTTGACGTCACCACACCACCCGCCCTGCAAACCGCTGTTGCTGAAGAACGAGAAGCAGAAGACGCAACCCTGCACGACGAACGGGCTGCGGCAGATGAGCGCGTTCGCCGCGAGCGCGACGTAAGGTCCCGCGTCCTGACCCGGCTATTGCCGTTAGAGCGTGATGCTACGGACAAATATTTGCTGACAGAGCGCGCCCGCGCCGACGACGCGCTCGCCACCAGGGACGATTTCCTTGGCATGGTCTCCCACGATATGCGCGATCTTCTCAACGGGATCGTGGTGAGTTCACAGTTGCTTGCGGAAAAACTGGAGAAACACAGCGACAGGGAGAAGTTGTTGCTCGAAACTACGCGTATCCAGCGCTACGGCGAACGCATGAACCGCCTGATTGGCGACCTGGTTGATGTCGCCAGCATCGACGCTGGAAAACTGGCCATGCATACGACTCAGGGCGACGTCGCATCGCTGGTGCTTGAGGCGGTGGATGCCCTGCAGGCTGCTGCATCGGCAAAGGGGGTGTCTCTTGCAGTGCAGGACGAGCAAGGCCCTTGCCTGGCGGAGTTTGACCACGATCGTTTGCTGCAGGTACTCGCCAATTTGATCGCCAATTCGATCAAATTCACCCCCAAGGGTGGAAGTATTCATGTGCACTACAAACGCATCGGTGACGTGCTGGAGTTTTGCGTTGATGACACCGGCGATGGAATTCCCACAGCGATGTTAGAGGCCGTATTCGAGCGGTTCTGGCAGGTCGGCAAGAACGACCGGCGTGGGCTTGGCTTGGGCCTGTATATCTCGCGATGTATTGTGGAGGCCCATGGCGGCAGTATCCGGGCGGAAAGCAGCCCGGGCCAGGGAACGCGGATGCTTTTTACCTTGCCCTGAATTCGGGGCATTCCCTGCTTTGGTTTTGAAGTTGAAGGGCCATTTGAGCCAGGGACAAATTTGCAGGTCCAAGCGACTACCGGTCCGGCCTTTCCGTCCGCCCGGTTAGCTACCGGGTGCCCTACTCCGACTTGATATTCCCGTCGCGGATGACCTTGCCCCAGCGTGCGACATCGTCGTCGACGAATTTCTCGGTCTGCGCGACGTCCATCGTGACCGGCAGAAACCCTTGATCGGACAGGCGCGATTTCATTTCCGGCGTCGACATCAGCCGGTTCAGTTCCGCGTTGATTTTCACAACGATGTCCCGCGGCGTGCTTGAGGGCACCATCAGGCCGGTCCAACCGGTCGCCTGGACGCTCGGAAACCCGGCCTCGGCCATCGTCGGCACCTCGGGCATCAGCGGGAAGCGCTGCGGCGTGCTGACCGCCAGCGCGCGCATCTTTCCCGACTTGACGTGCGGCAGGCATTCGGCGGAAAGCGAGAAGACCACGTCGATCTGGCCGCCCAGCAAGCCGATCAGGGCGGGCCCGCCGCCCTTGTACGGAACGTGCAGTATTTTTGCGCCGGTTGCACCGTTGAACATTTCCAGCACCAGGTGCTGTGGCGTGCCGTTGCCGCCCGAGCCCGCACTCAGTGGCTTGGTTTTCGACAGCGCGACCAGTTCCTGCAGCGAGTGGGCCGGCGACGTCGCCCGCACGACGCCCACCATCGCGGACAGGCCGCGCACGGCCACCGGCGGCAGGTCCAACTTCAGGTTGTAAGGTGAATTGTTGACCAGCGAGGCATAGATCGCGGTCGTCGTCGTACCCATAAGGTAGGTATAACCGTCGCCT
>JBBQVP010000115.1:0-14004 GCA_038211455.1 Burkholderiales bacterium
CGGCCTCGTCGCCGAATTGCTCGCTGACATCGGGGCGCGCGTCTCAACCCCATTGCGGGTGATTCTCACGCTCAACCTGCCGGAGCCTGAGGAGGCATGGGCGCATCAGCGCCACCCGTTCGAGATCGAGGTGATACGCAACCCCGCTCCAAAAGGCTTTGGCGCCAACCACAATGCCGCGCTGACACTTGCGCGCACCGGGTTGTTCTGCGTCCTGAACCCGGACATTCGCTTGGGCGCCGACCCGTTTCCCGTCCTGGCCGCCGTTCTGGTGGATCAAGGCGCCGGCGTGGTTGCGCCGCTGGTGACCGGCCCCGACCTGATGCCGGAGGATCATGCGCGTGATTTCCCGAGCGTATTCACCCTGGCCGCGAAAGCGTTCGGTCACCGCCCGCATATTCCGCCACCATCAGGCGACGCCACCTACCACCCCGACTGGGTCGCCGGCATGTTCATGCTGTTCCGGACCGGCACGCTGCGCTCCATGGACGGCTTTGACGAACGTTACTTTCTGTACTACGAGGACGTCGACCTCTGCGCGCGGCTGCGCGCCCGGGGGTTCGAGGTCACGGTATGCCCGGCTGCCTCGGTGATCCATGCCGCGCGGCGGGAGAGCCGCAGAAACCCGCGCTACGCCTTCTGGCACCTGCGCAGCGCCGTGCGTTTCCTTCTGTCGCAACCGCGCATTGCGTTGGGATTGCGCCGCGCTCCGTGATCGGGGAGCCCGGACGCGCATTTGTCAAGCAGGTTAGTCAAACAGCTCGGCAGATTCCAGCGCCTTTCCTTCGCGGTCCCGCGCCGCCAAGACGGGCTCAATACCGGGTTCGAGCGGCCAGACGACCCCCAGCGCCGGGTCGTTCCAGTGCAAAACCCGCTCGTGCGCCGGCGCGTAGTAGTCGGTGGTCTTGTAAATCACTTCGGCCGCGTCGGAGGTCACCAGGAAACCATGCGCGAATCCGGGCGGAACCCAGAGCATGTTCTGGGACTGCGCCGATAGTTCGAGACCCACCGCCCGGCCGAATGTCGGGGAACTCCGGCGAAGGTCGACTGCGACATCGTAGATCGTGCCGGCGATTGCCCAGACCAGCTTTCCCTGCGCCTGGCTGATCTGGTAGTGCAGCCCGCGCAGAACATTCCTTGCCGAACGGGAGTGGTTGTCCTGGACGAACTCAACGTCCAGGCCCGTCGCGTCCGCGAAAGTTCGTTTGTTGTAACGCTCCAGGAAGAAGCCGCGCTCGTCGCCGAACACCCTGGGTTCGAGGAGCAGCACCTCTGGCAGCGCCGTTGGCGTGACCTTCATCAGAACACCCTTTCGGACAAGAGGCGCAGCAGGTACTCGCCATAGCCGCTTTTTGCCAACGGCCGGGCAAGCGCCTCGAGTTGGGCGGCGTCGATGTACCCCAGCCGGAAAGCGATCTCTTCGGGGCACGCAACCTTGAGCCCCTGCCGACGCTCGATCGTCTCGATGAAGCTCGAAGCCTCAAGGAGTGATTCGTGCGTGCCGGTATCGAGCCAGGCGTAGCCGCGGCTCATCGTCGTGACCACCAGTTCGCCCCACTCCATGTACTTGCGGTTCACATCGGTGATTTCCAGCTCGCCGCGTGCCGAGGGCTTCAGGCTGGCAGCGACATCGAGCACGCGGTTGTCGTAGAAGTACAGGCCGACCACGGCGTAGCGCGACTTGGGGTGCGCAGGCTTCTCCTCAAGGCTGATCGCGCGCCCGTCGGCGTCGAACTCCACCACCCCGTATCTCTGCGGATCATTGACCGCATAGGCGAAAACGGTGGCGCCAGTATCGCGCTTTACTGCAGAACCCAGCAGCGTGGACAAATCATGGCCGTAGAAAATGTTGTCGCCCAGGACCAGCGCCACCGAATCGCTTCCCACGAATTTCCGGCCGATGATGAACGCCTGCGCGAGCCCGTCCGGGGCAGGCTGGACTGCATAGCGGATATGTATCCCCCACTGCTCGCCATCCCCGAGCAGCTGTTGGAAGCGTGGCGTGTCCTGCGGTGTTGAGATCAACAGGATCTCGCGGATTCCCGCCAGCATCAGCGTGGTGAGGGGGTAATACACCATCGGCTTGTCGTAGATCGGCAGGAGCTGCTTGGACACCACCTGCGTGGCCGGGTAGAGCCGCGTTCCAGAACCGCCTGCGAGAATGATTCCCTTCATCGTATTCCCCCTGCCTCGTTTCGTTTTGCACCCAGCCGCTCCAGGTCCGCCTTGACCATGAGGCGACAGATCTCCTCGGGGCGCGTAACAGCTTTCCATCCCAGCAGGCGCTCTGCCTTACGCGCGTCGCCGCACAATGGCGTGCTCTCGGCTGGCCTGAAGAATGCCTCCGACACTTTGACACGCAGTTTTCCGCTCCGCGTCTCGTGACCCGTCTCATCCAGCCCCGCGCCTTGCCAGAGCAGCTCGATCCCGGCTGCCCGAAACGCACTTTCGGCGAACTTCCGTACCGTCGTCAGCTGGCCGCTGGCCAACACGTAGCTGTCGGCCGTATCCGCCTGCAGCATGCGCCACATCCCCTCCACGTACTCGGGCGCATAGCCCCAGTCACGGGATGCATCGAGATTGCCCAGCTCGACCACCTCCTGCAGCCCGAGCCGGATCCGCGCCGCCGCCTCGGTGATCTTGCGCGTAACGAAACCCGCTCCGCGCAAGGGGGATTCATGGTTGAACAGGATCGCACTGGACGCGA
This sequence comes from Burkholderiales bacterium, assembly GCA_038211455.1. GTDB lineage: Bacteria > Pseudomonadota > Gammaproteobacteria > Burkholderiales > SG8-39 > SZAS-79. Next base: position 2,708 of record JBBQVP010000115.1, read on the forward strand.
ACATCCCATAGGACTCGCGATAGGTCACGGTCGCCCAGTGCGCGAACAACTTCGCCACCGCATACGGGCTGCGCGGACGAAACGGCGTGTCCTCGTCCTGCGGGCTCACAGTCACCTGGCCGAACAATTCGGAACTCGAGGCCTGGCAGAAGCGGATACCCGGATCGGTCACGCGAATCGCTTCCAGGAGGTTCATCGCGCCTATCGCGGTTGACTGCGCCGTTTGCAGCGGTTCGACAAACGACTGCCCGATGAAACTCAATCCGCCGAAGTTGTACAGCTCGGATGGCCGGCACGTTTTGACCAGCTCAAGGCACCGATGCGCGTCGGCCAGGTCGAGGGGCTCGAGGCTCAGGTGCGGGTGACTGCGTACCCCTAGCGAATCCAGTCGCCAGAAATCCGGTTTCGCAGCTGGCCTGTACGCTCCCACCACGCGATATCCCTTGTCGAGCAACTGCGCGGCCAGCGTCGCGCCATCCTGCCCGGCCACGCCTGTGATCAGTGCCGTTCTTTCGCCTGCCGATCGCTCCGGGCCGCTCCTGCCCACCCCGCTCAAGCAGTGCCCCGCGACGCATAGTTACGATCCACCCAGGTACGGTACCCCCCGCTGGCCACGTCCCGAACCCACGCCTGGTGCTCGAGATACCAGTGCACCGTCTTTTGCAGTCCGGACTCGAAACTCTCTGCAGGCATCCAGCCAAGTTCGGCGCGGATCTTTGCCGCATCAATGGCATAGCGCCGGTCGTGCCCCGGCCGGTCCTTAACAAAGGTAATCTGCGCGGCATAGGATCCCGCGCTGCGCGGCCTGGCCGCATCGAGGATCGCGCACACCGCATGCACGACGTCGATGTTTTTCATCTCCGCACCGCCGCCGATGTTGTAGACCTCGCCAGCGCGCCCGCGCTCAAGTACCGCGCGGATCGCCGCGCAATGGTCGCCGACATACAGCCAGTCGCGCACATTGCTGCCGTCACCGTAGACCGGCAAGGGCTTCCCGGCCAGGGCGTTGTGGATGATCAGCGGGATCAGTTTTTCCGGGAACTGGAAAGGGCCGTAATTATTCGAACAGTTGGTGGTCAGCGTCGGCAGGCCGTAGGTGTGGTGGTAAGCCCGCACGAGGTGATCCGAGCCTGCCTTCGATGCGCTGTAGGGGCTGTTGGGTGCATACGCGGTCTGCTCGCTGAACGGCGCGTCCTGCGGCCCGAGCGAACCGTAGACCTCGTCGGTCGACACATGCAGAAAGCGGAACTCTTCCTTTTCCGGCGCCGGCAATGCGGACCACCAGTTGCGCACTTCTTCCAGCAGGCTGAAGGTGCCCACCATGTTGGTCTGCACAAACTCGCCGGGCCCGTGTATCGAACGGTCCACATGGCTCTCGGCGGCGAAGTGCACGATCGCGCGCGGCCGATGCGCAGCGAGAAGCCCCCTGACCAGGACCCGGTCGTTGATATCGCCCTGCGCGAAAACGTAGCGTGAATCGTCGCACAGGGTCGCAAGGTTGGCCAGGTTCCCAGCGTAGGTCAGCTTGTCCAGATTGACTACGGGTTCCCCGCTCGCAGCGAACGCGTCGAGAATGAAATTCGCGCCGATAAAACCGGCGCCTCCGGTGACAAGCAGCATGGTCGCTATTCTACTTGCAGGGCTGAGACGACCAGCTCCGGCGTGATCGCCTCCATGCAGCGCGGCCGGGGGCACTCGGCAAGCGTCCGGTTGCAGCGGCGCACCCAGGCGAGCTCGCGTTTGAACAGGATGCGCTGGTCGCGGCACGGGAACGGCGTGATCGTCACCGCATGGAATTCAGCACCCTTCCAGAACTCGCCCTTGCCGAACAGCACGTCGGACCCCGGGCCGAACAGCGCAGCCGTCGGCGTGCCGGTCAGCTTTGCCATATGCGCGATCCCCGTGTCGAGCGTGACCGCCCGGTGCGCGCCTGCAAGCAGGTGCCAAAGTTGCGCCAGGTCGAGCTGGCCTGCGTAGGAGCGGTGCCGCCCTCCGGGGTCGATCGCGCGGACAAGTTCGGCCTCTTCGCGGCCGGCACTCCAGGCCACCTGCAGCCCCCCTTCCGCGAGCGTATCCGCAACGGTTTTCCATTTGTGCGGCTCCCACAGGCGCAACGGCGAACCGGCGCCGACATGCAGTAACGCGTACGGCGCCTGCGGCGCATCGAAAGGTTTGAATTCGGGCGCGGGCCAGTCGCCCGGCACGAAGCGCAATGGCTCCCCGGAGGCCACGCCGGAACCGGCGTGCACCCCGGCCAGCAATCCAAACATGTCAGCGAGGCCCGTCGGGACCGCGGGCATCGTTACAAGCTCGTCGGCCGTCCGATCCCGCCACGCCGGCCGGCTGCCGGAAAAGGCAACGATCCACCTGGCCCCCAGGGCGCGGGCAAACACTGCATGCCTGTTCTCACCCGGCAGGATCGCGATATCGCAATCGCGTGCCGGTGCCAGCGCGGCCAGCGCGTTCGTGTTCCTTTCGGAAAAAGGCAGCGCTATCGCGCCGTAGGGACGCCCGCTGAAGAGCGGCGCGTAAGGGGGCCGCATGGTCACGAAGATTTCGGCAGCCGGGTAGCGCAGGCGCAGCGCCGCCAGCAACGGCGCCAGCATCAGCGTGTCGCCCAATAGAAGCTCGTGAAGTACAAGGATCTTTCCCGGGTTCTCGGGGCGCGCCGCCGGCCGCCGCTGCCCGGCACCCAGCATGGCGCCCGCGAGCGCCCGCAGACGGTTCACGCCGCGCGACATTCATGCCCTCCCGGTTCCAAGCGCTGCAGCATCCTGGAAGACAGCCTCCATCCGGTCGAGCATGTGTCCGAGCGAATACGTCCCGGCACAATGGGCGCGCGCGGCGCCGCCGAGCCTGGCGCGAAGCCCCGGATCCCCGATGAGCCGCGCAACAGCCTCGCGCAGCGCCGCCACATCCTGGCCCGGCACGACCAGTGCCGTTTTGTCGTCTAGGGCAAGCTCGCCGATGCTTCCCGCCGGTGTCGAGACACAGGGCAGGCCGACCAGCATCGCCTGGATCAGCGCCTGCGGCACGCCTTCGTTCGCATACGAAGGCAGCGCAAACACATCGAGCGCCTGAAGCCAGGGCAGCACATCGTTCTGGTTGCCCGGCATCCAGACCCGATCCTGCAGGCCGAGTGCAGCGATCTTCGCCTGCAAGGCCTCCCGCTGCGGCCCGTCCCCCACGATGACCAGCCCGATATCCGCTGGCAGCCCCGCGCAGGCCTCGAGCAGATAGCGGTGTCCCTTCCAGCTGCGCAGCGTAGCGACAATGCCGACCAGCGTGCGGTCGATCGGCAGGCCGAGTTTCACGCGCGCCGCCGATTTGTCGCCGGGGACGAAACGATCGGTGTCGATTCCCGTGGGAACCGACACGACTTTTTCCTCTTCGATGCCGTTGTCCTCGATCAACTGCCGGCGCAGCGCATCGCCGGTGGTCACGATTCTTGCCGCGGCCCTGCCATACAGCCAGCGGGTCATCCGGTTCTGCGGAACCTTCGCCGAGATATGCCGCGTGCGCACGATCTGCGCGGGCTTGCCCAGCGTCAGCATGGCGAGCGCAGCCAGCCAAGAGTCCGTCGAACTGTGGGTATTGATCACATCGCAGCGATGCGCGCGGAACCACCCGATCATCGCGGACAGCCCGCGCATGCGCTTCCTGCCGATCGGCAATGCGTGCACCGGCACGCCGAACCGCCCCGCCTCGTCATGGATGCGCGCCTCGGGCGGGCAGAGCAACTGCACGCGGTGACCGCGACGGATCATTCCGGCCGCCTCGCTGAGGATGCGGATTTCCTGCCCACCCCAGCCGAGCGAAGACTCGGTGTGGACAATTGACAGCGGCCTCATCCCGCCGGAGGCTCCGCGGCTTGCGCGTCCTGCGCAGCGTACTGCGTCGTGTACAGACGCGCGTAAGTCCCACCCGCGGCGAGCAACTCCGCATGCCGTCCGGACTCGACGATTCGGCCGCGATCGAGCACGAGGATGCGGTCGGCGCGCTCGATGGTCGACAGGCGATGTGCGATCACGAGCGTGGTGCGCCCGCGCATCAGCACTTCCAGCGCGGCCTGCACCTGGCGCTCGGACTCCGAGTCGAGGGCGGATGTCGCTTCATCCAGAATCAGCAATGGCGCGTCCTTCAGCAGGGCACGCGCGATCGCGAGACGCTGCCGCTGCCCGCCGGAGAGCCGCATACCGTTTTCGCCGATCAGTGTATCCAGCCCTTCCGGCGTATCGCGGATGAAATCCATCGCATGTGCTGCCTCCGCGGCCGCCACGATTGACTCGCGGCTTGTGCCGGCCAGGCGGCCGTAGGCAATGTTGGCAGCGATCGTGTCGTTGAATAGCACCACCTCCTGCGACACCAACGCGATATTGCCGCGCAGGCTGTCGAGGGTCAGGGCCTGGAGATCGTGGCCGTCGAGCAATATTCGCCCCGCTGTGGGTACGTAAAAACGCGGCAGCAGATTGGCAAGTGTGGTTTTTCCGCCGCCGGACCCGCCGACAAGGGCTACGGTCTCGCCGGGCTCGATGCGCAGATTGATTCCCTTCAGCGCCGGCTCGGTTCGCGTGGCGTAGGTGAACTCCACATTCTCGAAGCTCACATGCCCTTCAGCGCGCGCCAGGGCGATACTTCCGCCGTCGGTTTCCACGGGCTCGTCGATCAGGCTGAAGACGCTCTCGGCCGCAGCGAGCCCGCGTTGCAGCGGCGCGGAGATCTCGGTGAGGTGCTTCAGCGGGGCCAGGAGCATCAGCATCGCGGTGACAAACGAAACGAACTCACCGATCGTCGTCCGCTGTGCGATGGATTCCTGCAGGCCGATATAGACGATCACCGCCAGCGCCATCGACGCCAGCACCTGCGTGATCGGCACAGTCAGGGCGGCCGGCACCGTCTGTCGCATGTTGAACCCGCGCAGGCGCTGGTTCGCCTTATCGAACCGGCGCGCTTCGTATTCCTGTCCGCCGAAGACCTTGACCACTTTCTGACATTCGATCGTTTCCTGCAGCACCTGCGTAAGGCTGCCCATCGCCTCCTGGGCGCCCCGGCTCATGTCCCGCAGCCGCCTGGAGAAAAGCTTCACGACGATGGACACCAGGGGACCGACCGCCAGCGCAACAAGGGTGAGCTTCCAGTTGATGTACATCAGCCAGGCCAGCAGCCCGATGACCGACAGCGAGTCGCGCACGAGGGCCGTCAGGACTGTCGTCGCCGCGGCCGTCACACCCGCGACGTCGTATGCGATCTTGGACAGCAGCGCGCCGGAACTGCGCTCGTCGAAGAATGCAGCCGGAAGCCTGATCATCCGGTTGAACATCGCGGCACGCAGGTCCAACACGACACGATTCGACACCCAGGCGGAGAAATAGGACGCCGTGAAGAAGAAAATTCCGCGCAGGACGAAAATGCCGACCAGGGATACGGCGAAGACCCATGGCGCGAACCGCGAGGATTGCGGGCCGCCGGCAAATCCGCCATCGAGCAGCGGCTTCATCAGGGCCGGAAACAGCGGTTCGGTTGCCGCCGTCGCGATCATCCCCAGCAGCGCGAATGCAAACACCCTGGCATGCGGGCGGACGTAGGTCAGCAGGCGCAAATATAGCTGGCGACTGTTTTGCCGGGCCTCAGGCATGGGCGCTCCGGGAGAAAGCGGGAGTCTTGGGAGGACGGCGCATGGTTACGTTCTCAGGTGCCCGCCTGCCCGCGCATCTCTGTGCGACCAAGCAGCAGCAGGTACAGCTCAATCATCTGGTCGGCCATCCGGTTGATGCCGAATCCTTCCACGCTCGCACGGGCTTCCCGGCGCAGGGGTTCGCCGATCTGCGCCGCCGCCTCGAGCAACAACCGTGCGAGATCTTGCGCGCGGTCTGGCTCGCAAACCCAGCCGTTGACGCCACTGCGCACGAGTTCAGCCGCGCCACATTGAGTGCTTACAATCACGGGCAGCCCCATGGCGAGCGCTTCCAGCGCCGCATTCGGGAAGGGATCGTATCGCGTCGGCAGGATAAAGCAATCCGCCGCCGCATACACCGGGCGCACATCCTCGCGCCCACCAAGAAAGCGAACCTGCCCGCCGACACCGGCTGTTTCCGCCTGCCGCTGGAAGCGTTTTGCCGACCGGTCGCTGCCTGCGACAAGCAGGCGGAAGTCTGGCCGTCCGGCGACTGCGAGCGCATCGATCGCGCTCGCGAGTCCCTTGCGTGCGAATCCGGAACCGACGAACGCGAACACCGTGTCGTTCTGCGCGCAGCCCAGTTCGGTGCGTGCGCCCTCCCGCAACGTCGTTCGGAGGGCGGGGTGGAAATACTCAAGATCCACGCCGTTGTAGATCACGTGCAGCTTTTCGGCTGCAATCGAAAAGTGCTTGCGGATCTCCCCCGCCACCATCTTCGAGTTGCAGATCACGGCCCGCAAGCGGGGATGCTCGAACATCGCGCGTTCGGCGGCACAGGTGTACCAATGGTAGGGATTGAAGCGGATACCCCATCGTTCGAATGCGGAAGCTTGCGCAGCGCGATGGTCGAGCCATTGCCGGTGAACCCCATCACCGGCCCGATACAGGTCGCATCCCGGAATGCGCTCGTGCGACTGGACGAGATCGAAGGGCTCGCGGCCCAGTAGCTGCCGCACGCCGCGCGCGAACGAGGCGTCACGCCACAATCGCCCAAAATACGGCGGATCGACGACAAGGGCATGCTGCGCGCTCGCGCCACGCCAAGCGCGGGTAATCATCGTGACATCGACGTTTTCGCGCTTGAGTGCGGCTATCGCGCGCTCGATGAACCGCTCGGCACCTCCAAACGGATTGAAGCGCTGCCGAATCAGTGCCAGCCGTACGCGTGCACGTGATCCATCCGCGAACTCCACGCGATTAGCCCGCTGCAAGCAGGCGCTCGGCGGCATCGAACACACGCCCCACATCGAGCGTCGTCAGGCACTCGCTGACCTTCCCGCCGCCGCAACCGTCATTTCCACAGGGGCGGCACGCCTGGTCGCCCGTGACCACCGCGTTACGCACCATCCATGGGCCCCATTCGATGTCGCCGCTGGGCCCGAAGAGCGCAACGACCGGCGTACCGACGGCACTGGCCACATGCATCGGCATGGAATCCACGCAGATGGAAAGCTTTGCGTTCCCGATCAGCGCGACCAGTTCCTTGATCGACAATTTCCCGGCGAGATTCACCACAGGGGCCCGTACGGATTTCAGGATGTCGCCGATCAGCGCGCTCTCCGCCTCGTCGGGTGCGGCGGTCAGGACGATCCGCTCTCCCCGGGCGGCCAGGCACTCGATCAGCGCCGCGGTCTTCTCCGCCGGCCAGCATTTGAATTTCCAGCGCGACGCGGGATGGAGGTGAACAAAGCCCCGTCTCCCGAGGCCCTCTGCGCCAAGGATGGCGGCCACCGTTCGATCGGCGTCGATGCCGGCCACGATGTGCGCGCGCCGCCCTTCCGGTGGCGGCTGAATGCCCAGACGACGCAGCGCATCGAGGTTGAGTTCGACCTGGTGGCGTCGGCCGTTCTTCGGCATGGGATAAAGATGCGTGAAGCTTTTGCGCCAGAATTCGCCCCGGTCCGGCAGCGCCGGCGCAACCGACCAGCGCGCACCCAGATGCCGCGCGAGCCAGGCCCCGCGTGGTTGTTCGCACAGGTGGACGATCAGGTCGTATCGCCGCGCGCGCAGCGTTCTGAATAGCGTCCATTCAACCGAAACACGGTGCGCGACGCCCTCTGCCCGCCAGCGTCGGCCCACGCAATGCAGTTCGGACAGCGCCGGATGTCCGCTGAGCATGTCGGCGGTGTCGTCATAGACCAGCGCGTCGATTTCGAGCCTGGGCGCTGCAGCCTTGAGAACCGACAGCACCGGCGAGGCCAGCAGCACATCGCCGTGATGGCGGAGCTTGATGACCAGCGCCCGTGAGAGCCCGTCGAGCGGAACGGCATCCTTCAGCATGCGCGCAAGATAGCAGAAATGCCCGCCCTCCTGCCGCTGGCACGCGCCTTCCCGCTTAGAGTTTGAACTCCGCCGAAAGCATGAATGTGCGCCCCGGCAAGGGATACACCGCGTAGCGGTCGGCCGTGAACGCGCTGCGCACGGCGTAGTTGTAGTACTTCTCGTCGAGCAGGTTGTTCACGGCCAGGCCCAACCGGACGCCACCCAGCGTCCTGGTCGCCTTGATGTCCACAACCGTGTATGCCGGAATTTTCGCACCCAGCGAATTCGCCTCGTCGTTGTCCACGAACTGGCTCGACACATAGGCGAGCGCGCCGGAGACGCGTGTCTGCGGAGCCACATCCCAGGACAACCCCAGGTTCAGCTTGTGCTGCGGAACCAGCGGCACCCTCTTGCCGGCAATACTCACGTTGGTCGCGAACCCGCTGCCTGGCAACACCCCTTCGAGAAACCGTGCGTCCGTATAGGCGTATCCGGCCGTCAACCCCAGAGTATCGCTGGCCTTCCATGTGCCGTTGAGTTCGATCCCCTGGCGGCGCGACGGCGGCAGGTTCGTATTGCCAACGCCGGTGGTGAACGGGTCGAGGTGGATTTCGTCGGTCACGTCGCTGCGGAACAGCGCCGCGCGCAGGCTGAATCCAGTGCGCCTCCACTCCGCGCCAACCTCGTGGGTCAGGGCATGCTGCGGGCGAAGGATCTGAAACTGCGGGGCGAAGAACGCGTCGTTCTCGTAGATTTCATCCACGTTAACGAAGCGGAAACTGCGCGCCGCGCGTGCAAAGCCAGACCAACCGGCGCCGAACGCGTGCCGCAGGCCGATTTCCCAGGCGTCCTGTCGCTGCGCGTCAGACGCCTGCGGCGCGGCCGCATTGAAAAAGAATCCGGGAGCCGTGGCATCCACCGTGTCGTTGCCTGAAATCTTCACGCGTTCCCGGCGCCAGCCCAGCGTAAGCCCGGTGGACTCGGTCAGCTGAATGGAATCCTGCAGGTAGAACGCCGACCGGTCCTGTGCAACCCGCACGCGGTTGACCGGTTGGGCCACATTCTCCGGCAGGTTGGCGCTGCGCCGGTCGTAGCGCCAGGCGTGCACATCGGCGCCAATGGTCAGCCGATGCGAGATCGACCCAAGCGTGAACGGAATTCGCGCGCGTGGCGTGAGCGAGGTGACCTTCAGCGCGTCGGCACGATAGATGGGAAATCCGCCCTGGTCGAAATAGGAGCGCTGGTCCTTGTCGCGATAGTCGATTCCCAGCGACAGCTCGGCCTCGCCCAGCCGATGCGACAGCTTGAGCGCGGCGCGCGCGCCGTCACGGCTGGCGTAGTCGAGCGGGGTTTGCGCGCCGCGCGGGTCGCTAGCGTACTCGTCGAGGCCGATCGAGGGCTGGATGCGGCGCGCACCTGGCAGGCGCAGGTCCTGTCTATCGATCCCGAAATTCAGGTCGACGCTGGTGTCTTTGCCGCCCCAGCGCATGTTCGTCGAATAGTTGGCCTGTTCGTTCCGGTTGTTGGCGCGGTAGCCGTCAGAGGAGAATCCGTAGACCGAGGCGTTCAGCCCGAAGTGCTCGTTGGCCACGCTGCCCGTAAACCGGCCCTCGCGAGTGTTGTAGCTCCCGGCCCGCCCGACCATTTCCGCATGCGCGCCCGGCTGGAGCGGCGAGCGGGTGACGATGTTGATCACCCCCGCCGAGGCGCCATCCCCATACAGCACCGCGCCGGTGCCGCGCAGGATCTCGATGCGCTCGATCGAGGACAGTGGAACGGCCGCCCACTGCACCGAGGAAAGGTCAATGTCAGTGATGCGTCGTCCGTCAAGAAGGATCAGCGTGTTCTGCGGTCCGGTGACACCGTAGCCGCGCAGGTCGATCGAAGTCAGCGCGGCATTGTTACCGTAGAAGTCTTTCAACGTGACGCCGACTTGCTCCGAGAGCAAATCCGGCAGCGTCTTTGCCGCGCTCTTTGCGATGTCGTCTGCAGACAGCACCGTGACGCTCGCGGGCAGCCTGCGGGCATCGTCCGGAAAGCGCGTCGCAGATACAACCAGGACGTCGTCCTGCTGGGCACGCAGAGATGGGGATACAAATGCCGAAACAAGTGCAACGGCGCAGACTGCCGCTGTGAGTTGACGCAAACGCATGGAAGCGCTCCCAATAGCCGTCACCAACCCCGCTGACGGCAATCCAGGAATGCTGAGAACGCGGGAGAGCGGCCCGCCAGCCGGAGGCCGACCGGAATCCGCCACCCCGCGGCATTCGCAATCCTGTGCAGCAAGGCCGGTCTCCGGACTCGCAAGTGACGCCCGGAGCGTATTCTGCTCCGTGTGCCGGGTGCGCTGCCTTCCCACGGGCAAACAACCCGCAGTGGCCGATACGATGCGCACCCTCTCGCTTACCGTTGCGGGGGCAGTACAGGGATTGCCGCAGTCCACGCTTCGTTGGCCGGACCGCCGCGCACCTGTTTCCCGTTTCATCCACCGGCCGGGATCGACTGGCGGACACCGTGCTGCAATCGCCGGATCGGAACCCGGCGGGAGTGATTATAGCCAGACGAATATTCGACGCCAGCGATCGTACTCAAGGTCATCAAAAACATCCATAACCATCTCTTATTACTTGACGCAAAGGAAAAAATCCCACTATAGTGTTCGGATGGAAGCGGAGTTCGACTCGCTCGAGGGCAAGGTGTCCCAGTTCGCGCAGGTGTGCGAGCGGTTGCGTGCCGAAAACTCGTCATTGCGCCAGCAACTGTCGCTTGCGCAGAGCGATGCCAAGCGCTTGGCCGAAAAGATCGATGGCGCGAAACTCCGGCTGGAAAACCTGCTAGTTCGCCTGCCTGAGTAGGCACGACCGTTCCAAGCATGGCAGACGCCCCCAAAACCCTGGAAGTGAGCGTCCTTGGCCGCAACTACAAGGTCGCGTGCGAGGACGGCGAACGCGAAGCCCTGTTGCAGGCGGTCGCGTATGTCGACGGGAAAATGGCCGACATCAAGAAATCCGGCAAGATTGCAGGGACCGAACGGATCGCGGTCATGGTCGCCCTCAATATCGCGCATGAACTTCTCACCACCAAACTCGGCGGCGGTTTTGACTTGGGTCAGGCCAAGCGTAGAATCGCATCGATCGAGGCGACGCTGGATGAAGCGATCGCCCGGCAGGACAAATTGTTCTAGCGCGCCTGGGTAGTTGCCGCGGTCTTACAAGCGGCTGGCGCGCCGGATCCAGTCTATGTCCCCTGCTGTGCACGACCGGGCTCAAGTTTCCGAACCGATAGCAGTATCTGGTTGCCGCCTCAGCGTCACTGTTGTGATCGTCCCACGCCGTACGCGTGCTGGATGAACCTGATG
>JBBQVP010000116.1:0-13889 GCA_038211455.1 Burkholderiales bacterium
CGTCTCCGATCGGCGTTTCCATGGAAATCGGTTCCTTGGCGATTTTCATGATCTTGCGGATCTTGTCTTCCGGCATTTCCATCTTGAGCGCCAGCGTCGCCGGATCCGGTTCAACTCCGGTTTCCTGCAGGATCTGGCGGCTGATCCGGTTCATCTTGTTGATTGTCTCGATCATGTGGACCGGGATGCGGATCGTGCGCGCCTGGTCGGCGATCGAGCGCGTGATCGCCTGGCGGATCCACCATGTGGCGTAGGTCGAGAACTTGTAGCCGCGACGGTATTCGAACTTGTCCACCGCCTTCATCAGGCCGATATTGCCTTCCTGGATCAGGTCGAGGAACTGCAGGCCGCGATTGGTGTACTTCTTCGCAATGGAAATCACCAGCCGAAGGTTGGCCTCGGTCATCTCGCGCTTGGCGCGGCGCGCTTTCGCTTCGCCCGTGGACATCTGCTTGTTGATGTCCTTCAGCTCCTTGAGCGAAATACCGATTTTCTGCTGCACCGCGGTCATCTTGCCGAGCAGCTCGAGCACTGACGGCTCAAGGCGCACAAGCTGCGTGGCCCAGGCGCTGTTGCCGTTGACCTCAGCAGTCAGCCAGCGGCGCGACCCTTCGTTCCCCGGGAAAATCTTGATGAAGTGCTGGCGCGGCATGCCGGCCTTGCGCGTGCAGATCTCGAGAATCTCGCGCTCGTGCGACCTCACCTGCTCGACCAGGCGGCGCAACCCGTCGCAGAGCCGCTCGACGGTGCGCGCGGTGAAGCGGATCGCCAACAGCTCGTTGGAGATCTTGTCGCGGGCGTTGATGTAGTCCTTGTCCTTCGATCCCCTCGCCTCGAGCGCCTTCTTCATCTTCTCGTAAAGCCGCCGGATGCGCGCGAACTTGACCAGCGCGTCGGTCCTCAACACCAGCAGGTTGGCTGCCGCGATCGCCGCGCCATCGTCATCGGACTCAGAATCGTCATCCGACGCATCCTTGTCGTCGTCCTTGTCGTCCTTGTCGTCCTTGCCGGCCTTGTTGTCGGCCGCTTCGGCCGCCTCGGCTTTCTTCTGGTCGAAATCGTCCTTGGCGTTCGGGTCGATGAGGCCATCCACGACCTCGTCGATGCGCATCTCCTCTTTGTCGACCTTTTCGGCAAGGTCGAGGATGTCCTGCACCGTCGTCGGGCACGCGGAGATCGCCTGGATCATGTGCTTCAGGCCTGCTTCGATGCGCTTGGCGATCTCGATCTCACCCTCGCGCGTGAGCAACTCCACCGAACCCATTTCACGCATGTACATGCGCACCGGATCGGTAGTGCGGCCGAATTCGGAATCGACCGTCGACAGCGCCGCCTCGGCCTGCTCCTCGACATCATCGTCGGTGGAGGCGACCGGCGAGGCTTCGTTGATCAGCAGTGTTTCCTGGTCAGGCGCCTGGTCAAAAACCTGGATCCCCATGTCACCGAAAGTCGTGATGATCGACTCGATCTGCTCGGCATCGACAAGATCATCCGGCAGGTGGTCGTTGACCTCGGCGTAGGTCAGGAAGCCCCTTTCCTTGCCCAGCTTGATGAGGTTGCGCAGGCGCGTGCGGCGCGTTTCCGCATCCTCTTTGGGCAGCTCCGGCGAATTCGCGAGGAACGCTTCCTTCTTGGTGCGCCGGCCCGTGCGCCCCTTGACGCCCTTGCCGACCTTGAGGCCCTGGTTGACCTTCGCTTCAAGCAGTTCGAGCGCAACCTTGGTGCTCTTGATAGTCGCCTTGGGGCCCTTGACCGCCTTGCCCGCAACCGCAGGCGGCTGGAGGTCAGCCGACCCCTTCTTGCCCGCCTTGAGCACGCCCTTCGAAACCAGGGCCTTTACGTTCGCGGCGACCTTGCTGTCGAGTTTCTTGTCCTTGCCCTTCTTTGGCAGCGGCGCTTTCTTTTGGGCAGCCTTGGTTGCAGGTTTTTTCACCGGCTTGGCCTGCGCCTTCTTCGTCAGGGGCCTGGACACCGTCGCTTTCTTTTTCGTGGCAGGACGGCTCGCAAGGGCCCGACCCGCGAGCCCCCGACTCGCGAGCCCATTTTGCGGCTTGCCCTTGATCGCCCTGTTCGTTTTCAAGGCCGCCCTGTTCGTTTTCAACGCTTTGGCGGGCTTCGCTTTTTTCTTCGCGATTTTGGACACAATCTTCCTCGCAACGACCGCTTTCTTCGCCGCCGGCTTACGCTTGTCTTTGGCCATTCCTGCCTCGCGCTGGTGGCCCGCAGAAGGCCTGCCCGGATGCGGGCAAACCCCTTTACGGGAGAGGGTAACCCTCGATTATAGCAGAGGTCTTCCTACATTCTCTGGCTCTTGAGCAGGGCGAGCTCCTTGGTCCGCCGGGCCAGTTCCGCCCCCAGTTCGGGCCGGGTTGCCGCATCGCGAATCAATGCCTCGATCTCCTGGTTCTTGCGCTTGATCTGCAGCGACAGGAGGATTTGACTGAATTCCTGCGCGGCGGATTCCTCGTTCGGCCCATGCTCCAGCATCGAGGCCTGCGCGCTGGCCACCACCGCCTCGTGCTCGGTGCCGCGCATGCGCTCCACCAGCATGGCTTCGCTGGGCGCATCCTCCACTTCGAGCCAGCCCGCGATGATATGCAACGCCGCGGTTTCGGCCAGCCGTTCGTCAAGCAGGTCCAGGTCCAGCTGCGCCGCAAGCGCGGGCAGGGCCAGCACGCAACGCAGCAGGTTCTGCTCCTGCGCGGTGATCAGCGGCGACGCGACGCGCCCTGGCGCCGGTCTTCTGTAGCTGCGCTCTCCAGGGCTTCGCAATTCAAGCAGCCTTTCGGCCTCGTCCTGTGACACGCGGCCCATCTCGGCGACTTCCTTCAGCAGCTGCAACTTGAGGCCGGGCGCGACAATCGCCTGCAGGTAGGGCTTGGCTTCGGTCAGGAACTTCGAACGGCCCTCTGCTGTCGCGAGGTCGGCATCGGCACGCAATTCCCCAAGCAGGAAACCAGACAAGGTCTGCGACGCGCGCGCGAGCCGCTCGAACGCCTCCTGCCCGTGCGCACGCACGTAGCTGTCCGGGTCGTCCTCCGCAGGAAGAAACAGGAAGCGGATCGGCTTGGTGTCGATCGCCATCGGCAAACTGACCTCAAGCGCCCGCCACGCAGCCTTGCGGCCTGCCTTGTCGCCATCGAAGCAGAACACGATCTCCTCCGCAGTGCGCAGCAGCTTGGTGACGTGCACTGGAGTAGTCGCCGTGCCAAGCGTTGCCACGGCATAGCCCACGCCATGCTGCGCCAGCGCGACCACGTCCATGTAGCCCTCGACCACCAGCACGCGTCCGGCAGTGCGGATCGCGTCGCGCGCCTGGGTCAGGCCGTATAGCTCGCGGCCCTTTTCGAACAGCGCGGTCTCCGGCGAATTGAGGTACTTGGGCTCCCCGTCGCCAAGAACCCTGCCGCCGAACCCGATCACCGAACCGCGCTGGCTCAGGATCGGGAACATCACCCGGTCGCGGAACCGGTCGTAGCGCCGGCCTTCTTCGTTGTCGATCACGAGCCCGGTTTCGGCAAGGCTCTTGTCCTGGTACTCGGGGAACACTGCCTTCAGCCCCTGCCAGTCGTCCGGCGCGTAGCCGATGCCAAAGCGCGCAGCGACTTCGCCGGTCAGGCCCCGGCCCTTGAGATAGGCCACCGCCTTGGGCGAGGCCTTGAGCTGTGCGCGATAGAACTCCATCGCCTTGTCCATCACCGCATAAAGGTCGGTCTCCCGATCGCGGCGCTGGATTTCCTGCGGCGAGCGCGGCGCCTCGGGCACCGTCATCCCGGCGCCGGCCGCCAGATCCTTCACGGCATCGACATAGCCCATGCTGGCGTACGCCATCATGAAGCCGATCGCGTTGCCATGCGCTCCGCAGCCGAAGCAGTGGTAGAACTGCTTGCTCGGGCTGACCGTGAACGAAGGGGACTTCTCGGTGTGGAAAGGACACAGGCCCTGGAAATTGGCGCCGCCCTTCTTCAGCGGGACGTAGCGCGACACCACGTCGACGATGTCGACGCGATTGAGGAGGTCCTGTTTGAACGAGTCTGGGATCATCGGGGCAGCGCCCCGAGAATTTAGCCGCTGAGCTTCGCCTTGACCAGCGCCGAAACCCTGCCCATGTCGGCGCGGCCCGCGAGTGCCGGCTTGAGGATCGCCATCACCTTGCCCATGTCCGGCATGGCCTTCGCGCCGGTCTCTGCAATCGCCGCCTCTACGGCCGCGACCACGTCGGCTTCGCCCATCTGCTGCGGCAGGTAGGCCGTCAACACGCCGACCTCGAATTTTTCTGCATCCGCCAGGTCGGCCCGGGCGCCTTTTTCATATTGCACGATCGACTCGCGGCGCTGCTTGATCATCTTCTCGATGATCCCCATCACGTCTGCGTCCGACAGTTCGATGCGCTCATCGACTTCGCGCTGCTTCATGGCCGCCAGCAGCAGCCGGATCGTCGACAGGCGGGCCGACTCCTTTGCGCGCATCGCGGCCTTCATGTCTTCGGTGATCTGTGCCTTCAGGGACATTTCCAACCCCACAAATGAAAAAGCCGCGACCGGACTTGCGTCCCGCGATCGCGGCCTGTTGCCTGTTTCGCGATGCTGCTCAATACATCTTTTTCGGCAGCATCTGGCTGCGCAGGCGCTTGTGGTTGCGCTTCACCGCAGCGGCGAGCTTGCGCTTGCGCTCGGCCGTGGGCTTCTCGTAGAACTCGCGTGCGCGCAGTTCCGTCAGCATCCCGGTCTTCTCGATGGTGCGCTTGAAACGGCGCATCGCCACTTCGAACGGCTCGTTTTCCTTAAGGCGAATAGTCGGCATAACCCCTCTTGAACGCTTGTGGCCGCCGCAGGGATCCAGCCCCCTGGTTCGGCGAAAGGGGCGGATTCTAACGGGAAAACCCGGTTCGACGCCAGTCCTGCGGGCTGACCCCTCACCTGGATACTGGACACGCGACATGGCGTTAGCCCACACTTCACGCACATCATTTCGGTACATTCCTTTAAAATCAACAGGATGCTGTTTCTAGGAATCGAAACCTCCTGCGACGAAACCGGGCTCGCGTTGTACGACAGCGGCGCCGGCCTCCTTTCGCACGCGCTGCACTCGCAGGTTGCAATGCATCAGGCCTACGGTGGGGTAGTCCCCGAACTGGCCTCGTGCGACCATATTCGCCGAATCGTTCCACTGGCGCGCGAGGTGCTCGCGCGCGGCAAGCGCGACCTCGACTCGCTGGATGCAATCGCCTATACCGAAGGGCCAGGACTGGCAGGCGCGCTGCTGGTCGGCACCGCGTTTGCGAAAAGCCTGGCCTTCGCACTCGGCATCCCCGCCCTTGGCATCCATCACCTTGAGGGACACCTGCTCTCGCCCCTGCTCTCGAAGCGGCCGCCGACGTTCCCATTCGTCGCACTGCTCGTCTCCGGAGGCCATACGCAGCTGATGCACGTTGACGGCGTCGGACGCTACGCGCTGCTGGGTGAAACGCAGGATGACGCGGCCGGTGAGGCCTTCGACAAGACCGCCAAGCTGATGGGCCTGGACTATCCCGGCGGACCCGCAGTGTCGAAGCTCGCAGAGGCCGGCCGTCCCGGAAAATTCAAGCTGCCGCGCCCGATGATCGCCTCGAACGATCTCGAGTTCAGCTTCAGCGGATTGAAGACGGCAGTGCTCATGCTGGTTCGCAGCCAACCGGAGGATCCAGCCACGCGCGCCGATATCGCGCGCGCGTTCCAGGACGCCATCGTCGAGGTGCTGGTTGCCAAGTCAGCAGCGGCGTTGCGCAAGACAGGCCTTGACCGGCTGGTGGTGGCGGGTGGGGTCGGCGCGAACCGGCAGTTGCGCGCAGGCCTCGATGCGGCCGGGGCGCGAACGGGTTTCGAGGTGTTCTATCCTGAACTGGAACTGTGCACCGACAATGGCGCGATGATCGCGTTTGCCGCCGCACTGCGCTGGGAGGCTGGACTGCCGCCGGCAGACACCACCTTCAGCGTGCGGCCGCGCTGGGAACTGGCCACCACGGTCCCGCGCTGAGCGCGGGCACCTCTGGATGAGGGTGGGCGCCACCGCTGGCTGAGTGCGAGCCCTCAGGCGCGACGCGCAGACTCGCGCACGCGGCGCGCGGCATACGCCTGCAGGTGGGTGTAGGCGATTTCGAGGATCGGCGCCGCAATCTTGTGCCTGGTTGCACGCGCGAGCATCTCGCCCAGCACATGGTTGGCTTCCGTCGCGCCGCCGTTCTCGGTGTCGCGCAGCATCGAGGCGGTGGCCGCCGAGCCTTTTGCAGTAAGCATTTTTCGATGCCCCTCAAGCTGCGCATCGCCGATCGGATACCCTTCCGCGCGCGCAACCGATGCGCACTCATCGAGCAGCCCGAGCATCAGACGCTCACCGGCCGCGGTCGCGACGATGTCCCCGATCGCGGCGCGCATCAGGCAGGTCATGCCCGCGATGCTGGCGAGCATCACCCATTTGTCCCACATGGTCTGCTCGATCGAGGCGCTCAGGTTCACGTCCACCGGCGTCTTGGCAAACAGCGCTTCGAGCGCCTTGCACACCGCCAGCGACTTGTTTGCAACATCGGCCGGCAACCCCTGCCGTACCCCGAACGCGATCTTGTGGAAATCGCCCAGATGCATGACGGTCCCGTCGGCCGCCAGGGTGGACGCAATGTAGGCCACGCCGCCCAGGACGTGCTCGCGGCCGAACTGTGAATCGAGCACATCGAGGTGCGACATCCCGTTCAGCAGCGGCAGCACCAGGCAGTCGCCTTCGACGGCAGGGGAGATCGCGTCGATCGCGCTGCCCAGGTCGTAGGCCTTGGCCGTAAAGATCACGAGGTCCCAGCCGGGCTTCAGCGCGTCCTGCGTCACAAGCTGCACCTTCCGCGCGATATCCCCTGCCTTGCTTTTCACGCGCAGGCCCTCAGTCGCCATGCGCTCGGCGCGCCGGGGACGCACCAGAAATGTGACGTCTGCGCCCGCCTCGACCAGGCGGCCTCCAAAATAGCCGCCGACCGCGCCGGCGCCGAGGATGAGGATTTTCATTTTCAGGTTTCCTGTTTCGAATCTGTCGCGGGTTTCGTTTTTGCACCGATGCGAGGCTCGGTACCGGACAACAGGCGCGCGATGTTGGCGCGATGCCGCATGATCAACAGTGCGGCAAGCGGGATCGTCACCCACATCACCGGGCGCACGCCGAACAGCCAGAACGCAAAGCATGGCGTGAACAGCGCCGCAACGATCGCTGCCAGCGACGAGATCCGGAAGAACACGGCGAACATCAGCCAGGTCGCGAGCGTGCCGGCGGCGAGCCAGAGGTTGAAGCCGAGCAGCACGCCCGCAGCCGTGGCCACACCCTTGCCGCCGAGAAACCGGTGGAACACCGGGAACAGGTGCCCGACAAACACGGCAAGGCCGGCAAGCGGGACGACGAGGCCCGCGCCGATGTCCTCTCCGGTCAGGGCCTTGGCGATCAGCACGGCAGCGAACCCCTTGCCGGCATCGCCCGCAAGCGTCAGCGCCGCGGCCGCCTTGTTGCCGGTGCGCAGCACGTTGGTCGCACCCGGGCTTTTCGACCCGTAGGTGTGCGGATCGGGAAGGGAGAACAGGCGGCTCACCACCACCGCGAACGATACCGAACCGATCAGGTAGGCGCCCGCAACCACCAGCGCGGCAAACAAAAGGTCATTCATCGTGGCGGCATTCTACCCGCCGGAGAAAATCGCGAAGCCTGGGTCTGCACCGCCCCGCGCAGCACTTCCCCAGGCTGCGTCGCCCTATAATGCCGTGCACATGGACCATATATTTGTTCGCGACTTGCGCATCGAGACGCTGATCGGCTTTCACAAGCGCGAGCAGATCGTGCCGCAGACGCTGCGCCTCGATCTCGAGATCGGCATTGCCAACACTGACGTGTTCGAGAGCGACAAGGTGACCGACTGCATCGACTACGAGAAAGTCACGGTGCGGATCCGCGAACTGGTGGCGGGAACCCATTTCAACCTGGTGGAAACGCTTGCGGAGCGTATCGCGCGCATCGTGCTCGACGAATTCGGCGCGGCCTCGGTGAAGGTCAGCGCAGCGAAGCTCGGTATCCTCAGGAACACCGGACTCGTCGGCGTCGAGATCTTTCGCACTCACCAGTCCGTCGGCTAGCCGGTCGGCGAGTCAGTCTTCCAGGGCGACCTCGACCAGCGTCGGGGCCAGGGTGCGCACGATTTCGGAAGGCGCAATGCAAACGAGGAACCCGCGCCGCCCGCCATTGATCCAGATCCGCTCCAGTTCAAGGATCGAGCGCTCCATGTACACGGGCATCGCCTTGCGGGTGCCGAAGGGCGAGGTGCCGCCGACCTGGTAACCCGAATGGCGTTGCGCGATTTCTGGCTTGCAGGCTTCGATCCTCTTGCGGTCCGCCTGGCGCGCGAGGTTCTTGGTCGACACCTTGCGGTCACCATGCATCAGCACGATGAGCGGCGCGCGCGCCTCGTCCTCCATCATCAACGTCTTCACCACCGCGTGCTCGGGCACGCCGAGCGCATCGGCCGATACCGCCGTGCCGCCCTTTTCGACGTATTCGTAGAAATGCTCGCTGAACGCGACGCCGTTCTTCCTGAGGAACTGCGTCGCCGGGGTTTCGCTGTGGCTGGGTTTCTTCATACTTGTGGAGGGGGTGCGGGGGAACCTACTTTAGGTTCCCCTGCTCCGACTATCCACGGGGGTGATGCATCGCGTGGAGTTTCTTCATGCGTTCCCGCGCCACATGCGTGTAGATCTGCGTGGTCGAGATATCCGCGTGCCCGAGCAGCATCTGCACCACGCGCAGGTCGGCGCCATGGTTGATCAGGTGGGTGGCGAATGCGTGCCGCAGGACATGCGGCGATAGCGCCTTGCCCGGCACCGCGCGCTGCCCGTAGCGCTTGATCAGATGCCAGAACGCCTGCCGGGTCATGCCTGCGCCGCGTGCGGTCAGGAAGAGCGCATCGCTCGGACCTGCCTTCTTCAGCAGCCCCGGGCGCGCATCGGCAACGTAGCGCTTTACCCAGTCGACGGCTTCCTCGCCCAGGGGCACCAGGCGCTCCTTGGAACCCTTGCCCATGACACGCACCAGGCCCGCATCGAGATTTGCCTCGAAGGTCTTCATGCCGACGAGTTCGGATACGCGCAGGCCCGAGGCGTACAAGACTTCCAGCATCGCGCGATCGCGCAACCCGAGCCGCGTGCCGACCTCGGGCGCCGCGATCAGCGCTTCCACGTCGGCTTCCGACAGGGTCTTCGGGAAACGCGGGACGCGCTTGGGCGAATCCAGCTTGAGCGTCGGGTCTGCCTTCACCTGGCGTTCACGCAGGCAGTATTGGTAGAAGCGCTTCAGGGTGGAGAGCATGCGGGCATCCGATGACGCGCGATGCTGCACCCCGCCCGTCGCATGGCGCGAGGCGAAGAAAGCGTGAAGGTCTGCGTCGGCAGCTTGCATCAGCGACTTTCCCGTCGCCTTGGAAAGCCAGCTCCCGAGCAGCGCGAGATCACGCCGATAGGCTTCCAGCGTGTTCTTCGCCAGCCCGTCCTCCAGCCAGAGCGCATCGCAGAACGCGTCGACCAGGCCGGCGTCGGCCGAACCGATGTCTGCCGGCTCTTCGCCCTTTAGCGGACCGCGTGCCACAGGGTCCCCGCCTCCTGCTCGAGCGGCAGGCATTCATGCCGCAGCAGCCAGGTCTTCGCCTCGATCAGGAAGCCCGTGGCGTGATGCGAGAAGCCGCCGAGGCCGTCTGCGGCGACCACGCGGTGACAGGGAACCACGATCGGATAGGGGTTGTCGCCGCACGCCTGCCCCACCGTACGTGGATTCGCATTGCTCTGCGGGCCCGCGGCGTTTTCGATCGCCGCGGCAAGTTGACCGTAGGTGCGCGTGCGACCGCGCGGGATTGCACTGATCTGCGCCCACACCGCGCGCTGCAACGGGTTGCCGCAGTCTGCGAGCGGCAAATCGAAGGGTGCGTCGGGGTCGTCACGATAGCGCTCGATCTGGCGCGCCGCGCGCTCGGAAAGCGCGTCCTGCGGCGCGCGCAGGGGCGTCGAGGGCGGCAGGTAGGTGATTGCCGTCAACCGGCCCTCGCCGACACGAATCCCCACGTGCATCGCGGGAAACCCGATCACCGCGGCGTACTGAATCATGCCGCGAGCGCCTCGATCTTCTGCAGCAGCACATCCGGCACCTCGATGCCTCCGGCGGCCGCCTTGCGCGCGGCGAACCGCTTCGTCCCCGGCAAGCGCACCTCCGGGTCGGAGAGCATGGCCGCGATCAGGGCCTCGACGCGCTCGAAGTAGCGGTCCCGCCCGGCCAGCGCGCCCGGATCGACCGCGAGAAACAACTGTCCGATGCGCGGCTTGTTGCCCTTCTCGACAAAGAACGAGTCTGCCTCCCGGCCGAACGCCGATCCGGTCAGCGCCGAGCAGAACAGTTCGAACATCAGTGCGAGCATGGCGCCCTTCGCCCCGCCGATCGGGTACAGGCTCCCATGTTCGGCCGCCTCCTTGGCATCGGTGGTCGGTTTGCCGTGGCGGTCCATCGCCCAGCCCTCCGGGATCTTCTCCCCCTTCTGCGCAGCCAGCATGATCTTGCCGCGCACCACGGTGGTCAGCGCGAGGTCGATCACCAGCGGATCGTCGTCCTTGCGCGGAAACACCGCGGCCACCGGATTGGTGCCGAACAGCGCCTGCGTCCCGCCCCACGCAGGAATCGCGGCGGGCGAATTGGTGAACGCGATCCCGACCAGCCCGGCGCGCGCGACCTCCAGCAGGTGGATGCCGAGCACGCCCATGTGCGCGCTGTTGGTGATGCCGGCAAGGCCGATTCCGCTGTGCTGCGCGCGGGCTACCGCCTCTCTCACCGCCATCGCGCAGGATTCATAGGGAAGCGCATCGCCGTTGTCGATCAGGCAAACCGCCGGCGCATCCGCCGCGATGCGCGGAACCGCGTTGCCGTCGGAGCGCCCGTTCCTAAGCATCGAGGCATAGACGGGGACGCGCGACATGCCATGCGTGGGCAGGCCCTGCTCCTCGGCCATCACGAGATGCCGCGCGGCCGCCTCCGCCATTCCGGTGCGGGCGCCGGCCCGCCCGAGCGCGCGGGCCGCGAGTGATTGCAGTTCTGCGGAACTCTTTTTCATAGCGGAATTCTACCCGTAGGGATATCAACGACAGCTAAAATGGGTGCTGCCGAACCCGCTTCCCTATTCACAGGAGGATTTGCCCATGGGCAAGATGATCGAACTCACTGCAGCAGACGGACACACGCTTGCCGCGTACCGCGCCGAGCCCGCAGGCAAACCACGCGGCGCCGTCGTCGTGATCATGGAGATCTTCGGGGTCAACAGCCATATCAAGTCGGTGGCCGACGGCTACGCAGCCGACGGGTACCTCGCGATCGCCCCGGCGATGTTCGACCGGGCGCAGCGCAACCTCGACATCGGCTACACGCCGGCCGACATCGAGACAGGCAGGGCGATCATGCAGAAGGTCGATATGAACAAGGCCATGCTCGACGTCGACGCGGCAGTCGCCGAAGCGAAGAGCGCCGGCAAGATCGGCATCGTCGGCTACTGCTGGGGCGGCACCGTGACCTGGGTCGCGGCCTCCCGCACGGCAGGAATCGCGTGCGCCGCGCCCCACTACCCCGGCGGGATCGCCAACTTCGCTGACGCAGCGCCGAAGATTCCGGTCATGGCCCATTTCGGGCTGCAGGACCAGTCGCCGACGCCCGATGCGGCCAAGGCCGTGCTGGCAAAGCACCCCTCAGTGGACGGGCACTTCTATCCCGCCGGACACGGGTTCAACTGCGACCAGCGCGGCTCGTACAACGCGGACTCGGCGGCCCTCGCACGCAGCCGCACGCTCGAGTTCTTCCGCGCCAACCTGGGCTGAAGGCGACATGAACGCGGCAAAGCCTGTACGCATCGGCATCGTCGGCATCAGCGGCTATGGCGGCAGCGAATTGCTGCGCCTCTGCGCAAGCCACCCTTCGTTCAAGGTGGTGTACGCCAGCGGCGAGAGCACGGTGGGCCAGAGGCTCGTGCAACGCTTCCCTGCGCTCAAGGACCGCGCGCTGGGCGACCTCGTCATCGAGTCCTTCGTGCCGGAGAAGCTTGAGGGTGTCGACCTGCTGTTTGCGTCGCTGCCCACCGGGAAATCAGGCGCGCCGCTCGCTCGTGTCCCGGCTGCAACCAAGATCGTCGACGTCGGCGGCGACCACCGCTACGCGGAGGGCTGGGTCTACGGCCTCACCGAGTTGCCCGGCCAGCGCGAAACAATCACGAAGACCTCGCGGCTTGCCAATCCGGGCTGCTATCCGGCGGCTTCGCTGCTCGCACTGGCGCCACTCGTAAAGGCCGGATTGGTGGAGCCCGAGGGCATTGCGATCGACGCCAAGAGCGGAGTCACCGGCACAGGCCGCGGCGGCGCAAGCGACTTCGGCTATGCCGAAACCAACGAGGACCTGTTCGCCTACGGCCTCGCCGGGCACACGCACGTGCCCGAGATCCAGCGCACCCTGTCGGATCTGGCCGGCGGCCGGTCCACGGTCGCCTTCACCCCGCACCTGGTGCCGATGACGCGCGGGATACTCGCCACCTGCTACGCGCGACCGCGTGGCAAGGTCGATACGGTGGCGCTGTATGCCGCGGCCGAGGCGATGTACGCGAACGAGCCGTTCGTGAAAATCATGCCGGCCGAAAAGGGCCGCGGCCCGCACACGAAGTGGGCCAGCGGCTCGAACCTGATCTTCGTTTCCTATGCGGTGAATCCGGATGCGGGCCTTGTCGTCGCGGTCGCCGCGATCGACAATCTCGGCAAGGGCGCCGCGGGCCAGGCGATGCAGAACGCAAACCTGATGACCGGTCAGCCGGAGACGGCAGGACTGTCAGGCCTGCCGCTCTGGCCTTGACTCGGATGCCGTAAAGGGAAACGGGCAGTCTGTCGGTTTGTATCTATATCGATACATTAACTGCCATGGGACCCGCTCCTGTAGCTGGTTTCTTGAAATAATTCTTTCAGAATTATCCCTGCGTCGAGGAGCAAATATGCCACGAGTGAAAGAAATCACGGACGCCCGGGGCGACGCCACCCTGGAGGCGTTGTTCGCCAGGGAGCGGGACGCATTCGGCGATCTGCTCAACCCGACCAAGGTGATGGCACACTGCCCGCCGATCCTGCAGGCGGCGAAAATGCTGAACGCTTCGATCGCTGCATCGGGGACCCTGCCCAAGGGGCTCGTAGCGCTCGTGTCCCTACACGTCGCGGCGATCAACGGCTGCCCTTTCTGAGTCGACATCAATTCCGTCCGTGTGACGGAAATCGATGGCGGTAACGGAAAGCTCGCAGACCTGCCTGACTGGCGCGGGAGCAGCGCCTTCAGCGATTCCGAGCGCGTGGCGCTGGAGTACGCCGAACGGATGACCTATACCGGCCAGAAGGTGGACGACGCCTTGTTCGGGCGGCTGAAGCAGCATTTCAGCGAACCGCAGATAGTCGAACTCACCGCCGCGGTCGCGCTCGAGAATTTCCGCAGCAAATTCAATCCCGCGCTCGGGGTGCAATCGCAGGGCTTCTGCCTGCTGCCGAAGCGATAGTTCGCCGCGCCGACCTGATCCGGAGCCATCAGATGGTTGAAAGTGCCTCTGAAAGTAAATCCTACGGCGTCGTCAGTTTGGATCGACAACGCGAGATGACGGGACTCGAATTCGTTCTTGGGCTCGTCACTGGAGCCCTGCCCCTAAACACGATGGCAAAGGCACTCGCCTACGACATTGTGGAAGCAGAGCAAGGGCGGGTCCTGATCACGGCAAAGCCGAGTGCCGACCATCTGAATCCCTCAGGAACGGTCCACGGCGGTGTCGCAGCCACCCTTCTCGACTC
>JBBQVP010000117.1:0-13835 GCA_038211455.1 Burkholderiales bacterium
TGTATCGTGACCAAGGATCCGGATACCGGCGTGCAGAATGCGGGAATCTACCGCGGCATGGTGGGGAAGAAGAACACCATTCCCAGCCTGTTGATCAAGGGCGGCCAGCACTGGGGCCAGCACTTCGCCAAGTACGCGGACCGTGGCCAAAAGATGCCGGTGGCCTGCGTGATCGGCTGGGACCCGATCATGGGTTTCCTTGGCGGCAGCCCACTGCCGGCCGGCGTGTCGGAGTTCGCGGTTCTTGGCGCCTACCGCGGCGAGCCCGTGAAGATGGTGAAGTGCGAAACCGTCGACCTGGAAGTACCCGCGAGCTGCGAGATGGTGATCGAGGGCTTCATCGACCCCGATCCTGCCGCTTATGAAACCGAGGGTCCGTTCGCCGAGTTCACCGGCTATGTCTCGGACCTGCCCACCCCGAGGCCGACCATCGAGGTGAGCTGCATCATGCACCGCGACGATCCGATCCTGCGCGGAACACAGGAAGGCAATATGCCGGGTTCGTTCTCGGAGAACGCGGTCATTTCTTCGGCGCAGCGC
Organism: Burkholderiales bacterium; assembly: GCA_038211455.1. GTDB lineage: Bacteria > Pseudomonadota > Gammaproteobacteria > Burkholderiales > SG8-39 > SZAS-79. The sequence continues at coordinate 541 of JBBQVP010000117.1, forward strand.
GCAGGCATCGCCTGGAACATCCTCAACGCTGCCGGCGTGCCCGGGGTGAAGGATGTCTACTGCGACCCGAGCACCTGCGGCGTGAACGTATACATCAGCATCCGCAAGACCTACCAGGCGCAGCCCAAGCAGGTCGCCGCTGCGCTCTGGGGTTCGGGGGCCGGGCAGGGGCGCTACAAGCATGTGTTCGTCTGCGAGGATGACATCGATGTGACCGATTACCAGCAGATCGACTGGGCGCTCGCCTATCGGATGAATGCCTCGACCGAGGGGATCACCCAGTTTCCCGGCCTGCTGGGCCACGCGCTCGACCCGAGCACGCCGCTGGAGGAGCGCGACGTGCAGCAGCTGGGCGCGGGGACCTGGACACGGGTGCTGTTCGATGCCACCCGCAACTGGCATTTCAAGCGCCGCCCGGAATGGAACAACGAGCGCTTCCCGCCGACCGTGGAGCCGCATCCCGAGCACCGTGCGCTGGTCGCCAAGCGCTGGAAGGAGTACGGTTTCAGCTGACACCTGTTTCCAGGGAGCCGCATTGCGCATGCCGGTCGCGATTCGATGACAAGCCTCACCTCCGTGACACTCGCGCACAAGCCCGCTGAGGCGGTGCCCCGGTGCATCCATGTGGACAGGGCTTCGCTCAACGTGCGCGAGATCGTCGCGGGCATGCCGCTCGCGACCACCGATGCGCCCGAGCGGGCCGATGTCCTCTGGATGCGGCGCGGATACCGCGACTGGTATGCGCGGCTGCGGCCCTGGCAGGCGCTCAATCACATTCCCAACGAAGGCGTGATGACGCGCAAGTCCGACCTCGCCGGTGCACTGCACGCGCACGGACAGGTGGCTGCGACCGGGGAGTTGTCGCAGCGTGATTTCTACCCTGCAAGCTTCCGGCTGGACGACCCGGGGGAGCGCGCCGCGTTCCTCGCGCAACTGCCCGCGACCGACAGCCCGGACAAGCCGTGGATACTCAAGCCATCGTCGCTTTCGCGCGGAATCGGCATCCGCATCGGCTGGCAGATGGGCCGGCTGCGAGAGTTGCTGCGCGCGGGCCGGCCCGTGCACTACCTGCACGAAGGGCAGGCCGTGCCCTATATCGTCCAGCGCTACATTCCCGATCTGCTGCTCCTGCAGGGGCGCAAGTCCGAGCTGCGCATCTACTGGCTGATCGCATCGCTCGATCCCCTGCTGGTGCTGATGTACAGGCAGGGAACCGTGCGGCTGACTTCGCGGGAATTCAAGCTTGGTGATTTCGACGATCCCCTGATCCACGTCACCAATACCTACCAGCAGAAATTGCACGGCGGGGTCGGGCCGGATAGCGTGCTGAAATGGGATTTCCCGCAACTCCAGGCGTACCTCGGCCGGGAGAAGGGAACCCCAGCGGACCACATCGCGACGGTGCTCGTGCCGCGCCTGGGCAGGATCCTCGAAGTCGTCGTGCGCGCCTGCGTGGCCCGCTTGAGGCAGAGGCCAGCCTCGGGACACTTCTTCGGGCTGTACGGCGCCGACGTAATCCTGGATGACAGCCTGACGCCGTGGCTGACCGAAATCCAGAAAGGTCCGGGACTGAGCTACGACGACGCGGTCAAGCAGACCGTCATCCCCCCGATGCTGCGCGCGTCGCTCGAACTGCAGATGCAGGTGTTGCAGGCGAAACGCGGCGGCGTTCCGCTTGCCGAGGTGCCGGTGGGGCCGGAGTTCCTGCGCGTGATCGGGGCGTGACCGGCGCGTCAGGTGAGCGGGAGCCAGATTGACACATCCGGAGTGGTAGTTGACAATGGAAACTATCTGCCTTAGACGCCTCTCCTGGAGCGGATCTCACTGAATGCGACCTCTGGACGATCTGGTCATTCTCGACCTGGCGCGGGTGCTCGCCTGCCCGTACGCGAGCATGATCCTGGCTGAACTCGGTGCCACGGTGATCAAGGTGGAGCAGCCGGGCACCGGCGACGAGACGCGCAGCTTCGAGCCGCAGCTCGCCGTCGACAGCGCGTATTACTTTGCGTGCAACCGTTCCAAATCTTCAATCACAGTCAACCTGCGTACGCCCGAGGGACAGCAGGTCATCCGCGAACTCGCCGCAAAATCCGATGTATTTGTCGAGAACTTTCCCTCCGGCACAATGAAGCGCTACGGACTTGACTACGCCGCGCTTGCAGGCGAAAACCCGCGCCTCGTCTACCTCTCCTGCACGGGCTTCGGCCAGACCGGCCCGTACCGGAAGAAAAAGGGCTACGACACGGTGTTCCAGGCCATGGGCGGCATCATGAGCCTGACGGGCGAGAAGGGTGGCGGCCCGGTGAAGCCAGGGTTGCCCGTGGCGGACCTCACTTCGGGACTCTGGGTTGCGATCGCGATCCTCGCCTCGCTCGCCGGCCGGGAGAAGAGCGGCAAGGGATGCTACGTGGATTTCTCCATGCTCGACGGGCAGGTCAGCCTGCTGACGCTTGCCGCCGCGCGGTACTTTGCGCTGGGTGAAGTGCCACCGCGGCTGGGTACCGAGCATCCCGGGCGTGTGCCGACGGCGACTTTTTGTTGCAGCGACGGGAGGTACCTGCACATCACGGCCAGCGACCAGCACTGGGCGCCGCTGTGCAAAGCACTCCGGCTGGAGGCGTGGGGTGCCCAGCCGCAGTTTGCCGATAACGCCAAACGCGTCGCGATGCGGGACGCCATCATGCCCGAGCTCACCCGGGCGATCGTCGGTTGGAAGCGCGACGAACTGATTGCCGCGCTCGACGCAGTCGAAGTCCCTGTGGGACCGGTCAACGACGTGGCCGAAATTCTTGCAGACCCGCATGTGGCGGCGCGCGGCCTGGTCGGCGAATTCGACTATCCCGGTGTGGGCCTGTTCAAGGCGCTCGGGCTGCCCTTCAAATTCGCAGGGTTCGAGGATCCGCGGGTCGGCCGTCCGCCCACGCTGGGTGAGCACACCGACACGGTGCTCGCGCAGCGGTTGGGGTACGCGCCGGAAAAGATCGCAGAGTTGCGCAAGGCGAAGGCCATATGAGCGGCGGAGCAGTGCTCTATGCGGTGGATGCAGGTGTCGCAACCATCACCCTGAACCGGCCGGAGGCGCGCAACGCCCTCAACCTGGCCATGTGCGAAGGACTGCTCGGCGCCACGCGACGCGCGACCGAGGATCCGGCGGTGAAGCTGGTGCTGGTGCGCGCATCCGGACAGGTCTTCTGCGCGGGTGCCGACATCAAGGAGCGACAGGGCATGGACGCCGCGCAGGTGCGCGCGCGTCGCGGCAAGGGATTCGAAGCCTATGCAGCGCTCGAGGCGCTGCCGATGCCGGCAGTCGCGGTAGTTGCAGGGCCCGCGGTGGGATCCGGTTGCGAAATTGCGGCCGCCTGCGATTTTATTGTTGCGACCCCGGCGGCGTCGTTTCGCACGCCCGAGGCGATTCGCGGCACCGTCGGTGCCACGCAAAGGCTTGGGCGCGTGCTGGGCAAGCGGCTCGCCAAGGACATGATGTATACCGGTCGCACGCTGGCGGCCGCGGAAGCGCTGGCGCACGGGCTGGTTTCCCGCGTGGTCGCGGCCGACGAACTCGAGGCCACGCTGGCGGCAATCGCGCGCGCGATCACTGAGGCGCCGCAACAGTCGCTGCGGCTCGCCAAGCGGACCATCGACCGCGGCGTGGAACTCGATCCGAAAGGCGCGCTCGCCGCAGAGATCGACGCCATTGAAGAGCAACTCGCGTCCGGGCATTGGATGGGCAAGCCTTGAGTTGGGCTGAGGTGACCCTGGGCGAAGTGCTGACCCGGCAGGCGGCGGAGCGCGGTAGCGCCGAAGCGCTGGTCACCGACCGCGTGCGCCTGAGCTACGCCGCGCTCTGCGCCGAAGCCAGGCGCGTGGCTGCGGGAATGCAGGCCCTCGGGCTGAAGCGCGGCGACCATGTCGGTATCCTGATGGGCAACGACGCGGCCTGGATCAAGCTGTTCTACGGCGCGGCAATCCTCGGCTGCGTCACGGTCCCGGTCAACACGCGCTTCAAGTCGGCCGAACTCGCGTTTTGCCTTAAGCAGGCTGATTGCAAGGCGCTGTTCTACACCGGCCGGTTCCTCACTATCGACTATGCCGCGATGGTCGACGATGCAAAACCGCAACTTCCGGGGCTCCTGCATTGCGTCAACATCGATACGGGCCTGCCCGAAGGAGAACCCTCGGCACTGCTGGGGAAGGACGTGAAGGCCGACGACCCGCTGCTGATCCAGTTCACCTCGGGCACCACGGCCTACCCGAAAGGTGTGGTGCTGACCCACGACAACATGCTGCGCAACGCATGGGCTGCGGGCTCGCGATTCGGTGTGCGCGCAGAGGATCGCTACTACAATTGCCGGCCGTTTTTCCATGTCGGCGGCTCCACGCTCTCGGCGCTGGCCTCTCTCGTGTTCGGCGCCTGTCTCGTGACCCTGCCTGCGTTCGAGGCGGGCGCGGTCCTGAAAATGCTTGAGGCGGAGCGCTGCACGCTTACCTCCGGCAACGACACGATCTTTCAGATGCTGATGGGGCACGCGGATTTCGACGCGGCGAAGCTGTGCCTGCGCGGTGGCTGGGCTGCGGCCGGGCCGCAGACCATGCGCAGGATCATCGAAGTCATGGGTGCGACGGAGATCTGCGCCGCGTACGGACTTTCGGAAGCCTCCCCCAACGTCGTGATGAGCGACTGGCGTGATCCGGAAGAACTGCGCGTGGACGGCCTCGCAAAGCCACTGGAAGGCGTCGAGGTGCGAATCCAGGATGGCGAGATCCAGGTGCGCGGCTGGAGTTTGATGCGCGGGTATTACAACAACCCCGAGCAGACTGCAAAGGCGTTCACTGTCGACGGCTGGTTGCGCACCGGCGACCTTGGCACGCTGACCGAAGACGGGCGGCTGCGCATGATCGGGCGGCTGAAGGACGTGTTCCGCGTGGGCGGGGAGAACGTCGCCCCGGCGGAGGTCGAGGAAGTCCTGCTCGCGCACCCCGCAGTGCAGACGGCGCAGGTCGTCGGCGTGCCGGACTCGCGCCTCGGCGAAGTCCCGTGCGCCTATGTCATTCTCAAGGACGGGGCGACCGAGAGCGAAGAGGGCCTGGTGGCGTGGACGAAAGCGCGCTGCGCAAATTTTCGCGTGCCGCGGTATCTTCGGATCGTCGAAAGCTTCGACGCGATCGGCATGACTGCGAGTGGCAAGGTGCAGAAGACGAAACTGCGCGAGCATGCGCTGCGGGAGTTCGGGCTTGGCTGATTCCTGCGCGTGGGACAATCACGCAGTAGACGGGAGGATCGATGGACGACACGGAAGCTAGCGCCCTCATGCAGCGTTTCGGGAAGGCATTCTTCAGCCGGGATCGCGCCAGCATCGCCAGCCTGATTACCGAGGACGCGGAATGGCACTTCGCGATGGGTCCCGACGCCCCCCATGGCAGCGTGCGCAAGGGGATCGACGGGTTCATGCGGGGCATCGAGGCGAACGACGCGCTGTTCGAGCGCCTGAAGTTCGGCGAGGTGCAATGTCGTGGCATGGGCGCCGACCAGCTTGTGATGACCTATGTCGTCGACGGAAAATTTCGCGATGGCGATGCGTTCACCCTGCGCGGCATCGAGTTGGTTACTGCGCGTGACGGGCGGGTCGCGAAGAAAGACGTGTTCTGGAAGCAGGTTCGTGCCTGAGGCGCGCCCGCGCGAACCCGGACGCCGGGTCGCGTGCTCCGGCTTTCTGGCCGGCCTGCTTGCGTTGACGGTTCTGGCGGGTCCGGCGCCGGCCGCAGAGCCGCTGCGCATCGGATCGAAGCGCTTCACCGAGTCCTATGTGCTGGGTGAGCTGCTGCTGCGCAAGGCGCAGGCCGCAGGCCCCGCCGAGCACAGGCAGGGCCTCGGCGGCACGGGCATCCTTGTCGATGCGCTGCGCGGCGGAAACATCGATGTCTACCCCGAGTACAGCGGCACGATCGCGCGCGAGATCCTGAAGATCGAAGGCAACCCGACCATCGCGGATCTCAACCGCGGTCTTGCGCGCATGGGGCTTGCCGTGTCGGTGCCGCTGGGATTCGCCAACAACTACGCCCTGGGTGTGCGCGACGAGTTGGCAAGGCAACGTGACCTGCACACGATCGGCGACCTGGCGCGCCATCCCGGGCTGCGCTACGGCTTCTCGCACGAGTTTCTCGCCCGCAAGGATGGTTGGCCCGGGCTTGCGCAGGCCTATGGCCTTGCGAAGGTCGTTCCCGCGGGCCTCGACCACGGCCTCGCCTACGAGGCGCTGGCGGCGGGTCGCGTGGACGTGATCGACCTGTATTCGACAGACGCGAAGATAGCGCGCTACTCGCTCCGCGTGCTCGCCGACGACAAGGCCTATTTTCCCGCCTACGCCGCGCTGCTGCTGCATCGTGCGGAGGCGCCGGCACGCTTCCCGGCGCAGTGGAAGGCGCTGCGCGCGCTCGAAGGAACGATAGATGAAGCACGCATGATCAGCATGAACGCCGCAGCCGAGATCGAGGGCAAGTCGTTCGCCGAGGCTGCCGCGCGCTATGACGCGGTGGGGACCGAAGGCAAGCCCGCGCCGCAGCGCAGATTCCTTGCCGCGCTGTTCGCCGACGACCTCTGGCGGCTCACGCGCGAGCACCTGCTGCTCGTGTTTGGCTCGCTCGCCGCCGGGATCCTCGCTGGCGTGCCGCTGGGCGCGCTGGCGGCGAAGAAGAAGGCCCTGGCCCAGCCGATCTTCGCGCTGGTCGGCATCATCCAGACGATCCCGTCGCTGGCGTTGCTCGCGTTCCTGATCGTCCTGATGGGCAGCATCGGCGTCTGGCCCGCGGCGGTCGCCCTGTTTCTCTATGCGCTGCTGCCGATCGTACGCAACACCCACGCCGGACTGCTGGGCGTGGGCGATGGCCTGCGGCAGGCGGCGCACGCGCTGGGACTGTCCAACCGGGATCGTCTGCTTTCGGTGGAGCTGCCGCTGGCGCGGCCGGCCATCCTTGCGGGCGTCAAGACCTCGGCGGTGATCAACGTCGGCACCGCAACGATCGCCGCGTTCATCGGCGCGGGCGGCTACGGTGAGCGGATCGCGGCCGGCCTCGCGCTGAACGACACGGTCCTGCTTCTGGCGGGTGCCGTGCCCGCGGCGGTGCTGGCCCTGCTGATCCAGGGCATGTTCGAACTCCTGGAACGCTACTGGGCGATTCCGGGGCGCTGAATTTCACTATAGACAGATGGCAGCAATTAACCTGGAAACCCGCGTCCAGAGCGGACCTCAGGCAAAAAATGGCAACAATTGGCGTACGTTCTGTTGCCGCAAGCTAACGCAGCGTCCCACTCGCCACATAACGCCAGCCCGGCGGCCAGCGCACGTGCAGCGCAAAGTCTTCCAGCCTCGGTGCGAGCTTGGCCCAGGGCCGGCGGAAATTCTCCCCCCGTTTGGTGATGTAGCGCCGGTGCGTCACATGCAGGTAGAGGTTCACCGGCCAACCCCACCACGGCCACAGCCGGGTGCCGCAGGCTGCAACGCGCGCACCGGGCGCCGCCTGGGCAAACAGTTTGTCCAGCGCCGCCTCGGACTGCAGCACGTCGTGGACGTAGCTGAACAGCAGCGCCGAGGGCGCGGGCGCGCCGCGGGCCGCGACCTGCGCGCGAAAATCGGCCCGCTCAGCGTTAGACTCGAGGACGATGACATTGCTCCATCCGCCTGCAGCGACGCGGGCGCGCGCTATTTCGAGCAGTTCAGGTGAGTGGTCGAACGCAAGCAGCAGTCCCGCAGGACCGATCCGCTCGAGGATAGGCCCAAACGAAAAGCCCGTGCCGCAGCCCACATCGATGACCGTTTCGCCCGGCCTCAGGTCCAGCGCCGCGATGGCATCGCGGCGTATCGCGTTGATGCGCCGCGTTGCGTAATCGTAACGTTCTGCGATCAGGCGATAGTCGGTGACCGATTTCGCGAGTTCGGCAGGCATGCGGCGCGAGGGTTATGCGCCGGTTTTTCCAAGCCAAGCGACAGCCTCGATCTCTACCAGCACATCGGGCTTTGCGAGCGAACGCACTTCGACCAGGGTCGAGGTCGGGAAGTCACCCGTGAAGAACTCGCGCCGGGCACGCCAGACCTCGGTGTTCTTGGTGATGTCGACCATGTAGATGTTCATCTTGACGAGATTGTCCATCGTCCCGCCCGCGGCCTTCACGATGCGCTCGATACGCGAAAATATCTGCTTCGCCTGCGCGTACTCGTCCGCGCCGACCATCCCGCCCTTGCCGTCGAAGGGGCGGGCCACCTGGCCGGACACATACAGGGTGTCGCCCGTGCGGATAGCGTTCGACCACAGGCCCGGAGCGGCTTCGGCAACGTCGGGAATGTTCAGCTTGGTTCTGGGCATTTTGGATCTCCTGTCGGGGATAGGGTTGCGGAACAAGTGTAGCCGGGGACGCCGGAGTGCGCCGAGCAGGATAGCGAACCTCGCGGTTGCGCCAGACGCGCGGCATGGCTGTTACGGCGCCGATGGTTCATCATTGTGCGTCTTGAACGGACAAGGTTGGACGATGAAACTGGATGAGATTGATGAGAATTTCGTGCGGCGCGCCGCTGCGATGCAGGGCATTGCCCTCACTGATGCGCAACTGCCCGGCGTGATCGCCAATCTGCGCAGGACCGCGCAGGCTGCCGCCACGCTCACCGAGTTTCCGCTGGATTCAATGTCCGACGAGCTTGGCCCGGTGTGGCGGCCCTGAGCGCACCGATGGCGTTTCCCTCCGCACTGGAGATTTCCTCCGACGTGCGCTCCGGGCGCGTGAAAGCCACGGACCACGTTGCAGCCGTGTTCGCGGGAATCCGCGCGCGCAACGCTACGCTGAACGCCTTCATCGACCTGACCGAGGCACGCGCGAGCGCCGAGGCACGGGCGGTTGATGCGCGTGTGGCGGCGGGTGAAGACGCGGGCCCGCTCGCAGGCGTGCCGTTCGCAGTGAAAAACCTGTATGACGTGAAGGGATTGCGCACGCTCGCAGGGTCAAAAATCAACCGCGACCGTGAGCCGGCGACACGCGACGCGGCGCTGGTCCGGCGGTTGAACGCAGCCGGCGCGGTGCTGGTCGGCACGCTCAACATGGACGAGTACGCTTACGGCTTTACCACCGAGAACAGCCACTACGGCCCGACGCGCAATCCCTACGACGGTGAACGCATCGCGGGCGGCTCGTCGGGCGGGTCAGCGGCGGCCGTGGCTGCCGGGCTGGTACCGCTCGCGCTGGGCTCGGACACCAACGGTTCGATCCGCGTGCCCGCATCTCTGTGCGGGGTGTTCGGCCTGAAACCCACCTATGGCAGGCTGTCCCGGGCCGGCAGTTTTCCGTTCGTTGCCTCGCTCGATCACGTCGGTCCGTTTGGCCGCTCGACTGTGGATATCGCCGCGGCGTACGACGCGATGCAGGGGCCAGATCCGGAAGATCCGGTGTGCAGCGACCTGCCCGCGCAAGCCATCGCCCCGCAACTCGCGCAAGGCGCGGGTTCGCTGCGGATCGCGCGTGCGGTTGGTTACTTTGAGACCCGCGCCGGGCATGCCGTTGCGGCGATGGTCAGGCGCGTTGCCGGGCAACTCCGGGTGACGCGCACGGTCGAGTTCCCCGAGGCGGCCAGGGCGCGTGCGGCGGCATTCGTAATCACCGCGAGCGAAGGCTCCCAGCTGCACCTGCCGAACCTGCGCGTTCGCGCCGACGATTTCGAGCCGGTCACGCGCGACCGGTTGCTGGCCAACAGCATGGTTCCGGCGGCGTGGTACCTGCAGGCGCAGCGCTTTCGGCGCTGGTATTACACCCGGGTCATGGACCTGTTTCGCGACTTCGACGTCATTCTCGCTCCGGTCACTCCCTGCACCGCGACGCGCATCGGGCAGGAGACAATGTCGATCAACGGACTCGAGATGCCGGTGCGCGCAAATATCGGCTTGCTGACCCAGCCGATCTCGCTGATCGGTCTGCCCGTGGCGGTCGTGCCGATCGGCATGCTCGACGGACTGCCGGTCGGCATGCAGGTAATCGCAGCGCCCTGGCGCGAGGACCATTGCCTGCGTGTCGCGGCTGCGCTTGAGCAGGCCGGCATCGCCAAATTCAACCCGCCCGAGGATCTGCAATGAGCCTGGAAATCAACCGTCCGGAAATCGTCGCCGAAGTCACGCAGGCGTTTCGCCGCTATGAGGCCGCACTCATGGCGAACGACGTTGCGACCCTGAATGAACTGTTCTGGAATTCCTCCCACACGATCCGCTATGGGCTTGCAGAGCAGGCCTACGGCCATGCGGCCATTGCCGGAGTGCGCGCCGCGCGCAGCACGAGCGACCTGGCGCGCACGCTTGGCCACACGGTGATCACCACCTACGGGACTGAGTTCGCCACCGCCAGTTGCGAGTACACACGTGATGTTTCTGGCAAGTTCGGGCGGCAGATGCAGACCTGGATACGCACACCCGCGGGCTGGCGCGTTGCCGCGGCCCACGTGAGTCTTTTTGATCGCGTGTTTCCCAGCACCGGCATCTGATCCCGCGACCGCCGCGCGCCGATACTCTGATACGTCGAACCTGCGCGCTCGCATGAGCCAACCGTCCCCGGATCGCGCTGTTGCGATCCTCGCCATCGCCGCCTTTGCCAGCGCGACCAGCACCCGTGCCGCCGATGCCCTGCTGCCGCTGCTGGCGAGCGGTTTCGGTACAACGCCGGGCAACGCGGCGGCCGTGATCACGGGGTTCGCGCTGTCTTACGGCCTGTTGCAGGTGGTGCACGGGCCGCTTGGGGATCGCTTTGGCAAGTACCGCCTGGTCTGTGTGACCGCGTCGATCTCGCTGGCGGGCACGCTGGCCTGCGCGCTGGCACCCACGCTCGAGCTGCTCGTGATCGCGCGATTCGTGGCCGGTGCCACGGTGGGCGCGACGATTCCGCTGTCGATGGCATGGATCGGCGACGTGGTGCCCTACGACAAGCGCCAACCCGTGCTCGCCCGGTTCCTGATCGGCCAGATGGCGGGCACCGCGTTCGGAGCTGCGGCCGGCGGCGCGCTGGGCGAACTGTTCGGCTGGCGAGGCGTGTTCTGGTTGATCAGCGTGCTGTACGTCCTCGTCAATCTGCTGCTGTACACCGAACTGCGTCGCAATCCGCTAACCCGCCAGGCCGGCAGCGGCGCCGGGGCCACGTTGGCGGCGAGTTTCGTCCAGATGGGTCGGCTACTGGGCCGTCCCTGGGTGCGGGTGATCCTCGCCACGATCTTCCTCGAAGGGGCATTGTTCTACGGGGCGCTGGCGTTCGTTCCCCTGCACCTGCACGGCCGCCTCGGGCTGGGTCTTGGCGCCAGCGGGGCGGCGATCATATTGTTCGCCGCGGGCGGGGTGGCCTATGCGGCCGGGTCGGCGCGTCTCGTCGCGCGACTGGGAGAACGCGGCCTCGCCGCTTGGGGCGGCGTCATCCTCTGCGCGTCCTACCTGGGAATCGCCGTCGCGCCGCATCCGGTCTACGCGCTGCCCTGGCTGCTTGCAGCCGGGTGCGGACTCTACATGCTGCACAACACGGTGCAGGTGAACGCGACGCAGATGGCGCCGGAAGCCCGCGGGGCGGCCCTGGCCCTGTACGCGCTATGCCTGTTTACCGGGCAGTCGGTCGGGGTCTGGCTGGGCGGACAGCTCGTTGATGCGGCTGGCACGATCCCCTTGTTCCTGATCGCTGCAGTCGGTTTGCCTATCGTTTCGATCGAGTTCGGGCGACGGATTTCGCTTCGTTCAGCCGCCACCCCATAAGTAATGTATAACATTAAAATATATTTATAATATGTTGTTTTATTTATATATTAAATCATACTCATCGCAGCGATGACGCGCGATACCCCAGATCGCGCGATTGCCTTGCTGTCCTTCACGGCGTTTGCGAGTGCGGCCAGCCTCCGCGGTACGGACCCGATGTTGCCGTTGTTCGCCGAGGCGTTCGCCACGACCCCTGGCGGCGCGGCGGCCAGCATCACGGCGTTTTCGGTCGCCTATGGCCTGTTCCAGGTCCTGCACGGCCCTCTGGGTGACCGGATCGGAAAGTTTCGGCTCGTGTTGCTGACCTCGATTCTTTCGCTAATCGCAACCATCGCCTGTGCACTGGCCCCGACGCTGGGGTTCCTGGTCGCCGCGCGCTTCGTGGCCGGCGGGATGGTCGGGGCGGCGATTCCGCTGTCGATCGCCTGGATCGGGGACGTGGTTCCCTACGAGAAACGGCAGGCGGTGCTGGCGCGGTTCATCATCGGGCAGATGCTGGGCGTCGCGATCGGCAACGCGGCCGGCGGCTATGTCGGTGAACTGTATGGCTGGCGCTCGATGTTCTGGGTGCTCGCGGCGCTGTATGCCGTGGCCGTCGTCTGCCTCTGGCTCGAGCTGCGCAGCAACCGGCTGGCCCGGGAGGACGCAGCGCACGCGCAGAGTTCGCTGTTCGCCAGCTTTCGGCGCATGGGGGCGCTGCTCGGCCGGCCGTGGGTCGTGACGGTGCTCCTTACCGCGACACTCGAGGGCGGGCTTTTCTATGGCGCGCTGTCCTTTGTCGCCTTCCACGTCCACGAGCACCTCGGGCTCGGCCTGGGCGCCAGCGGAACGGTGGTGACCACCTTTGCCCTGGGCGGGCTGGTGTATGCGCTCGTTTCCCGGCCGATCGTCCAGCGCCTGGGCGAGCGGAATCTGGCACTGACCGGCGGCCTCATCATGGGGTGCGCCTTCCTCGGCCTGCTCGCGGCCCCGACCGCGGCCTGGGTTGTGCCTTGCCTGCTGGCGGCCGGGGGCGGGCTGTACATGTTGCACAACACCCTGCAGGTGCATGCCACCCAGATGGCACCGGAGTCGCGCGGCGCGGCGGTCGCCCTGTTCGCCTTATTCCTGTTTACCGGGCAGTCGCTCGGCGTGTGGCTGGGCTCGCGGGTCCTTGATGCGGCCGGAACCACGCCGCTGTTCCTCGTCGCCGCGATCGGCCTGCCGCTGGTGGGTCTGCATTTCCGCCGCCAGCTCACGCTGCGGCAGGCGCAGCGTTAGGCGCTGGCCGGCTGCTTCCTGCGCATGGCGAGCACGCGCATCACGGCGCGCACGATTCCCACGTAGCCTGTGCAGCGGCACAGGTTTCCGGAAAGCTCCTTGCGGATGCGGGCTTCGTCCGCGTCCGGCAGGCGCGTTACGATATCGCGCGCAGTCATCAGCATGCCGGGGGTGCAGTAGCCGCACTGCAGGGCGTGCTCTGCCGAGAAAGCCTCGCGCAGCTCGGTCGCCACCGGATCAGTGTCCATCGCCTCGATCGTGCGGATCTCCGCGCC
>JBBQVP010000118.1:0-13655 GCA_038211455.1 Burkholderiales bacterium
GTTGGTAAGGAGAGCCGCATGAGCATGAGTGATCCGATCGCCGACATGCTGACGCGCATTCGCAATGCGCAGATGGTCGGCCACCTCGAAGTGAAAATGCCGGCCTCGAAGCTGAAGTCGTCGATTGCCAAGGTCCTCAAGGACGAAGGCTATATCGAGGACTTTTCCCAGCGTGAGAAGGACGGAAAGTCCGAACTCGTCGTCAGCCTGAAGTACTACGCGGGGCGACCGGTCATCGAGAAGCTTGAGCGAATCTCGAAGCCCGGACTGCGTGTCTACAAGGGGCACACCAGTCTGCCCAAGGTCATGAACGGCCTGGGCATCGCCATCCTGTCCACTTCACGTGGCGTAATGACTGACAGCAAGGCACGCGCCACCGGTGTTGGCGGCGAAGTCCTTTGCATCGTGGCGTAAGGAACGAACCATGTCACGAATCGGAAAGAATCCCATTGTTGTTCCCAAGGGCGTGGAAATCACCACGGCCGGCGGGCAGATATCGGTAAAGGGGCCGCTGGGTGTCATTGCGCGCCCGCTGGACCCGAATGTTGGCATAGAGCGCGACGGCGAGACCCTGCAGTGCAAGGTACTGGGTAACTCCCGTCATGCGCAGGCTATGTTCGGCACGGTGCGTGCACTCGTATCCAACATGGTGGTCGGTGTCAGCAAGGGCTGGGAGAAGAAGCTTCAGCTTGTCGGCGTCGGTTACCGCGCGCAGGCGCAGGGCGACAAGCTCAACCTGACGCTTGGATTCTCGCACCCGGTCGTGCACCAGATGCCGAAGGGCGTGAAGGTTGTGACTCCGACCCAGACCGAAATCCTGATCAGCGGGGTCGACAAGCAGCAGGTCGGCCAAGTGGCCGCAGAAGTGCGAGCCTACCGCGAGCCCGAGCCGTACAAAGGCAAAGGCGTGCGCTATTCCGACGAGACCATCGTCTTGAAAGAGACGAAGAAGAAGTAACGGAGCCCGATCATGTTCGACAAAAATACAGCGCGGCTGCGCAGAGCGCGCAAGACCCGCGCAAAGATTCGCGAACTGGCTGCGAATCGCCTCACCGTGACGCGCACCAACAGCCACATTTACGCGCAGATTACTGCCGGCGACGGCGCCAGGGTGATTGCCAGCGCATCGACCGCAGAGAAGGAAGTGCGCGCGCAACTCAAGCATGGCGGCAACGTAAAGGCTGCGGAAGTGGTCGGGCAGCGGATAGCGGAAAAGGCGAAGGCGGCGGGTATTGAGACCGTAGCCTTTGATCGCGGCGGCTACCGTTACCACGGCCGTGTCAAGGCCCTTGCCGACGCGGCCCGCGCCGGCGGCCTTAAGTTCTAAGCCACAGGAAGAGACGATATGGCGAAGATGCAACCAAGAATGCAAAGCGAGGACCGCGGCGACGGGATGCGCGAGAAGATGATCGCGATCAACCGCGTCACCAAGGTGGTGAAGGGCGGCCGGATCCTGGGTTTCGCGGCGCTTACCGTGGTCGGTGACGGCGACGGTGGAGTCGGCATGGGCAAGGGGAAGGCGCGTGAAGTGCCGGTTGCGGTGCAAAAGGCGATGGACGAGGCGCGTAGGAAGCAGGTGAAGATCAGCCTGAAGAACGGCACGCTGCATCATTCGGTGATCGGGCGCCACGGCGCGGCAGTGGTACTGATGCAACCCGCTTCGGATGGTACCGGCATCATCGCCGGCGGCCCGATGCGCGCCGTCTTCGAAGTCATGGGCGTGACCAATATCCTGGCTAAGTGTTTCGGATCGACCAATCCGTACAACGTCGTGCGCGCCACGCTTAACGGCCTGCTCGCGATGAACACTCCGTCCGAGATCGCCGCCAAGCGCGGCAAGAAGGTCGAAGAGATTCTGGCCTGAGGGGCAATGCAATGGCAGACAAGAGAATCAAGGTAAAGCTCATCAAGAGCACCGCAGGCTGCAAGCAGAGCCATCGCGATACTGTCCGCGGGCTGGGGCTGCGGCGCATGCACCATACGGTCGAACTCGAGGACACCCCGTCGGTTCGCGGAATGATCAACAAGGTGCACTACCTGGTTCAGGTAGTGGCCTGAAGCGGAGAGAAAGCATGCGACTAAACGATCTCAAGCCGGCACCTGGAGCGAAGCGCAACCGTCGCCGCGTTGGGCGTGGCATCGGTTCGGGCCTGGGCAAGACTGCGGGTCGCGGGCACAAGGGCCAGAAATCACGGTCCGGCGGCTTTCACAAGGTTGGCTTCGAGGGCGGGCAGATGCCGTTGCACCGGCGGTTGCCGAAGCGCGGTTTTACGTCCCTTACGCGGGGGCTGACCGCCGAGGTTCGCCTTGACGAACTGCAGAAAATGGCTGCAACCGACATCGACCTGGAAGGGCTCAAGTCGGCTGGTGTGATCCGGCGCGACGCGCTCGCCGCGAAGGTGATCCTGTCCGGAAAGCTGGAGAAGAAGGTCAGCCTGAAGGGCATCCGGGTAACGAAAGGCGCTCGCGCTGCAATTGAAGCCGTGGGTGGAACGATCGAAATCGAGGAAGCGCAGCCGGCCGCCGCCTAAGGCGCTGACTGACCCCCTATCGTGGCTGCTGCGCTCCCGCAAGCCCGCTCCGGACGCTACGGCGACCTCAAGAAGAGGCTGTTTTTTCTTCTTGGGGCCCTGCTCGTGTTCCGCGTGGGTGCGCACATCCCGGTGCCTGGAATCGACCCCAACGTGCTGGCCGACCTGTTCAAGAGCCAGCAGGGCGGCATCCTCGGCATGTTCAACATGTTCTCGGGCGGTGCGCTGTCGCGCTTCACGATTTTCGCCCTCGGAATCATGCCGTACATCTCGGCCTCGATCATCATGCAGTTGATGACGGCAGTCAGTCCGCAACTTGAACAACTTCGGAAGGAAGGCGAGACCGGGCGCCGCAAGATCACGCAGTACACGCGTTACGGCACCGTCTTTCTGGCCCTCTTCCAGGCGACGGGCATCTCGATAGCGCTCGAATCTCAGCCCGGCCTGGTGCTGGATCCCGGACTGGTGTTCCGCCTGACGGCCGTTACCACGCTCGTGACGGGGACGATGTTCCTGATGTGGCTGGGCGAGCAGATTACTGAGCGCGGCTTGGGCAACGGAATTTCAATCATTATTTTTGCGGGCATTGCCGCAGGATTGCCTAGCGCGATTGCCGGTATGCTGGAACTGGTACGTACTGGCGCGATGCACCCGGTGTCGGCCCTGTTTATCGTCGCCGCAGTGATGGTTGTGACCGCCTTCGTGTGCTTCGTGGAACGTGGCCAGCGCAAGATCCTGGTGAACTACGCGAAGCGCCAGGTCGGCAACAAGGTCTATGGTGGACAGAGCTCGCACCTGCCGTTCAAGCTCAACATGGCCGGTGTAATACCGCCGATCTTTGCTTCGTCGCTGATTCTGTTCCCGGCAACCGTGCTCGGCTGGTTTGGCTCTGCAGAAGGCATGAACTGGCTGAAGGACGTCGCCGCGACGCTTTCTCCGGGGCAGCCGATCTACGTCATGATCTACGCAGCGCTGATCGTGTTCTTCTGCTTCTTCTATACCGCGCTGCAGTACAACCCGAAAGAAACGGCAGATAACCTGAAGAAATCCGGGGCGTTTGTGCCGGGTATCCGGCCTGGAGACCAGACGGCGCGCTATCTGGAAAAAATCCTTCTCAGGCTGACCCTTGCGGGCGCGATTTACGTGACGGTCGTATGCCTGATGCCAGAATTTCTGATCTTGAAGTGGAACGTGCCATTCTATTTCGGCGGCACATCCTTGCTGATCATTGTGGTCGTGACGATGGATTTCATGGCTCAGGTCCAGGCCTACGTGATGACCCATCAGTACGAGAGCCTGCTCAAGAAAGCGAATTTCAAAGGCGGCCTCACGGCGCGCTAGAAGGAGAAGCGAAACAGCCTATGTCGAAGGAAGACGTGATCCAGATGCAGGGCGAGATCGTCGAGAACCTGCCTAATGCGACTTTTCGGGTCAAGCTGGAGAACGGTCATGTCGTCCTCGGGCATATTTCCGGAAAGATGCGGATGCACTATATCCGCATTCTCCCGGGCGACAAGGTAACGGTCGAACTGACCCCATACGACCTCTCGCGGGCACGCATCGTGTTCCGCGCGAAGTAGGAAACAGGAGAGCACCATGAAAGTGATGGCTTCGGTAAAGAAGATCTGCCGCAATTGCAAGATCATCCGTCGCAAGGGCGTGGTCCGGGTGATTTGCACCGACCCGCGCCACAAGCAGCGTCAGGGTTAATGCATTGAACATGCAGTATTTTTCAGATATAATCACCGGTTTTCCGTCATCTGCGCTGATGATTACGGACCTCGCCTTTAAAAGATTCGCGGAGTAACTCATGGCACGTATCGCCGGGATCAACATTCCCAACCACCAGCACGCCGATGTGGCACTGACGGCCATTTACGGCATCGGTCACGCGCGCGCTCAGGCCATCTGCAAGGCGGCCGGCGTGATTGGCACCAGGAAGATGAAGGATCTTGTCGACGCCGAAGTCGACCGCCTGCGCGAAGCAGTGGCCAAGTTCACGGTCGAGGGAGACCTCCGCCGCGAAGTGTCCATGAGCATCAAGCGCCTGATGGACCTTGGCTGCTATCGCGGCCTGCGCCATCGCAAAGGGTTGCCGGTGCGTGGGCAGCGCACGCGCACCAACGCGCGGACGCGCAAGGGGCCGCGCAAGGCAGCGATCGCGGGCAAGGCCGCGCCGAGCAAGGGCTGATCGGCCGCAAGGAATGCGATGCCGGTGATCGCAAAGAACGTGATGCAAACGAATACCTAGGAAGCAAATGGCAAAGATCCCAAATCAGCAGCAAGTGCAGTCCGCGGCGCGGGCGCGCAAGAAGGTGAAGAAGAACGTCGCCGAGGGCATTGCCCACGTGCATGCTTCGTTCAACAACACCATCATCACGATCACGGACCGCCAGGGCAATGCGCTTTCCTGGGCGACGTCGGGGAACGCGGGCTTCAAGGGCTCGCGCAAATCGACACCGTTCGCGGCCCAGATCGCCGCCGAGCGGGCAGGCCGCGCTGCGCAGGAGTGCGGCGTGAAAAACATCGAAGTGCGCATCAAAGGCCCCGGCCCCGGCAGAGAGTCGGCTGTGCGCGCTTTGAATGCCATCGGCATGAAGATCAGCAGCATCGCGGATGTCACGCCGGTGCCTCACAACGGCTGCCGCGCGCCTAAAAAGCGCCGCGTCTAAGGCCAAGGAGAAGATATGGCAAGGAACCTAGACGCGAAGTGCCGTCAGTGCCGCCGGGAAGGCGAGAAGCTCTTCCTCAAGGGCGAGAAATGCTTCACCGACAAGTGCGCCATCGAGCGTCGCAGCTATGCTCCCGGCCAGCACGGCCAGAAGAGCGGAATGCGCCTGTCCGACTACGGCAAGCAGTTGCGCGAGAAGCAGAAGATGCGCCGTATCTATGGCATCCTCGAGCGCCAGTTCCGCAAGATCTACGCGGAAGCCGACCGCAAGAAGGGCATTACCGGCGAGAACCTGCTTCAGCTTCTCGAGTCGCGTCTGGACACGGTGGTATTCCGCATGGGCTTCGGCGCATCGCGTTCCGAGTCGCGCCAGATCGTGCGGCACAATGGGATCCTGGTGAATGCCAAGCGGGTCAACATACCGTCGTACTTCGTGAAACCCGGGGATGTGGTCGAAGTCGCGGGCCCTGCCAAGGATCAGTTGAGGATCAAGGCGGCTGCGGAAGCGTCCGAGAGCCGCGGCGTGCCCGAATGGCTCGACGTGGATTCCAAGGCGCTGAAGGGCACTTTCAAGAATCTGCCCGCGCGCTCGGAATTGCCGGCCTCTATCAACGAGAGCCTGGTCATCGAGCTTTATTCGAAATAAGCAGGCGCACCACCAATTTGATGCGACCCGGGTTTCGGGTCGCTCGTTCACCTACAGGTCAGGATCGCAAACATGCCGCAGACCGGATTTTTGAAGCCGCGTATCGTCGACGTACAGAACCTTTCGCCGAATCACGCCAAGGTGACGATGGAGCCGTTCGAGCGCGGCTACGGCCACACGCTTGGCAACGCGCTTCGTCGCGTCCTCCTTTCGTCCATGCCCGGATACGCCCCCACCGAAGTCCAGATCGTCGGGGTGGTGCACGAGTATTCGACCCTTGACGGGGTGCGTGAGGACGTCGTCGACATCCTCCTCAACCTGAAGGGCGTGGTTCTGCGCCTGCACAATCGGCAGGAAGCCATCCTCACGCTGAAGAAGAACGGCGAAGGCCCTGTGACAGCGGCAGACATTGAGGAGCAGCACGATGTCGAGATCATCAATCCCGAGCACGTTGTCGCCCACCTCACTGCCGGCGGAAAGCTCGAAATGCAGATCAAGGTGGAAATGGGCCGCGGCTACGTTCCGGGGAACATGCGCTACCTGCCAGAAGAGACCAAGGGCATTGGACGAGTCATCCTGGACGCATCTTTCAGTCCGGTGCGGCGCGTTTCTTATCTGGTCGAGTCCGCCCGGGTCGAGCAGCGCACCGATCTGGACAAGCTCGTCATCGACATCGAGACCAACGGGGCCATCGAGCCGGAGGAATCGATTCGCTATGCGGCGCGCATACTTGTCGACCAGCTTTCGGTATTCGCTCAGCTAGAGGGTACCGCGATGCCGACGGAGTCGCCCAAGTCGCCGCAGGTCGACCCGATCCTGCTGCGTCCGGTCGACGACCTCGAACTGACGGTGCGTTCGGCCAACTGCCTCAAGGCCGAGAACATCTACTACATTGGCGACCTGATTCAGCGTACGGAAACCGAGCTGTTGAAGACGCCTAACCTGGGCCGCAAGTCGCTCAACGAGATCAAGGAAGTCCTTGCCTCTCGCGGCCTGATGCTCGGCATGAAGCTGGAAAACTGGCCGCCCGCCGGCCTCGAACACGGCAGGAACTAGGATACAAGGAACAAGCCATGCGCCACGGCCACGGACTAAGAAAGCTCAATCGCACCTCGAGCCACCGGCTCGCCATGTTTCGCAACATGGCGGTCTCGATGTTGCGGCACGAGACCATCAACACGACACTCCCCAAGGCGAAGGAACTGCGTCGCATTGTCGAGCCTCTGATCACACTGGGCAAGGCGCCGACATTGGCGAACCGCCGCCTCGCGTTTAATCGTCTGCGTGATCGCGAGATCGTCGGCAAGCTTTTCGACGAGCTAGGGCCGCGCTACGCTAAGCGCAACGGGGGTTACTTGAGCATCCTCAAGAACGGGTTCCGCAAAGGTGACAACGCGCCGATGGCTCTGGTCATGCTGATGGATCAGCCTGAGCAGGCCGCTGAGGCGAGTGCTGCCGAGAAGCCGGCTGCGTAAATCACGCGTTGCGGCATTGCTGGAGAAAGCCGGGCTTGCCCGGCTTTTTTTCGCCTGGATGAGTTGCCCTGATCAGCAGGTGGCTTTTCGCCATTGCGTTCCAGAGCTCGACGGCTACCAGGCTTACCCAGACGACCGTCAGACACCAATCCAGGTATGTGCGCTGAGGTCGCGCGTTGCCGGGGCGCCTAAAGCACGAGGATTGCGCGGTAGTCGTTCACGTTGGTGAGCGTCGGACCGGTGACCACGAGGTCACCGATGCCGGAGAAAAATCCCCACGCATCGTTTGCGGCGAGCAGCTTTCTCGGGTCAAGTTTTTGCTGCGCGGCCCGCAAGAGGGAGTCAGGTGCGAGCAGCGCACCGGCATTGTCCTCGGACCCATCGATGCCGTCGGTATCCGCGGCGATCGCGTGCACTCCTGGGATCCGGTCGAGTTCGACACCGAGTGAAAGCAGGAACTCGCTGCAACGCCCGCCGCGCCCGCCGGCGTTACGCCCGGGAATCGTGACCGTGCATTCGCCGCCCGAGATCAGCGCGACCGGCGGCCGAAACGGTGATCCGTATCCGCGGATCTCGCGCACCAGCGCGGCCATCACTTTGCCAACCTCTTGCGCCTCACCGGTGATCGAGTCACCGAGGATTGCGGCAGGGATTCCGTTTGCGCGAAAGACTTCCGCCGCGGCTTCAAGCGAGCGGTGCGCCGTCGCGATCACACGGTTTTCCGTGCGCGAAAACGCCGGGTCGCCGGGTTTCGGCGTCTCGGGCCGCGCCCCGCGCGCGCCCGCTCTGAGGTGTTCCGCCACCGTCGGCGGCGCCGCGACCTCGTACTTCGACAGGATATCGAGTGCATCGCGATACGTGGACGGATCGGGCGCGCACGGCCCGGAGGCGATATGCGTCGGATCGTCGCCGGTCACGTCGGAGATCACTAGGGCCAGGATCGGCGCCCGGCACGCCGCCGCCAGACGCCCTCCCTGGATCGCCGACAAGTGTTTTCTGACGATATTGATCTCCTGAATCGCAGCCCCGCACATCAGCAGCTGGCGAGTCACGCCTTTCAGGTCGGCCATGCTCACGTCGTCTGCGGGCAGCGTCAGCAGGCTCGATCCGCCGCCGGAAACCAGCGCAAGCAGCAGGTCGTCCCCGCCGAGGCGACCGACCTGCGCGAATATCTCCCGGGCCGCCACCTCGCCACTTTCGTCCGGCACCGGATGGCCGGCTTCGATCACGCGGATGCGCTGCGTGGGCAGGCTATGCGCGTAGCGCGTGATCACCAGGCCCGACAGGGCTGCGCCGGCCGGCCAATGGCGCTCCACGGCCGCTGCCATCGATGCGCCCGCCTTTCCCGCGCCGATCGCCAGGGTCCGGCCGCGAGGAGGCGCGGGCAGCTGGGGCGGGACGATGACCAGCGGATCAGCCGCCGCGACTGCAGCGCGATAGCTGTCCAGAAGCAGCTTTTTCGGATCCACCAGTCAGGCAAAAATATCAAACAATGGTTTCAGGAGATCAGCCACTGGAGCGGGTGTTGAGGGATTTTGTATATTAAAAAAATTATAAAAACTAGCCGAAGGTTTCTCCTGCGGCCTCCCCGCGCAGCGCATACAGCTGGGGATAGAATTCGCGAAAGGCGGCGTTGATCCGGCCGAACGGCACGTCCTCGAACGTGCCATGGTCGCGCAGGTACTCCATATGGCGGCGATCGTCCGCGTCGCAGGGGTGGAACACTGCATCGCTGCGGCCATCAAACTCCAGCGGTTTGACGCGGAATTTCTCGCACAGCGCAAGGTTGAAGGCCGGTGTCGCTTTCACCCAGAGGCCGTCAAGCAGCAGTTCGGCGTAGCCGTGGTAGATGAATTCGTCGCTGCCCATGAACTCCCGGAGTCGTGGTGTAGTCAGGTGATTCCTGACGTCGGCGAACCCGACCCGCGCAGGGATTCCTGCGGCCCGTGCGGTCGCGGCGAGCAGAGACGCCTTGCCTACGCAGAACCCTTCCCCGGCCGCGAGGCAATCGCTCGCCCGGTAGGACGATTCGGCCGAAAGATCGAGAAATGGGTTGTAGCGGATCCGGTCGCGCACAGCGTAATAGAGAGCAATTCCGCGCTCGATGTCGATCGTGCCTACGGCGTGCGCCCGGGCGAACGCGGCAACCGACGGATGCGCACTGTCGATGTACTCGCCACTTGCGAGATGCGCCCCGGTGGCGTTCACCGGTCGAGTTTCATCATTTTCCGGGTGCCGGAAAACAACGGGCTTCCCTGGTTGCACAACTCGTCCAGGATCGTGAAGTGATCGGCCCCCGGCACCGGGATGTCGGCCGCGATGGCGGATTTCCAGCGGGCCAACAGCAGCGCGTTCTGGCGCTTGAATTCGGAGCTCTCCAGCCCCCCCACCGCAGTCACCAGCGGCGCGCGGGTGGCCGGCGGTAGAAACGCCGGGGAAACTTTTAGCGCGGATGCCTCGTCGAGCCTGATGTCCGGGTTCAACCAGTCGACCTGGACGATGGGCCGCAGGTCGTAGACCCCGCTGATCGCAAGCCCGCCCTTGAAAAGGTCGCGCGGGAGTTCCTTGTCGTAGATCGGCCAGAGCGCGGCCATCATCATCGCGGCGAGGTGCCCGCCGGCCGAATGCCCGCCGATGTAAAGTCGGTCCTGGTCCATGCCGTAGTCTTCGGCGTGCTGCCAAAGCCAGCCGGATGCGCGCAGCATCTGTTTCACGATAGTCTCGACGCTGACCGCGGGGCAGAGGTCGTAGTTCACCGCGACGATCGAAACGCCGGCGTCGACCCAGGCGGGTGCAAGAAACGAGAATTCCTGCTTGTCCATCGAACGCCAGAAGCCGCCGTGGATGAACATAAGGCAGGTGCCGTCGCCCTTGCGCGCGGGAAAGATGTCGAGCGTCTCGCCCGGGCTTTCCCCGTATTGGCGGTCGAGGTAGCACACCATTGACGATCGCGTACGCGCCGATTTCTCCGCCCAGCGCGCCATGACCTCGGGATGTTTCGGGAACAGGACCCGGTTGTTGTATTCACGGCTGTAAAAAGCGTTGTCGTTCATGTTTCCGTCCGTCATTCGGGCAGACCCGGCGGGTCAGCCCCTCAATTCCCTCAACAGGCCGAGCGCGACCTGCGCCGGCCGGTCGGAGTAGGAAAACAGCACCGTCTCGCCGCTTGTTTCAAAGCGCAGCGGCTGCCACGACGGGACCACGAAGGTGTCGCGCGGCGCAAAGCTGAAGCGCTCCTCGCCGATCGTGGCCGTCCCGGCGCCTTCGACCACGGAATAGATCGTGCCGTCGGTCGAGCGGTAAGGGTCGGATTTGAAGGACGCTGGCAGCAACTGGATGAACGCGCCGATCGTCGGCATCGCGAAGCCGCCCGTGAGCGGGTTGATGAACTGCATCTTCCAGCCGTGGCAGGCATCGACCGCCTGGTGGCGCGCGAGCTGCGCAAGCGTTTCGCGACTGCGCTCGTAGGGGTAGTTGAAGATTGGCGAGGTTTTCGATGCAGGCAGGGGCCCCAGCGGCACCATGTTGCTTCCGAAGCGTGCCGTCGAATCGCCCTCGCTCTTCGAAACAGGCTGCACGTCCTGCGGAAAGTTCTCCATGAACTGCGCGCCGAAGAGCTGAAGTATCTGGATATCGAGCCCGTCCATCCAGACCACCGGTTCGTTGCCCGGGTTGCCGTGGTCGTGCCACGTCCAGGGCGGGGTGATGATGAAATCCCCCGGATGCATCGTGGTGCGTTCCCCGTCCACCGCGGTGTAGGCGCCGGAGCCCTCGACAACGAAGCGCAGCGCGGATTGGGTATGCCGGTGGCTGGGCGCGATTTCGCCTGGCAGGATCAACTGCATGCCGCAGTACAGGCTTCGCGTGATGCAGGATTGCCCGCGCATGCCCGGATTCTCGAGGATCAGGACGCGGCGGACCGCCTCCATTGCCGTGATCAATCCACCGGACTCCATGATGAAGGGGCGGATGTCGGCGTATTTCCACAATGCCGGCACGCAACCGGTCTGGGGCAGAGGTGGGACCAGGGCATGCAGGACCTCCCAAAGCGGCGTGAGGTTGTCCTTGTCCAGTCGCGAGTAGAACGCGGCGCGCAAGGACTGCTGCGCGCGTGGGCGATCCTCGGTTCCGGTCACGGCCTGCATGTAAGTCTCCTGACGCTGCCTTGAGGGGGGATTCTAACAAAGCCCCCTATTGCGGGGGAGGCCGAATGCGCTCGGATCAAGGCGATTTTGCGAGCCAGAACACCGGTTTACCGTTCATCTGCGAGGCGCCGAGGGCACTCGTGAGCGCCTTGCCTTCGGGGTCGGCAAGTGCTGCATCGCGTGCACGGGCGATCGCCGCGGCCTGTTCACGCACGTCCAGCGTGGCCGGGTTGTCGACCAGGGCGTCCATGATCGACAGGAAACTGGCCATTCCGCGCCGATGGGTGTCGCTGTATCCCTTGATCAGGCGGGCACACCCGGCGATTTCGAGGGCGAGCGCAGTGTCGCGGCTCGCCGCTTCGCGAATGCGGCCGAGCCAGGCGTCGATGTGCTGCTGCTCCACGGCGTAGCGGTAGGAATATGGACGCCACGGCCGCAGCCATGCAAGCGAACGGACCAGCAGGTAACCCAGTACGCTTGAGGTTCTGACATGCATGCCGACATTCAGTGCGGTAAGTTTTCCGTTCTTTTCCGCCCAGACGATCAGTCGTTGGCCAAGCGAGGGCGGGAGCAGGGAAGCGAACTCCTCCACGCCTGGCTTAAGGTAGTCAATGATGACCACTGGTTCGCCATCGTTCGCGCGGACTTCCTTCCTCACGCGCTCGAACCGCGCTGCGCGCGTCTTGAGGTCGGCCACCCGGATGATGTCCTCGAAACTCATCCACAGGGCAAGGTGACGGGCGGTTTCCTCGACGAGGGCTGGATCAAGCCCGAGGAAGGGGCGCATGCGCTCCCGGTAGAGTCCAACGTACGCGGGGCCCTGGTAGTCGAGTAGCCGGGCTTCGCCCAGCGCGATCACGTTGCTCACAGGTTTCACAAGCGGTGCGGATTCGGCGGGCGCTGATCCGGCGGCGAGTTCGAAGCCGGCTGCGAACCCGCGCAGCGACGCTTGCGCTCCGCGTCCCGAACCCCGGATCGCGTCTTCGCAGACCGCGCGCGGCAGCGGCAGCGCACCTGAGCCGGCCATCGCGCCGAACAGCACGGCGTTGATCACGGTGCCGTTGGCCTGCGCGATCTCGCGCATGTCAAACAGAACCGCCTTCCGGGCCAGCGCCCTGGCGGCGTCGTACACCCTGGCGCTGTCGAAACGGCCGTCGCCCATTTGCATCTTCTCGCTGGTGGCATAAATGCGATGGGTCGAAGCGATCAGCGTCGTGCGGTCGGGGCTCACGAAGCCGTTCTGCATCGCCCGCCCGGCCTCCATGAGCTCCGAGGACACCATGATGTCGACGTTGCCCGGGTTGGGGGTCAGCGACATCACCGGCTCGCGGCCGCCGAGCGCCTCGCGCCGTACCGGAAAAATTTCAAGATAGTAGGTGGTCGCGCCGGTGCGCTGCGCGACGCCGGGGATCGACGTTGCCTGCACCGGCAGGCCGTGCTGCGTGGCAGCCTCCACCAACCAGTCGGCCATGACCCCGCCTCCTTCGCCGCCGAGTGCGGCGATGAGTACGCAGATCGAACGCTCCGGAACCGGCTCGCTCATGATCCGGTTGCCGCCCTTGGCATCAGCATGGAGGTGACGGCGGTGCGAAGCCTCGCGATGAAGCGGTCCCAGGCGCCAGGATTCTGCACCACCTCGGCGCGGTAGAAAGATGGGCACAGTACGGCGGCATGCGCGTTTTCACCGCACAGCCCGCAGCCCACGCATCCATCGATCACGGTGGCGACCGGGTCGCGGCGCAGCGGGTCGGGATTGTCCTTGACGGTCAGCGTCGGGCAGCCCGAGATGCGTATGCAGGAATGGTCTCCTGTGCACGTATCCTCGTCGACGCCGTATTTCACCCGAACCAGTCGCTCGCCAGCGGTGAGCTTGCCCGCGTTGACCGGCCGGAGCTTGCGCTGCTTTTCGAGCTGGCATTCGCCCTCGGCGATGATCACTTTGAGACCCTGGTAGTCCGAGGTCATCGCTTCTGAAATCGTCTTCGCTACCGCGCCGACCTTGTAGTTGTCGACCGTCTTCATCCAGCCCACGCCAAGGCCCGTCAACGTGCGCTCGATTCCCATGTCGTCGGATTTGTGGTCGCTGTGCTGCGGGCTCGACGGCAGTTCCTGTGTGCCGGTCGCGGAGCTGTATCCATTCTTCATGATGACAAGGATGCCGTCATCCTTGTTGAACACCGTGTTGGC
>JBBQVP010000119.1:0-13480 GCA_038211455.1 Burkholderiales bacterium
CGCGCCCGTCCAGCGGAACGCGAACACGATGCCGAACTGCTCCTCCAGAAACTCGCCGATCACGCCGCGACGACCGAAGGCGAGCAGCAGGAAGTAGCCGATCACCACCGGCGGCAGCACCAGCGGCAGGTTCACCAGGCCATCGACCAGGGTCTTTCCTGGAAAACGGCAGCGACCCAGCAGCAGCGCCAGGGCGAGCGCAACCGGCAGGCTGGCGAAGGTGCTCCAGAAAGCGACTTTGAGGCTGAGCCGGACGATCTCCAGCTCATCGGGGGACAGGCCGATCACGCGCCTAGTTTAACGGTGTAAACCCGAAGCGCATAAGCAGCGACTTCGCCTCTGCGGTAGACAGGAATTCGACGTAAGCCGCCGCCGCGGGCTTTGCGCCGCGCACGAGGGCGACCGGGTACACGATGGGCGGGTGCAGGCCTTCGCCGAACGTCGCCAGTATCCGTACCCGGGGCTCCGCGCGGGCATCGGTCGCGTAGACGATTCCGAGCGGCGCCTCGCCGCGTGCCACCAGTGCGAGGGCGGCGCGCACGTTCTCCGCGGCGGCCACGCGTGGCGCAACCGAATCCCAGACGCCCAGCGTGACCAGTGCCGCCTTCGCGTACTTTCCGGCCGGCACATGCTGCGGGTCGCCAAGCGCGAGCCGCCTGTCCGGGCCGAGCATCCGTGCGAGCGCAAACCCGGGGGCGATCGTGGCCTTGAGCGTGCTGTCGGCTGGCGCGATCAGCACCAGGCGGTTGGCGAGCAGGTTCCGGCGCGTTCCAGGCTGCAGGCGCCCGCGCTTTTCGAGGTAGTCCATCCAGTCGAGGTCGGCGGAGACAAACACCTGCGCCGGCGCGCCGTTGTCGATCTGGCGCGCGAGCGCCGAACTGGAAGCCAGTGAAGCGACCGCTTGTCCGCCGCGCTGTGCCCAGGCCGCATTGATGGCCTCGATGGCGTCCTTCAGGCTGGCGGCCGCGAACACGAGTGTCGCGTCCCGTGCGATCGCAGGGGAGGCGAACGAAAGCGCGGCAAGCAGTGCGAGGCAGGCACGTGTGAAACTCTTCATCCGCCCGATTGTACGGGCGCGGGATGCAGCGAAGTTATGCAATCCCGTACATATCTGCCAAACGGCGACGATCGCGTAGCATGCGGCGCTCCATGCTGACGCAGCGCGCGAGAAATATTCAGATGCCGACGACAAACTGCAAGCGATGAATCCCCTGCTCGATTCTTTCGGCGGTGCGCTGTCGCTGATCGCATCGGCCGACCCTGCGCTGGTGCAGATCGTATTGCTCAGCCTCGCGGTGAGCATCGCTGCCGTACTGCTTGCCACGTTGATCGGCCTGCCGCTGGGCGCGGCGATCGCCGTTGGGCGCTTTCCCGGGCGGCAGGGCGTGGTGGTACTGCTGAACGCGTTCATGGGGCTGCCGCCGGTGGTGGTCGGATTGGTGGTCTATCTGCTGCTGTCGCGTGCAGGGCCGCTGGGTGCATTGGGCTTGCTGTTCACGCCGCCCGCCATGGTGTTTGCGCAGACATTACTGATCTTTCCGATCATTGCCGCGCTGACGCGCCAGGCCGTCGAGGATGCCTGGGTCGAGTACGAGGAACAGTTGCGCTCGCTGGGCGCGCGCGGTATCGGCGTTGCGCTGACGCTGGTCTGGGACATCCGGTATTCGCTTTTCACCGCGGTGCTGGCCGGCATGGGCCGCGCACTGGCCGAAGTCGGCACAGTGATGATCGTAGGCGGAAACATCGACGGCGTGACCCGGGTCATGACGACCGCCATTGCGCTGGAGACCTCCAAGGGCGACCTGGTGCTCGCGCTGTCGCTCGGCATTGTGCTGATCGCGCTGGTCCTGGCATTGAACGCGGCTGCGCAAGTCGTAAGGGAAAACGCGCGAAGGAGAGTGGGATGAGCGCGATCCTGCCGCTGCGACTGTCGGGTGTGAGCTTCGTTGCCGGCGGGCGGACGATCATCGAAGACGCCTCGTTCGAGCTGGCGGCTGGACCGAGCACGATCGTGCTCGGTGCAAACGGTGCGGGCAAGAGCGTGCTGCTGCGCCTCATGCATGGGCTGCTGGCCCCCACTGCCGGACGCGTCGAGTGGCTCGGCGGCAACGCCGCGCGGGCGCGCCATCTGCAGGCCATGGTATTCCAGCGGCCGGTGATGCTGCGCCGCTCGGCGTTAGACAATATCGTCTACGCGCTCGCGCTGGCCGACGTGCCGCAGGACAAGCGTGCCGCGCTTGCAATGGAAGCGCTGGACGACGTGGGGATCGCCCATCTGGCGCAGCGGCCTGCGCGGGTCCTCTCCGGCGGCGAACAGCAGCGCCTGGCGCTTGCGCGCGCGTGGGCCCTGCATCCGGAGGTGCTGTTCCTCGACGAACCTACGGCTAGCCTCGATCCGGCTGCAACCCGCGAGATCGAGCGCGTGATCAAGGCGTTCGATGCGGCGGGAACGAAGATCGTGATGGTGACGCACAACCTGGGACAGGCGCGGCGCCTCGGTGACGAAGTGCTGTTCGTGCACGAAGGGCGGATTGCCGAATTGACGCCGATCGACCGGTTCTTTTCCGGTCCCGCGTCGGCGCAGGCCGCTGCGTTCATCAAAGGGGAAATGCCATGGATCTGAGAAAAAACTGCACAAGAGGCGTTCTCGCTGCAGTTGCAGTGTTGGCGCTCACGACCGCGCAGGCGCAGCAGAAGTTCATTACCGTGGCTTCCACCACGTCCACTGAGCAGTCGGGCCTGTTCAAGCACCTGCTGCCGGCCTACACGAAGAAAAGCGGGATCGAAGTCCGGGTGGTGGCTGTGGGAACAGGCCAGGCGCTCAACATGGGCCGCAAGGGCGACGCCGATGTGCTCTTCGTCCACGACCCGGTGGCGGAGAAGAGGTTCATGGACGAAGGCTACGGGGTGAACTACCACAAGGTCATGTACAACGACTTTGTCCTGATCGGCCCGAAGTCCGACCCGGCGAAGTCCAGGGGGAGCGATATCGTGGAAGGGCTGACGAAAGTCCATGCAGCGCAGGCGCCATTCGTCTCACGCGCGGATAAGAGCGGCACGCACTCGGCCGAACTGCGCCTCTGGAAGATCGCCGGGTTCGACATGACGAAAGACAAGGGACCTTGGTACAAGGAAACCGGCTCGGGCATGGGGCCGGCGCTGAACACCGCGTCCGGCATGGGCGCCTACATCCTCGCGGACCGCGGCACCTGGCTGAACTTCAAGAACCGTGGTGACCTCGCGGTGCTGGTCGAGGGCGACAACAAGCTCTTCAACCAGTACGGGATCATGCTGGTGAACCCAGCCAAGCATCCGCACGTCAAGAGGGATCTCGGGGACGAGTTCATTGCATGGGTCGTGTCGGCTGAGGGGCAGAAGACGATCGCGGACTACAAGATCGGCGGGGAGCAGTTGTTCTTTCCGGACGCGAAATAGGCGCGAATGTTGTGTAAGGTAATCCGCGCAATGCGCGACGAAGTAAAATTCCACTATAGAGGTTTCCAGTCATGCAACTTGCGCAATTCCGATTTTCGATCGCACTGATTCTTGCCGCGGCCGCCGCAATCCCTGCCTTCGCCCAAACCGGTCCCCTCAAGTTCGGCGTCGGTCTCTACCAGGCCGACAAGGAAAAGAACGACGCGACCTACAAGCCGCTGGCGGATTACATTGCCAAGGGCGTGGGTCTTCCGGTGAAGCTCTTTACCGTCGATACCTGGGAAGGCCTCGCCAAGTCGCTCGCCAACGGCGAGACCGACATCTCTCTGATGGGGCCGTGGGGCTACGTGCTCGCCAACCAGGAGGCGGGCGCGCAGGCGATCTCGACGATTCTGTACGACGGCAAGCCGGAGTATTTCGCCATCACCGTGACCAACCCGAAGTCCGGGATCAATACGCTGGAAGATCTCAAGGGAAAGACCTTTGCATTCGGCGACAAGGGCTCGACCTCAGGCTATCTGATCCCGTTCCACTACTTCATGACCAAGGGGATCGACCCGGAAAAGTATTTCTCCAAGGTGATTTACACCAAGCACCAGGCCATTGAAACCAGCGTAACGCGCGGCGAGCTGGACGCGGGCGCGGACTACAATCGCAATCGCGACGCAATGATCGGCGAAGGCCTGATCAAGGCGGCGGACAGCAAGATCATCTGGACTTCGGCGCCGCTGCCGAATGATGCCTTTGCGGTGAGCGCGGCGATCTACAAGGACAAGGCGATGGTGGAAAAGCTCCGTGCGGCATTGGCCGGCATCGGTAAGGAACTCAGAGACAACCCAAAGCTTCTGCCAGCCCGGTATACAGGCTTCGTATCTAAGGACAACGCGTACTACAAGCCGATCCGCGACGCGGGCCTGGCGACAGGACGGCTCGGGGCCAAATGATGCAGGTTCAATAGCGGGTGGCTGGCCGGACCGAAAGGACACCGCGCCGCCTTGGTGGCTTGCTGGCGCTGTATGCCGTGCTGGTGGCATTCAGCATCGGCACGCTGGTCGCAGACGGGGATTTATCGCTCGGTCGGCGCCCCTGGGAAAACCTGAAGAAGACCGCGGCCGAGCTGAGCCAGCCCAGCTTCCTCGCGCTCTGGTTCGGCGAGCCGGTCCGCGAGTTCCGCAGCGACGACGGACGCGTGCTGCGCGTCGAGAACCGGCGTAAGACCGAAGCGGCGTTCCTCGCAGCCGTGGCGCGTGCGGTCTGGACGACGTTCAAGATCGCGACCCTTGGCTCGCTGATCGCGGCGCTGCTGGCACTGCCTTTCGGCCTGGTGTCGGCGCGCAACATGCAGGCGCCGCCCTGGCTTGCGCGGCCTGGCCGATTCGTCCTGGATGTGGCGCGCTCGATCCACACGTTGGTCTTCGGCTTGATCCTGGTTGGCATCATCGGCCTGGGGCCCATGGCGGGGATCCTCGCGATCGCGCTGCATTCCTTCGGGACGTACGGCAAGCTCTATGCCGAATCCGTCGAGACCATCGACGCCCGCCTGATCGAATCGGGCCTCGCGCTCGGGCTTTCGCGCATGCAGACACTGGTGCATGCGCTCGGGCGCACCATGCTGCCGCGGTTACTGTCGATCCATTTCTACATCTGGGAATTCAACGTCCGGGATTCGACGGTACTGGGGTTGATCGGGGCGGGCGGGTTGGGGCTGCTGGTGTCCGAAGCAATTGCCCTGTTCCAGTGGGGGAGACTGGCGACGCTGCTGATGGCGATCATTGCTATGGTGATCGTGTTCGACCGGGTCAGCGGGTGGGTGCGCGTGCGGTTGCTGGGCGTTTAAGCCAATTCAAAGTCATCAGCCGGCCACCGCGCCATCGCGCCTGCCGCACCATCGCACCTGCCGCGCTGATTGTGGACGGCGGGCCGGGTAACAGGTCTTGCACGCAGTTGGTACAAAGGGTACTAAATTGTCTATTGTTAGTACTGCGATCAATACCGATCCAGGTAACCTATGAATACACTCACAGTTGCCGAGCTCTAGCGTCGAGGCATGGCTGCGATCGACGATGGCTTGCGCCGCCCCGGTCTTGTTGTCGACTACGAGCATCTGCCCCAATGACTCCAAGGCGGTGCCCGTGAGCAGCCTGCCCACGATGTCGGTCGCGCCGCCCACCGCGGTGGGCACCAGGATGCGCACCGGACGCTGAGGCCACGCATTCTGGGGGAATGCCGATGGCGCCGCGGCCAGCCCGAACTCGGCAGCACCTGCACTGACGAAGTCTCTTCGCTTCGTATCTTCTCCGTCCCTGGAATTCTAAAATGAGGCAGAGGGCCGGCCTGTTTCAGGACATGCCGATTGGCTCGCTCAAACTGGTCCTGATGCTGCCCGGTCGCGCGGTCATGAGCTGATGGAGCTGCGCTCGAATTCCGGCATGCGCCGGATCCTCGAACAGATTCACCATCTCGCCCGGGTCCTCCTGCAGGTCGTACAACTCGCCTGCGCCGGAGATCAGCTCGAAGGTGCACTTGTAGCGACGTGTTCGAACCGTCCGTAAGTGCAACGCGACGCCGCAACGCGATGGGTGCAGGTGCCATTCGCTGTACGCTGCCTCGCGGGGTTCCGCTTTACCCGCAGCCAGGCGATTCAGGCTGGTTCCCTGCATGGTCGCAGGTATTTCTGCGCCTGCCAGCTCGAGGAACGTTGGTGCGAGGTCCAGGGTGGAGACCGGGTCATCGACCACCTGACCGCTCCGCACACCCGGTCCAACCATGATGAGTTGCACACGGAGCAGGTCTTCGTAAGGGGTCGGACCTTTCAGGTAGAGCCCATGGTTGCCGAGCATCTCGCCGTGATCGGTCGTGAAGATCACCAGGGTGTCGCGGCGCCGGCCGGTCGCGTCCAGGGCGCCCAGCAGCCGACCCACCTGATGGTCGATCTGCGAGATCATTCCGTAGTAGTTCGCGGTCATCTCCGCCAGTTGCGCGTCGGTTTGCACGGGCACGCGGGAAGTGGCCGATCGGAATTTGCGCATGTGCGGATCGGAAATAGCCGGCTCGCCCTCCAGCGAAGCCCGGTGCCACCATGGGCGCCGATCGAGGTCAAGGGTGCGGTGCTTTGGCAGGGTAAGCGCGCTTGGGTCGTACAGCTGATTCCAGGGCGCAGGGCAGTCGAACGGGTGATGCGGGTCCGCGAACGACACCCACAGGCAGAAGGGGGCGTCCGAGTTCTCGTTCTGCGCCAGCCAATGCAGGGCCCGGTCGGCCGTCCATGTGGTGTTGTGCCAGGCGGCCGGCAGCCCCGACTTCCAGGTCTGCGCGGCACCCGTACCCTCTTCCGTACGCGACTTCCATCTTCGATGTGCCTCACCCTCCTTGCCGCGACCGGACAGCCATCGCTCCCAATGCCCGACGGCGGCCGAACTGATCTCCCTCTGCGGATACATCTTGCCAAGGTTGGCCAGTTCGACATGCTCGAACCCCATGTACGGCCCGGCCCAGCCCGCGTCGTACATCGCGGTGCTGAAGCGACATTCGGGCGTGCCGGTTGGTTCGAACGTGTTCTTCGATGAGAAATGCGCCTTCCCGATGAATGCCGTGCGATATCCGCTGGCCTGCAGTCGGCCGGCAAAGCCCGCCTGCCCGAACGCCGGATCGAGGTCGACCCCGTTGTCGTACACCCCATGCGTCAGCGGAAGCAGCCCAGTCAGGATCGAAGCACGCGAAGGCTGGCAGACCAGGTTCGGCGTGATGCAAGCGGAGAAGCGTGAACCCTCGTCCGCCATGTCGTTCAGGTGCGGGGTTAGGATCTGAGGGTTCTCGAATCCGAAGCAGTCGGCGCGGTGCTGGTCCGAGGTGATCAACAGTATGTTTGGTGTCATCGTCTGTCTCTGAATTTCCGCAAGGATAAGTTGAGTGGGGTTATTCCCGCCATTGCCGAATTCGGGCCAGGTGAACCGATCCTGTCATACCGCAGCGGCGCGCGGCCCGGCATGGCACCACGGACCCGTGCGCAGGGGCCCAGCAACACCAACGCCGGCGTCGCCCCGCGCGTGCTGCCTTCACTGCTCCAGTCGCAAGCCGGCCTTGCGAATCACCTGCCCCCATCTGTCGGTGTCGTTCCTGACGATCTCGGCGAACGCCGTTTGACTTAGCGCAGTGGCGTCCAGGCCCATGGCCATCATCTGCGTCCGCCCCTCGGGTGTGGCAATGACCCGATTCACCATGGCATGCAACGCGGATACATCGGCAGCCGCCGTCCTGGCATGCATGAACAGCCCATTCCAGCCCGCCATGTCGAGGGGAAAGCCCAGTTCGCTGAATGTCGGGATGTCGTCGAACAAGCGCCACCGCGTCGGCCCGGTGACAGCGAGGCCACGAAGCTTGCCGGCTTTCAGGTGCGGCCCGTAGATGCCGAAGTCGCTGATGCCGGCCTGCACCTGCCCCGACAGCACGGCCAGCGTGGCCGGCGCCCCGCCCTGGTAAGGCACATGCAGCAAGTCGAGGGCAGCGCCTTGTTTCAGCATCTCGCCGTAGAGGTGTCCGGCCGAGCCCAGCCCGTTCGAAGCGTAGGCCATCTTTCCGCCGCTGGCGCGCACAGCGGTCAGAAACTGCGCAAGCGTCTGGATAGGCGAATCGGCGCGTACCACTAGACACAGCGCGTTGGCGCCAAGCTGAACCACCGGCACGAAATCCGTCAACGGCCGGTAGGGCAGCTTGGCGTAGACGTGTGGATTGATGGCCATGGTGGAAATGTTGCCGTAGAGAACTGTGTGGCCGTCCGCGGCCATTGCGGCGACGGCCGCGGTGCCGACAATGCCTTGCGCCCCTGGCCGGTTCTCCACGATGCAGGGTTGCCCGAGCCACGGCGCGATCGCTGCGGAAATGAAGCGCGACACGAGGTCGGACTGCCCACCCGGTGGGTAGGGGACAACGATCTTCAGGGAGTGCTGGGGCCATCGCGTCGATTGGGCCCAGGTCTTGGGTGCGCACAGGCAGGCGCCCCATAGCAACGCCGTACGCCGATCAATCACTTGCATGGTCTTCTCCTTGGGTTTGCGTGAGGTCGATATCGCCAGGCCGCCGACCACGACCGAAGCATCCGGGTTGCCGGGAATCTGCAATAAGAAGGATGTTCAGCGGCATATGTGCGTCGCAGGATAGGAGCCGTTGGCTATTCGAACCAGTGCCGGATCCGGTCCAGGTGAACCGATTTCTACATACCGGTCGGCGCCCTTCAGCGGCGCGCCGCCCGGACAGGCGTGGGCTCGCGGACTGTTTTCTCCATCATGGCGGGCGTGGCCGGAGGTTCCGGCTCGATTTCACGAGACACAACAATGTCCATTCCGCGTCCCGACAGCCCGGGACGGTTGCGGGTTGGCGGTTCCGGGCAGTCTTCAGGCCATGCCGATCTGCGGGAGCGGCGCGACCTGATCCTTCGGGCGGCTCGCGATCATGTCCTCCAGCTCCCGGCGCACCGCCTTCTTGCCGGGATCGTCAAAGCGATTGTCCATTTCCTGCGGATCGTTCGCGAGATCGTGGAGCTCGCCCGCGCCGGAGTTGGTCTCGAGCGTGAGCTTGTGGGTCTTCGTGCGCACCGTTCGCAGCCACAGGTCGACGCCGCAGCGCGAAGCGCGCAGGTCCCACTCGCTGTAGGCGAAATCGCGCGTCGCGCCGGCCTCGATCAACGGCTTCAGACTGCGGCTGTGGCGCGCGTCGGAAAGCGAAACGCCCGCGTAGTCGGCAAACGTCGCCGAAAGATCGAGCGTGGATACGGGATCCGCGACCACCTTTCCGGCCGGCACGCCCGGACCGCGCGCGAGCAGGCCGACGCGCAGCAGTCCCTCGTAGGCCATCGGCCCCTTCAGGATCAGGCCGTGGTCGCCGAGCCAGTCGCCGTGGTCGGTCGAGTAGACCACGAGGGTATTGTCTGCGATGCCCAGTTCGTCGAGTGCGGCGAGGATCCGGCCGACGTTGTGGTCGACGAGCGAGATCATGCCGTAGTAGTTGGCGATCAGCTCGCGCAGCTGCTGGTCGGTCTGCACCGGCGTGCGCGAATTCTTCTCGCGAAACGTGCGCAGCTCCTCGTTCGCCATCTTTGGCGTGCCGTAAAGGCTGGCCTTATGCCACCATGGGCGCCGCTCGAGGTCCATCGTGCGGTGTTCTGGCAGGTCGACCTCATCCGGGTGATGCAGGCGGCTCCATGGCTCCGGGCAATCGAACGGATGGTGCGGATCGGGGAACGATGCCCAGATGCAGAAATTCTCGGCGCGATGCGCTCTCATGTACTCGATGGTGCGGTTGCCGATCCAGGTCGAGTTGTGCCATACCACCGGCAGTGCCGAGTGCCAGGTCTGCGCGGCGTCCGTGAGCGGCGGCAGGCGCGTCGCGTGCAGGCGGTTCTTCTCCTCACCCCGGCCGTCGGCGTAGTACCAGCGCTCGTAATGCTGCCCGAATGGCGGCTTCAGCGGCGGCCGTGTGTTGTGTCCCTCGACCATCAACTCAACGTGCTCGAAGCCCATGTAGGGGCCGTTCCAGTCCTGCGGCTGGGGCGAATCGCGGCACTCAGGCGTGCCGGTCGGCGTGAAGGTGTGCGCGGTCTTGAAGTGCGCCTTGCCGATGTAGCCGGTGCGGTAGCCCGCTTTTGAGAAGGCGCCCGCAAAGCCGCCTTCGCCTGTCGCGTCGGGCAGCTCGATGCCGTTATCCGACACGCCGTGCGTGGCCGGCAGCAGGCCCGTGAGGATCGATGCGCGCGACGGCTGGCAAACCATGTTTGGCGTGATGCACGCGGAGAAACGCGTGCCTTCGCGGGCGAGCAGGTCGAGATGCGGCGTTTTCACTTTGCGTCCCTCGAAGCCGTAACAGTCCGCGCGCTGCTGGTCCGAGGTAATGAAAAGGATATTCAAGGTTCGTTGCCTCCGCGTGTCATTCCGGGTGGATGCCAGCCGCTTTGAAAAGCGCCGGCCAGCGATTCGTTTCCTTTTGCACCAATTGCGTGAAATCCTCAGGTGTAGGGCTGCTGGCATTGTCCATGCCGATGAAAGCCAGCCGTGCGACGATTGCGGGCATGCGCATGATGCGCAGGAGTTCAGTGTGCAACCGCGCGATTGTGGCAGGCGGCGTGCCGGCCGGTGCGACCAGCCCCTGCCATTGGGCTACCTCGAAGCCGGGAAACCCGGATTCCGCCACTGTCGGAACGTCGGGCAAGGCCTGAGCACGCTCGCGCCCGGTAACCGCGATCGCCCGGAGCTTGCCGGACCTGATATGTGGCAGTGCCGGCGCCATGCCCAGCATGGCGACCTTCACCTGGCCCGCGACTACGTCGACGATCGCCTGGCCGCCGCCCTTGTAAGGGATGGGTTCCGCGCTGAATCCACTCAGGGCCTTGATGCTCTCGAACGCCAGATGCTGCGGACCGCTTCTGCCCGGTATCGCGTACGAAAGCTCGTTCGGATGTTGCTTGCCATACTGGACGAGGTTCTGAAGGGTGTTCGCCGGGAACGATGGATGCACGACAAGAACCAGGGAGCCACGGCCAAGCAAGCTTATCTGCGCGAAATTCTTAACAGGATCGTGCTGCAATCCCTTGATCGCGGTGGGCAGCATCGTGTTGCTATCCACGAACAGGAGCAGCGTGTACCCGTCTGGCGGCGATTTGGCGACAAATTCAGTGCCGATTACCCCGGAAGCGCCTGGCCGATTCTCGACGATGACCGACTGGCCAAGTGCGTCGCCCAACGGCTGTGCGACGGCCCGGGCCACAGTGTCTGTAACGCCGCCCGGTGCGTAGGAAACGATGATTCTGATCGGCTTTTCGGGCCAAGACTGCGCGCAAGCCAGCCCTGCGGAACCGCATAGCGCCACCGCGGTCAGCAGGCGCCGCAGGGAGCTCCATCGAATTGCGTTCTGGTCCATTGCGTCCTCCCTGGTGGATACACATTGTAGAGCGTGTAGACCGCGTCCGGGCGTGCGCGTGTCTCGATGCGTGACAGGTTAGGCCGAAGCGATACGGGTGGCCGATGGTGCCCGGATACGAGTCGCCACGTATGCTGGATTGAGCACAGGCTCCTGGCTTGAAGCATCAGGACCGGAAGTAATCGCCTGCCGATGCCATACGATTCGACTTGTCAGCTGATCAATTGCTTCGCAAGCGCAGAGCGCGGGAGGGTATATCGGGTCGGAGTCGTATCGGGTCGGAGTCGGATATGCGTGCGTTCGCTTTGCGTCGGGGCCGCCCAGATTGGCTATGATCGGCGCTTTGGATCCTGGGATTCGCAATTGTCCTTCCCGACCGACCTGGCCTCGTTCCTTGAACTGTTGCGCCAGCACGGCGATGCGGCCTACGGCATGATCTTCGCGCTCGCTGCCTCGCATAGCCTGCTGTTTACGCTTTTCGCCGGGTATGCCTCCGGTTCAGGCGCACTGGGGCTTGGCACGCTCATTGCCATCGTCTGGGCCGGCAGTTTTGCTGGCGATGCGGTCCGCTTCTGGATCGGACGGCGTTTCGGCAACCATTGGCTCACGCCTTTTCCACGGCTTTACCGCACCAGCCAGATCGTGGTCCGGCTGGTGGATCGCTACTATGTCTGGCTGATCCTGTTCCATCGCTATCCGCACGGCATGCGCAGCGTCGCCGGTTTCGCCTACGGCATGTCGCGATTGCCCTGGTCCACGTTCCTTGCGTTTAATTTCGTCGCAGCCGGCCTTTGGTCGGGGGTCATTCTTTCGGCGGGCCATGCGCTTGGCCAGGTTTCGGAGAAGCTGATGAACGATGCATCCTCTGGCATTGGCCTGGCCATGTTGGTAGCGTTCCTCGTGCTTTCGTGGGCCCTGAGCAGGAGACTCGAGCGCATCGTCGAGCGTAGTTGAGGCGGGGGGGGTCTACCTGCAGATTCAAGCCGCAACTTCCCATAGCCAGAATCTAAAATTCTGCGACTTCCCTATGTGCGTGGTGGCTTAGTTAATTCTCAGCATTGGAAAACGAGGCTTGCCATCGGCGAGTTTGCTGAATATCAGAGCGCCGCCCTACGAGCATCGACTGTCCGGTGTGTTGCCCGTCCCGGTATTAGCCGGTATCCTCATCATACCGCGCTGCGCATCGCGTCCATCGTCGGCTGCGTGCAACATTGACGGGCCGTCAACCTCGGGAGGGTCGGGCCATGAAGAACCGGAACAGGATAGGCTTTGGAGTTGCATTTGCCAGCTTGCTGCTGACCACGACACTCGGCACCGCCATCGCGCAGGCGCCGCTGCAGGGCGAATACAAGCTTGGGGTCCTCGAGCCGCTCACCGGAAACCTCGCCACGCAGGGCAAGCTGCACCTCGAAGGATACGAGGTCATGCGCGACCTCATCAACACGAAATTCGGCGGGGTGATGGGCAAGAAGCTCGTCCTCGTCACCGGCGACGCCACCGACCCGACCGCAGCGGCCTCCGAGGCCGCGCGCCTCGCCACCCGCGAGGGTGTCAAGATCATCACCGGCACCTTTTCGTCTATCCTTTGCGGCGCAGCGTCCGAGGCAGCCGCGCGCCAGAATGTCATTTACTGGGAAACCTCCTGCGTCGATCCGCGCTTCTCCAAGCGCGGCCTCAAGACGGCCTTCCGCACCGAGATCGATGGCGCCGGCTTCGGCTGGTACAACATCGAGTTCACGGCCAAGTACCTCGCGGCCAAGCTGGGCAAGAAGCCGAGCGAACTGAAGATTGCTTTCCTTGCCGAGGATTCTTCCTACGGCCAGAGCGTGACCGAAGCGGCGCGCGAGCGCGCCAAGAAAGAGTTCGGCATGCAGGAAGTCGGCCCCGAGTACTACACATTCACCACCAATGACCTCACGCCGGTCATTCTCAAGCTCAAGGCCGCAAACCCTGACAACCAGCATCACATCGCGCGCGACCAGGACGCGATCCTCTTCTGGCGCCAGGCGCGCGAGCAGAACTTTCAGGTCAAGGCCGTGATCCACGCCGGCGCCACGGGCTACGGCAACCTCGGCTTCGGCAAGGCCTTCGGCAACGACGCCAACGGCCCGTTCGTGCTCGCCGAGCCCGGGCCCGG
>JBBQVP010000120.1:0-13297 GCA_038211455.1 Burkholderiales bacterium
GGGATCTCGATGACCAGGTCGGCGTCCTCGACCAGAGCCTGGCAGGACAGACGCGACTGCGCCTCCAGCCCCCAGGCCTTGTCGAGCATGTCCTCTTCCGATTCCGTGGCTTCTGCAAGCGATTCTCCGCCTTCGCGCACCACGACATGGCAGGTGGTGCAGGCACAGGATTTTTCACAGGCATGCTCGATCGCAATGCCATGGGTCAACAATGCATCGCAGATGGACTGGCCCTTCTCGACATTGAATTCAGAGCCCTGCGGGCAGAGGCTCGGGTGCGGCAGTATCGTCAGTTTCGGCATGTCTTTTCACAGGGAACCCTGCAGTTCCCCCACCCTTCCCTAGACTTTCAGGTTTGCTATTTTCCGGCCGGTGAGTGCGCTGCGAACGCTGTTGTCCATGCGGCGCGCGGCGAACTCCTCGGTCACGCGATTCAGTGCATCAGCCGAAGATTTGATCGCGCGATGGTCCTGGCCTCGCACGCTTTCGGTCAACGCCTGCACCCGGCAGTCGATGTCGACGCGCTCCTCCGGCGACAGTAGCGCAGCGTCTGCCGCAAGCGCAGCGCGCACAGCCTCGAGCAGTCGCCCGGCGTCCACTCTCGCCTCCTGCAACGCGCGCGCGTGCATGTCCTCGCGGGCATGTTCGAAGGAATCCTTCAGCATACGGGAGATATCTTCGTTCGCCAGACCGTAGGACGGCTTCACGGCAACCGTGGCTTCCACGCCCGTGGTTGCCTCCCGTGCTGCGACCGACAACAGGCCATCGGCATCGACCTGGAAGGTCACACGGATGCGGGCAGCACCGGCCGCCATCGGCGGTATGTCGCGCAATTCGAAACGCGCGAGCGAGCGCGAATCGGAGACGAGCTCACGCTCGCCCTGGACCACATGGAAGCTCATCGCCGACTGGCCTTCCTTGTAGGTCGTGAACTCCTGCGCGCGTGCCACCGGGATGGTCGAATTTCGCGGGATCACGCGCTCGACCAGGCCGCCCATGGTCTCGATGCCAAGCGACAGCGGGATCACGTCGAGCAGCAGCCAGTCTTCACCCGTGGCCTTGTTACCGGCCAGCACGTTTGCCTGCATCGCCGCGCCAAGCGCCACAACCTTGTCCGGGTCGAGGTTGTTGAGCGGGTCGCGCCTGAAGAACGCGGCGGCCGCGCGCTGGATCTCAGGCATACGCGTCGACCCGCCGACCATGACTACACCCTTTACATCCTCCACGCCGAGACCAGCGTCGCGCAGCGCCCTGCGCACCGGCCCCAGCGTCTTGTCGACCAGCGTCCTGGTGATCGCTGAAAAAATCTCGCTTGT
This sequence comes from Burkholderiales bacterium, assembly GCA_038211455.1. Taxonomy (GTDB): domain Bacteria; phylum Pseudomonadota; class Gammaproteobacteria; order Burkholderiales; family SG8-39; genus SZAS-79. The sequence continues at coordinate 1,317 of JBBQVP010000120.1, forward strand.
CAGCGTCGCCTCGATCACATCGCCCGAACCGAGACGCGCGGTGATCCTCGCCCTCGAGTGCAGGGTCAGCGCTTCCTTCGCCTCGCGCGCCTTGGTAAGCAGCAGCCGGGTGTCCTGCGCGGAAAGCGGCGGGAACTTCGCCTGCTCCAGCATCCAGCAGAACACGCGGTGGTCGAAGTCGTCCCCGCCCAGCGCCGCGTCGCCGTTGGTGGACAACACCTCGAACACGCCCTTGGAGAGCTTCAATATCGAAATATCGAACGTTCCGCCGCCCAGGTCGAACACGGCGTAGATCCCCTCCGAGGCATTCTCCAGCCCGTAGGCGATCGCGGCGGCAGTCGGCTCGTTCAGCAGGCGCAGCACGTTCAGTCCCGCCAGCTGCGCCGCGTCCTTCGTCGCCTGGCGCTGCGCATCGTCGAAATACGCCGGCACCGTGATCACTGCGCCAACCAGCTCTCCGCCCACTGAAGCCTCGGCGCGTGCGCGCAGCACCTTGAGGACCTCCGCGGAAACTTCGACCGGGCTCCTGGTGCCGGCGCAGGTACGCAACTGCACCATGCCCGGAGCGTCGACAAAATCGTACGGCGCGTTTTCAATGTGAACCACATCCTTGAGACCGCGACCCATGTAGCGCTTGACCGAGAGGATGGTGTTCTTCGGGTCCTCGGACTGCGCCTCCTGAGCGGCATACCCGGTCTCGACACGCCCGTCGGGGAAGTACCGCACCACCGAGGGCAGAAGGGCGTGGCCGATCTCGTCGGCCAGGCAGACCGCGCTTCCGCTGCGCACAGTGGCGACCAGCGAGTTTGTCGTGCCCAGGTCGATGCCTACCGCCAGGCGGTGCTCGTGTGGCGCGCTCGATTCGCCAGGCTCGGAAATCTGCAGCAGTGCCACTAGCGCTCCATGGATTCGTAAGCGGTGCCGATGTCTTCGCCGAAGCGCGCCAGGAACTGCAGTTCGCGCACCACGCCGACTGCCGCAGGCAGGTCGTGCTCGACATCGATCTTGGTGGCGAGGATCGTCTCCAGCCGCTGCCGATCCTTCAGCAATTGCGCTTCGAGTGCCTCAAGCGCCGCGTCGTCCTTGGCATCGTCGAGCGCCTCGCGCAATTCCATCTGGCGCATCAGGAAAGCCGGTGGCATGGCGGTGTTGGACTCGAACCCCACGTCCAGCCCCGCCTGCTCGAGGAGGTACTTTGCGCGCAGCACTGGATCGCGCAGCGTCCGGTAGGCCTCGTTAACGCGGGTCGTCCACTGCATCGAGGCGCGCTTTTCCGCTTCACCCGCATTCACGAAGCGGTCGGGATGGATGCGTGCCTGGATCTCGCGATAGGCGCGCTCTAGCGCTACCGCGTCCAGCATGTAGGCGCTGGGCAGTCCGAACAGCGAAAAGTGGTCCTGCGCGATATTCAGTGTCATAAGAATGCGAAAAGGGGCTTTCGCCCCCGTTGCTCCGGGAGACGAGTCTCCCGCAAACTCGACCGGTGCACAGACCTCCCACGTGCCTCCGCAGACGCATGCCGCCTGTCGGCCGGCCACGCGAGGGTCGTGCAACCAATGACCTATACGTTGAAGCTTTCGCCGCAGCCGCACTCGTCCTTTACATTCGGGTTACGGAACTTGAATCCTTCGTTCAGCCCCTCGCGGGTGTAGTCGAGCTCTGTACCATCAATATACGGCAGGCTCTTGGGATCGACCAGCACCTTGACACCATGGCTGTCGAACAGCACGTCGTCGGCATTCGCCTCATCCGCGAACTCCAGCTTGTAGGCCATTCCCGAGCAACCCGTCGTGCGCACACCCAGGCGAAGCCCGACGCCCTTGCCGCGCTTCGTCAGGAAACCCGCCACGTGGTTCGCAGCCTTCTCGGTCAGTGTAATCGCCATATGTTTCAGCTATGTGTTGAATGTAGGGGCTGGGACTAGGCCGCGGCGGCCTGCTTTTCCACGGCGTCCGCGACGCGGTGCTTTTGCTTGTAATCCGCAACCGCCGCCTTGATCGCGTCTTCCGCCAGGATCGAGCAGTGAATCTTCACCGGCGGGAGCGCAAGTTCCGCGGCGATCTGGGTGTTCTTGATGCCCACCGCCTCGTCAAGCGTCTTGCCCTTGACCCATTCCGTGATCAGTGAGGACGAGGCAATTGCCGAACCGCAGCCGTAGGTCTTGAAACGCGCGTCCTGGATAGTGCCGTCCGCGCCCACCTTGATCTGGAGTTTCATCACGTCACCACAGGCCGGCGCGCCGACCATGCCGGTGCCGACGGACTCGTCGCCCTTTTCAAACGAGCCGACGTTACGTGGATTCTCATAGTGGTCGATGACTTTGTCGCTGTATGCCATGGTTTGCTCCTGATTCGAATTCGTTAGTGGGCTGCCCACTGGACCGTGTTGAGGTCAACACCGTCCTTGTACATCTCCCACAACGGGGAGAGCTCGCGCAATTTCGCCACCTTCGACTTGACCAGGTCGACCGTGAAGTCGATCTCGTCCGCTGTCGTGAATTTTCCCAGCGTGAAGCGGATCGATGAGTGAGCCAGCTCGTCGGAACGGCCCAGTGCGCGCAGCACGTAGGATGGCTCCAGCGACGCCGAAGTGCACGCAGACCCGGAGGACACCGCAATGTCCTTGATCGCCATCAGGAGGGACTCCCCTTCCACATAGTTGAAGCTGACGTTGAGGTTCCCCGGGATGCGCTGCTCGAGGTCGCCGTTCAGCACCACGGCTTCCATCGCGGAGAGGCCGGTCCAGAGCCGGTCACGCAGCATACGGATACGTTCGTTGTCAGATGCCATTTCGGCCTTTGCGATGCGCGCAGCCTCCCCCATGCCGACAATCTGGTGAGTGGCCAGCGTGCCCGAGCGGAATCCGCGCTCGTGGCCGCCACCATGGATCTGCGCCTCTATGCGCACGCGCGGTTTGCGACGGATATACAGGGCGCCGACACCCTTGGGGCCGTACATCTTGTGCGCGGTGACGGTCATCAGGTCGACCTTGAGTTTAGACAAGTCGATCTCCAGCTTGCCTGCCGCCTGCACCGCATCGCAGTGCAGGATGATGCCCTTCGAACGGCAGATATCGCCCAGTTCGGAGATCGGCTGGATCACGCCGATCTCGTTGTTCACCATCATGATCGAAGCAAGGATCGTGTCGGGACGGATCGCTGCGTTGAATTTCCCGATGTCGACCAGGCCGTTTTCCCCGACGTCCAGGTAGGTGCACTCGAACCCCTGGCGCTCCAGTTCGCGCATCGTGTCCAGCGTCGCCTTGTGCTCGGTCTTCTGGGTGACAAGGTGCTTACCTTTCGTCTTGTAGAACTGTGCGGCGCCCTTGATCGCGAGGTTATTGCCTTCCGTTGCGCCAGATGTCCAGACGATTTCGCGCGGGTCTGCGCCCAGCAGCGCCGCGACATGCCCGCGCGCTTCTTCCACGGCCTCCTCCGTCTTCCATCCGTACGCATGCGAGCGCGACGCCGGGTTGCCAAAGTGCTCCGTGAGGTAGGGAATCATCTTTGCCGCAACGCGCGGATCAACCGGCGTCGTGGCGGAGTAATCGAGGTAAATCGGATACTTCATTGCTGCTCCGGGTTTGTCCTGCGGTTCTAGGCAAACAGCGCGACGGCCGGCTTGCCGTTGGAGCGCAGATCTTTCAGGACAGTCACGTCCTTGCCGCGCTGGTGGTCGACGAGGTCCTGCAGGGTGACCGAACTCAGGTAATCGAACATCTTGGTATTCAGCGTCGCCCAGAGGTCATGGGTCATGCAGCGCTTTTCACCGTCGATGCAGTTCTCCTTGCCGCCGCACTGCGTAGCATCCAGCGGCTCGTCGACCGCGAGGATGATGTCGGCAACCGACACACTGCTGATCGGCTGGACCAGGTTGTAACCGCCACCGGGGCCGCGTACGCTGGATACCAGTTTGTGCCGGCGCAGCTTCCCGAACAACTGCTCCAGATACGAAAGCGAGATGTGCTGGCGCTCGCTGATGGCCGACAAGGTGACCGGCCCTCCGGTCTGTCGCAGCGCAAGATCCACCATGGCGGTGACCGCAAACCTGCCTTTCGTCGTGAGTCTCATATGATGTCCTGATGTCCTGGATACCCAATCTATTCAGTCAAGTATAGCGAATTCCCGACAAACTCACTCAAGTAAATTTCCCTTCTATTTCACAGCCCTGAGTCGGTCGCGAGCGGTTTCGCTGGCCGCCAGATCGGCTTCGATCCGATCCAGTTTGGCACGCATGGCCTGGACGGTCTGCTCAAGTTCGTGCGAGTGCTCGACCAGGCTGCTGATCGCCATGGCATACGGGTCGTCCTGATCGCGCACGACCGCATATGCGGCAAAGCGTACGGCTGCGGCCGCTTCGCCTTGTACGATCCTGCCGGGAACGCCGACCACGGTTGCCCCTGCAGGCACCTCCTTGACCACCACAGCATTGGAGCCGATTTTCGCGCCATCCCCGACAAAGATCGGTCCCAGCACCTTGCCGCCTGCTCCGATCACCACGCCTTTGCCCAAGGTGGGATGGCGCTTGCCGCCGGACCAGGAGGTTCCACCTAGCGTAACCCCATGATAAAGCGTGCAATCGTCCCCAATTTCGGCCGTCTCGCCAACTACCACACCCATACCGTGGTCAATAAATACGCGTCGGCCGACCGTTGCACCGGGATGGATTTCGATGCCCGTCAGAAACCGGCCAATATGTGACAGGAAGCGCCCAAGCCAGCGCAACCGCATGTCCCAGAGCAGGTGGGCCAGCCGATGAATCCACAGCGCGTGCATGCCCGGATAGCAGGTGACCACCTCCCAGACGGAGCGCGCAGCGGGATCGCGGTCGAAAACCGCACGGATGTCTTCGCGAAACCTGGCAAACATATGGGTAATGTTAGGAAGTCCCACTGCTTTAGTCAACTATTCACCGGGAGAGTTCCGCCGCTTCAACAGGGCCCTGAGCAGGCCGCGCATTATGTTGATTTCTTCGCGTTCCGGCCGTGCACGAGCGAACAGGCGGCGCCAGCGGTCGCGCAACCGGCCCGGGTTGGCCGGATCAAGGAAACCGCTGTCGATCGAAGCCTGCTCGAGGTGGGCGTACAAACCTTCAAGATCGGCGACGGTGGCCTGGGGTTCCGCTCGCGCGCTGGACAGCGCCCCCGCCGTCGCGGCCATCCTCAGTTCGTAGGCAACGATTTGCGCCGCCTGGGCGAGGTTGAGGGAACTCCAGTCCGGGTCGGTCGGAATGCGGACATGGAACTGGCAGGCCAGCAACTCCTCGTTGGTCAGGCCCGAAGCCTCGTTGCCGAACACGAACGCGATCTGGCCCGCGCCTGCGGCCTGCACTGCGGCCCCCGCGGCTTCGCGCACACTGAGTTCTCCAGGACCCCATTCGCGTACGCGCGCCGACAGTGCGTACGCAGCCACGCAATCGCCGATAGCCTCGGCAATCGAGGCGACAACGCGCGCACCATCGAGCACGTCGTCAGCTCCGCTGGCAAGAGCGTTCGCTTCCGGATCGGGAAATCGCTTGGGCGCCACCAGTACGAGAGAAACAATGCCCATGTTCTTCATGGCGCGCGCCGCAGAACCAATGTTACCCGGATGGCTGGTGCGAACCAGGACGAAGCGTATGCGCGCGAGTGGCATGTCGGTCATGATGAATTGGAGCAAATCTGCGAAGGGTCCCGCCCTACAGGGGGCGACGGTTTAAAATACGCGCTCTTTCCCGTTCCCAAGAAGACATCATGCACCCGATGCTGAACACCGCCGTCAAGGCGGCACGGCGCGCAGGTTCGATTATCAATCGTGCGACGCTCGACGGCAGCTTCGAGGTGCAGTCCAAGCGTGCCAACGATTTCGTGACTGAGGTCGACAAGGCCGCCGAGGCTGCGATCATCGACATTATCCGGCAGGCTTATCCGGACCACGCCATCCTCGCCGAGGAAACCGGCGAATCCGAGGGCGGCCCGCGAAACGAATACACCTGGATCATTGATCCCCTCGACGGCACGACCAATTTCATCCACGGCTTTCCACAGTACTGCGTGTCGATCGGCGTGCGCTATCGCGGCCAGATGGCACACGCGGTGGTCTACGACCCGGTCAAGAACGAGCTGTTTACCGGCTCCAAGGGGCGCGGCGCGTTCCTCAACGACCGTCGCGTGCGGGTGACCAAGTGCGCGCACCTTCGCGACGCGCTGATCGGGACCGGGTTCCCGTTCAAGGAACTCACGCGACTCGATCTGTACATGAAGCAGATGCGAAAAATGATGAGCACCTGCAGCGGCGTGCGGCGTGCCGGCGCCGCGGCGCTCGACCTGTCCTATGTTGCCTGCGGACGGCTCGACGGCTTCTGGGAAATGGGCCTGTCGAAATGGGACATGGCCGCAGGCGCGCTGCTCATCAAGGAGGCGGGCGGCCTGGTCGGCGGGCTCTCCGGTGAAGACGACTGGTACGAGACCGGCGACATCGTCGCGGGCACGCCGAAAGTATTCGCTCAACTTCTGCCCGCAGTCGGATAGCCGGATTTTGCCTTCAACATGGGGGGATTATGCCCCGCCCGCGCAGCTGACCAACGGCAGCTTCGTGCAGAGTGGCTGGCAGAAGAGATAGAATTCCGTCCTATGGCCGACGAACTGGATTTCTCCAAACCGACGCCGTCCGCGCCTGAGGCAAACCGAGCCGAAGCGGTCGTGCGCGATGCCGTTCAAGGCACAGCGCAGAGCACGGTCTATCGCCCGGCGCTGGCACTGGAGTTCTTCCGCACCTCCGGCACCGTCGAGCAAAAGCCCGCAGGCAAGCCGATCTTCCTTGAAAACGAGAAGGCCGGCGGGTTGTTTTCGAAGTCTGCGCGCATGTACCTGCTGCTGGAGGGCGAGGTCGGCCTGATGATCAAGAACAAGTTCTTCGGCGTCGTGAAGGCCGGGGAGATCTTCGGCGAACTTGCCGTCATTGCCGGACTGCCGCGCAGTGCCACGGCAATGGCAAAAGCCGATTGCAAGGTCCTGTCGCTCGATGAGAAGCAGTTTCACATTGCCCTGCAGAAAGCGCCCGAGTTCGCGCTGATGATGATGAGCAGCATGGGCCAGCGCCTGCGGCAAAGCATCGCGAAATTGGGTGCGTCGAGTTCGTTTGCGAACGCGCCTGCGGTGGAGAGAAGCAACGTGCTCGACCGCAAGCTGCTCGCTGAACTGGTACGCGAGCTGGGGGGGCAGCCCCCAGTCCCGTTCGGGCCCGGAAAAGTCATCGTCAACGCCGGTGCCGTCGGGACGACGATGTACGTTGTGATGGAAGGACATGTCGCGATTTCGATCGGCAATCGCGTGGTCGAACGGGTCGGCCCCGGGGGAATATTCGGTGAAATGGCGCTGGTGGACCGCTCGGCGCGCGCTGCAAGCGCAACCGCCGAGTCGCAGTGCGCCCTGGTTTCCGTCGGGCACAAGGATTTCATTGCGCTGGTGAGGGCCAAGCCCCTGTTCGGCGCCCTGCTGCTAAGGTCTCTCGCGGAGCGCATGCAGTACCTTGCGCAGCAGGTTGCGCAGATGCAGGGTTGATAGCGCCATCGGGCGCCAACCTATCGAACCGCCTTGTTTGACAGGCGCTAGGCCCCAATCCCATGTTCAGATCATTGGCCGGCTGCCAAGTTCGGCGACTTCAATAGCACGAGCGAGGATCTAACCATGGATTTGCTGGATTTCTCCCGCGGCCCGGCGCTTACCTTCGCCATCGGCGTATTCGTGCTGGGCACACTGTGGCGAATCTCGAAGATATTGCTGCGGCCGTCGATGCGTGACCTCTCGCCGGCGCGTGAAGGTGTGCCATCGAACCGGGTCGGCGCATTTCGCGGCATCCTGCGCGGCATGTGGCCCCGCAGGCAGTTTGCACAGGCCGCGCGGGTCGCCACGATCAATGGATACGTGTTTCATATCGGCCTTGCAGTCGTGTTTTTTGGTTACGCGCCACATATCGCGTTCGTCCACGGGATTTCCGGCCTGAGCTGGCCTGCCCTGCCTGACATGGCAATGTACATTGCTGCTGCGGCCACGATTATCTCGCTTCTTCTGGCTCTGGGCATGCGCCTGACCAATCCGGTGCTTCGGACGATCTCGACCGCCGATGACTGGATCACGTGGACCATCACTTTCCTCCCGATCATCACCGGCATGGCGGTAGTCATTGAGCCATCCGCGACGATCCTTGCTCGGGACGGGGCCCTCTATCGCGGCCCCCTGGCCCTGCATTTGCTCTCGCTGGAACTGTTGTTGATCTGGTTTCCGTTTGGCAAGCTGATGCATGCGTTCCTGTTCGCCTTTTCGCGCGGGGCCACCGGCATCCGCTCCAATCATCGAGGAGTCGCATGATGAGCGCCACCAAGGGGAAAACGCCCTCTTTCGACAGGCAGGGCGAACAGAGCGACGAGGCCAGAGTCGATGCGGCGATCCGCAGCTTCGTGTCCGATTTCGGCGTCACCACTGCGTTGCATCTGGAGTCCTGTGTCCACTGCGGCCTGTGCGCCGAAGCTTGCCACTTCTATGTGGCCACGCAGGACCCGAAGTACACGCCGATACACAAGCTTGAGCCTTTCCGCCGTGCGTACCAGCGCGAAGCCAGCCCGTTCGCGCCACTGGTGCGTGCGCTGGGTCTGGTCAGGAAGCCGAGCATTGCCGATCTGGAAAACTGGCAGGAGTTGATCTACGACTCCTGCAACATGTGCGGCCGCTGCACCATGATCTGCCCGATGGGCATCGATATCGCAGAACTGGTAAAGGAAGCTCGCCATGGGATGTTCAAGGCCGGGCTGGTGCCGGATCGCCTCGCCCTGATGGATCGCACTGCCCGGCAGTGGGGCAGCACAGCCACGCCCGGCGAAGACCTGCCCGATATCCTGGCCGAAGCGTCCGCGCAGCACGGCGTGGAGATCCCTTGCGACCTGGACAGCGCAGACATACTGGTGACGGCCGCGCCGGCGGAATTGGGCGAACACACCAATGCGCTTGCCGCCGCCGCAAAGATCCTCAACCGCATCGGCGCCAGGTGGACGATGCACCAGCAGGGCTTCGACGCTTCGAACATCGGCTTCAACAACGGCGATATCGAGTTGCAGGAAAGGCTTACACGTGCGCTGATCGACACCGCAGTGAAGATCGGCGCCAATACGGTTCTTCTGCCGGAATGCGGGCACGCCTACGGTGCGGCGCGCTGGGAGGCAGCCAAATGGTATGGCCGGGCTCTTCCCATTCGTGTTATCCACATGACCGAATTCCTGGACGAATTGATCGCGACGAAGCAGATCCGCGTGAACAAGATCGGTGAGACCGCGACCTTCCATGATCCCTGTCAGATCGTGCGGCGCGGCGGGCTGGAGGCGGCGGCACGCCGCGTAATGACAGCGCTGGGCTTCGAGCTGATCGAGCTCGAAGACCACGGTGTCACGGGCTATTGCTGCGGCGGAGGCGGCGGGGTGGTGTCGAACGCGCGCGCAGCTCCCTTGCGACAAAAGGTGTTCGAGATCAAGAAGCAGCAGGTGGAGACTACCGGCGCCAAGCACCTCGTCACGAGTTGCGGCCAGTGCCGCATCACGCTCGAAATGGGGGCCAGACATGCGCACTGGGAAAAGCCCGTCGAGAGCCTGCTGGAGCTGGTGGCCGACAACCTTGCTGATTGAGCGACGCATCCCACTGGAATAGCGGCTGCGAAAGCCTTGACTCAGACTTGTTGTGGCGCCCCCCGGGCGAGCAGAGTATCGATCGCCGCATACAGGTCCAGGTAGCGCAGCGGTTTCGCGATATAGGCGTCGCACCCGGCGGCCCGGGTTTTTTCCCTGTCCTCCTTCATTGCCATTGCGGTCAATGCGATGATCGGGATTGCGGCGGTGGCGGGATCCTGCTTCAGCAGCCGGGTGGCAGCAAGGCCATCCATGCCGGGCAACTGTATGTCCATCAGTATCAGGTCCGGCCGTTCGGCGCGCGCCATCGCCAGCCCCAGCTCGGCGTCGACGGCGCACAGCGGCACGTGGCCAACCCTGACCAGTAGCAGCGAGACCAGCTTCATGTTCGCGGAGTTGTCCTCCACGACAAGAATCCTTGCCATGCGCAGCCCCTTAGCCTGTACGAAGCGCGCGCCTGACTTCGGCGAGAAACGCAGTCCGGCTGAATCCGGCCTTTTCGATGATGCGGATCGGTTTGCCGGCCTCGCGCTGCAGCACTTCACGATCCAGCGAAGTGACCATTCTCGCGGTCAGCACCAGGACCGGGATGCCGGCCGTTTCGCTGTCGTCCCGCAGCGCCCGGAGGACATCGAAACCATTCACATTGGGCATCATCAGGTCGAGCAGGATCAGGTCCGGCCGCACCTGCCGCGCCGTGAGGATCGCCTGCTCGCCGCCGTAGGTGCGGACCACCTCGTAGTCCGGCGCGGGCAGGAATGCCGCGATCACCTCGACCGACCTCGGATTGTCGTCCACCACCAGCACCACACTCGTGATCTTCCGGCACGTCTCCTCACCTACGGCCGCCGCAGACGCGACGAAGCCGGCCCCGGAAGGCGCACTTTGGGCCTGCTCCGGGAGACGCAGCGGCAACCAGACGACGAAGCACGCGCCTTTGCCCTCCGCACTCGCGACGGCAACCGTGCCGCCATGCAGTTCGGCCATCAGCTTGACCATCGCAAGGCCCAGGCCCGTGCCTTCGAATTTACGTGCGAGGCTGGTGTCGACCTGGCTGAATGCCTGGAACAACTTCGCCATGTTGGGTTGCGAAATACCGATGCCACCGTCGCGCACGCTGATTTCGATAAACTCCTCGAACGCGCTGTCCTCGAGCGGGAACCCCTGCACCGGCCAGTCGCCCTCGACCTTGCCGACCGCGCTGCGCGGCACGCGCCGCGCTCGCAGGCCGACGCGCACGCCCTCCGGCCCGAACTTGACGGCGTTCGAGAGCAGGTTGTAGACGATCTGCTTGGTCTTTCGCACGTCGAGCGCGGTCACCCCGAAGTCCTCGTCTGCGCCGATCTCGACGCTGATTCCCCTGGCCGCCGCCTTCTCGCGGACAATCGTCAGGCTGTTGGACAGCAGCTCCTTCAGGTCGACCGGCTCGAGCTCGAGCGACATCATCCCTGCCTCGACCTTCGACAGGTCTAGGATGTCGTTGATCAGAGAAAGAAGGTGCTGGCCGCTGTTGAATATGTCCGCGATGTATTCGTGCTGGGTTGCGCTCATTTCGCCCACGAGATTGTCCTTGAGGGCCTCCGAGAAGCCGATAATGGCGTTCAGCGGCGTGCGCAGTTCGTGGGACATCGTGGCGAGGAACTCCGATTTCATGCGGCTGGCGTGTTCGAGCTCGACGTTCTTTTCCTCCAGCGCGCGCTCGAAGCGCTTTCGCTCGGTCACATCGCGCGCCGCGGCGAACACGCCCTGCAGCTTGCGGTCGCGGTCGTGGAACGTTGCGGCGTTGTAGGACACCACGGTTTCCACTCCACTTCTGGATCTCACCGTCAGCTCGTAGTCGCTGACCCTGTTTTCGGTAAGCACGCGCTTGATCGCGGCCTGGGCGCGCGCCGGGTCGGTGAAGAAGTTCTTGCACGGCGCGCCGATCAGCTCGTCGCGCGTCCTCCCCGTGAGCTCGACCATCTGCTGGTTGACGTCCGAGATGATTCCCTGGAGGTCTGTGGTCATCAGCGCGTCGATGTTCGATTCGATCAGCGAGCGCGTGTAGAACTGCTGGTCGCGCAGGCGCTGGTCGAGCTGCGCCTGCGCCGCCTCGTCCTCCTTGCCCGCGGTATTGTCGGTGCCGATCAGCAGGTAGCCGATGATTTCCTCCTGCGCGTTGCGCAGCGAGGTGACTGAGACAATCGCCGGAAAACGGCTGCCGTCCTTGCGGATGTAGGTCAGCTCGTAAATATCCTCGATCCCGCGCGAGGCCTTGAAGACCAGGGCCTCAAAGCCCGGCGTGATCTGGGTGGCGAGCATGCGTTCGGCACCCACGTTGAAGATCTGGAT
>JBBQVP010000121.1:0-13109 GCA_038211455.1 Burkholderiales bacterium
GGGCCGCATCCTCGCGGGACTCGCCGCACTCGCCGCCTTCATCGTCTGGACGCTGCGCAGGCCGCTGCTCGCGCCGCTGTCACCGCATGCCCCGGCGGAGCGCTTGCGCCACCGCCTCGTGTGGGCGCTGCCGCTGCTCGTTGCGCCGTTCCTGGTATTCGCCTGGGTCGACCGCACGCAGCGGGACTTTTCCGCAAACCCGCTCGCCAACGAACTGGCTGGCGACGGGCTGTACGAGTTCTTTTCGGCGGCCTACCGCAACGAGCTCGACTACGTCACGCACTACGCCAGCCTCAAACCGGAAAAGGCGAGGGCGCTGCTGCGCACGAAGCTGGAAACGCCGCACGCGAAGCTGGCGAGCGCCAGTCCGCACGACCTCACCCGCAGCGTGCGCTACGCCGGCGCAGAGAAGCGCCTCAACGTGGTGCTGATCTCGGTTGAGAGCCTGTCGGCCGACTTCATGGCGAAGTTCGGCAATACGAAGGGAATCACGCCGCGGCTGGACAAGCTCGCCGACCAGTCGCTGTTTTTCACGCAGCTCTACGCCACTGGCACGCGCACGGTGCGCGGGCTGGAAGCCCTGACCCTATCCTACCCGCCGACGCCGGGGCAGTCGATCGTCAAGCGCCCGCACAACGAAGGCATGTTCACGCTGGGCGAAGTGTTTGGAGCGAAAGGCTATGACGTGCGCTATCTCTACGGCGGCTATGCCTACTTCGACAACATGCGCGCATTCTTTTCGGAGAACGGCTACGTGGTCGAGGACCGCACCGGGATTCCCAAGGAAAAGATCCACCACGAGAACATCTGGGGCGTCGCCGACGAAGACCTGTTCACCATGGTGCTCGAGCGCTCGGACGAGTCGTACGGCCGCGGGCGGCCGTTCTTCCACCACGTGATGACGACCTCGAACCACCGGCCCTACACCTATCCAGAAGGCCGCATCGACATCCCATCGAAGACCAACCGCGATGGCGCGGTGAAATACACCGACTGGGCGATCGGGGATTTCATCGATCGCGCCTCGAAGCATCCGTGGTTCGCCGATACCGTATTCGTGATCGTCGCCGACCACTGCGCCTCTAGCGCGGGGAAAAGCGACGTGCCCATCAACCGCTACCTGATCCCGATGCTGATCTACTCCCCTGCCCACCTCGAGCCGCGCAGGGAGGAGCGCCTGATGAGCCAGATCGACATCCCGCCTACGCTGCTCGGCCTGCTGAATTTCTCCTATCACAGCCAGTTTCTCGGCTATGACTTGTTCGACCTCGAGCCGGGCCGCGAGCGGGCATTCGTGTCGACCTACCAGGAACTCGGGTTCCTGCGCGGCGACAAGATGGCCATCCTGCGACCCGGGCGCCGCGTGAGCATCGTCAAGCCCGACCCGCGTGATGGCTCGGCAACGCCGGAAAAGCCCGACCCTGCCATGTCCGACGAAGCGATCGCGTGGTACCAGTCGGCGGCGTCGCTGTTTGCCGAACATCGCGCAAAGAGGATTGCCGGGCGCTGAGTTTGACTGACACCAAACTGACATTGGGCTGACGCAGCAAGCCTGGGAGGGATATCATTCTCCTTCTGTGCCGGCCCCTTCATTGATTTCCTGCAAAAAAAGCACTCATGCGCATCCTGATAGTCGAAGACGACGCTTCCCTCGCCGCGGGAATTTCCCGCATCCTCGAAGCCGAAGGGCATGCCGTTGACGTCATGAAAAGCGGAGAGCACGCCGCGCTGGCCACGCAGCAGGAGGCTTTCGATCTCGTCATCCTGGATGTCGGGCTGCCGGGGATCGACGGATTCGAAGTTCTGCGGCGGATCCGTGCGGGCGGTCACGCCATGCCGGTGCTGATCCTCACGGCGCGCGATGGACTGGACGACCGCGTCCGGGGCCTGGACCTCGGCGCGGACGATTACATGGCAAAGCCCTTTGCGATGCCGGAACTCGCAGCACGGGTGCGTGCCCTGATCCGCCGCGGCCAGTCGCAGTCCGGGCCGCGCGTGGTGCACGGGCCGCTGGTGCTCGATACAAATGCGCGGCGCGCCACGCTGTCGGGTGAGCCGCTGGAGCTTGCAGCGCGCGAGTGGGCGGTGCTTGAGGTGCTGCTCGGCCGGGTGGAAAAGATCGTCAGCAAGGAGTCGATCATCCAGGCGATGGCCAATTGGGGCGAGGAGTTGTCGCTCAACGCGATCGAGGTCTATGTGTCGCGGCTGCGCGCGAAACTTGAGCCGGCCGGCGTGCACATACGCACGGTACGCGGCTTTGGCTACATGCTCGAGGAATACAGGGCCGGGTAATGGCAGGCAGCCTCCGCGTCAACCTGCTGAGGCTGCTGATTCCATCGGTCGCCGCGATGCTCGCGGTGGGCTCCACCGCGGCCTACTACTTCTCCATTGCGCCCGCGGCGGACGCCTACGACCAGGCGCTGGTCAACAGCGCGATTGCGCTTTCGGGGCGCATCCGCACCCAGAAGGGCATGCCGGTGTTCGACCTGCCCAGCGAAGCGGAAGCGGTGCTGCGCACCGACAAGTACGACAAGATCTACTACGTCGTGCGCGACCCGCAGGGACGGGTGATCGCCGGTGACGAGGACATCCCGCGGCCGCCGTCGGACATCAGCGCTGCTGAGGGCGTGATCGCCTATGACGCGGTCTACGGCGGACGCCAACTGCGCGCGACGGTGCTGCTGGTTCCCTGCGCCGGAGGCATATGCACGGTCAACGTCGCCGAGACCACGGTCAAGCGGCAGCGCTTCGCACGCGACATCCTGCTCGGAAGCGTGTTGCCGCAGGCGTTGCTCGCGGTGCTCACGCTTGCGCTGGTGTGGTTCGGCGTGACGCGCGGCCTGGTGCCTCTAGCGCGCCTGTCGGAAGAAATACACAAGCGCTCTCCGCGCGACCTGCACTCGATCGACGAGAGCGGGGCGCCGACCGAGGCGAAGCCGCTGGTCAGCGCGCTCAACGAGTTGCTCGGCCAGGTGGACGAGGCCAATCGTAACCAGCAGCGTTTCCTTGCCAATGCGGCCCATCAGCTGAGGACGCCGCTGGCCGGCCTGCAGGCGCACACGGAGCTGGCGATGGCGCAGCCGGTGCCCGATGCCTGCCGAGCCGAACTGGAGTATGTGCACAGCGCCACGATACGCACCGCGCGGCTGGCCAACCAGCTGCTCGCGCTGGCGCGCGCCGAGCCCGGCGGGTATCGTCTCGCGGGGTTTGCGCGCGTGGCGCTGCGCAAGGTGGTCGAGGACTGCGCCGACGAGTGGGTGCACCGCGCGATGGCGCGGGACATTGATCTGGGCTTCGACCTTGCAACGGGCGAGGTGCACGGCGACGCGTTCCTGCTGCGCGAACTGCTGGTCAACCTGATCGGCAACGCGATCGAATACACGCCCGCGGGCGGGCATGTGACGGTCCGGACAGGGACGGATACAGGCGGAACTTTCCTCGAAGTCGAGGACGACGGCCCTGGCATTCCCGTCGCCGAGCGGGAGCGGGTGCTGGAACGTTTCTACCGCATGGACGGAACCACCGGGACCGGCAGCGGCCTCGGACTGGCTATCGTGCGCGAGATTGCGGTGGCGCATGGCGCCAAGGTCGCGATCGGCGCTGGCAGCGGCGGGCAGGGTTGCTGCGTGCGCTTGTTTTTCCCCGGGGCCGCCCCCACCTGAAACAGGCGGGGATGCCGGTCCGGAATCGGCACTGACCGACTTGACCCTGCGAGGTGGGTCCTCTAACCTCGGCGCGACATTCTCAGGAGCAGCACATGGACAGCGTAGACATCGAAGTCCTCAGGAGCGCGAAGGCGTGGATGGCCGCGGGCCACCGCGTGACGCTCGCCACGATCGTCAAAACCTGGGGCTCGGCGCCCCGCCCGGTCGGGGCACTGCTGGTGATCCGGGACGACGGCCTGGTCTCGGGCTCGGTTTCGGGCGGCTGTGTCGAAGACGACCTCATCGAGAAGGTCAAATCCGGCGGACTGGCAAGCGAAAAGCCCGCCGTCACGACCTACGGGGTGTCCAACGAGGAAGCCACCCGCTGGGGCCTGCCCTGTGGTGGCACGCTGCAACTCGTGCTCGAGCCGCTTTCGGCCGCGAGCGGCGTCGCCGAACTGCTCGAAACCATCGGCAAGCAGCAGCTCGTGTCACGCCGGCTGGATATCGCCAGCGGCAAGGTCACGCTGACCCCGGGCAAGGGCTCGGACATGCTGGAATTCGACGGCAAGGCACTCACCACGGTGCACGGCCCGCGCTGGCGGCTGATCCTGATCGGCGCGGGGCAACTGTCCCGCTACCTGGCGGAAATGGCACGCATGCTCGACTACCAGGTGGTGGTGGTCGACCCGCGCGAGGAGTACTACACCGGCTGGGACATGCCCGGGCTCGAGGTGAACCGCGGCATGCCCGACGATGTCGTCTCCGCGCTGAACATGGACGGCCATAGCGCGGTCGTTGCGCTGACGCACGACCCGAAACTCGACGACCTGGCGCTGATGGAGGCGCTTAAATCGCCCGCGTTCTACGTCGGGGCGATCGGCTCGAAAAAGAACAACGACGCGCGCCGCAGCCGGCTGACCGAATTCGACCTGTCCGAGGAAGAAATCGACCGCCTGCACGGTCCGGTGGGACTGTACCTCGGTTCCAAGACGCCGCCCGAAATCGCGCTCGCCATCGTCGCGGAAATGACCGCGGTGCGCTATGGGGTGCAAAGCGTCGACTGGGCGGCGAAAAAACTGTCGCGTTTCGACCCTTCGGCCTGCGAAGTCGCCCCCGCCACGGCCGCCACAACGGCCGCCACAACGGCAGCCACGACCTCGTCCGGCTCTTGATCGAACCCGTCGGCGTACTGCTCGCGGCCGGGTCGGGCTCGCGTTTCGGCTCAAACAAGCTGCTCCATCCGCTGCTGACCGGTATTCCGATCGCGGTGACGGCTGCGCGCCGGCTGCGCGCGACGCTGCCGCGCTGCATCGCCGTCCTGCGGCCAGGTGCTGCGGAGCTCGCGGCCCTGCTGGCCGCCGAGGGCCTTGAGACCACGGTCTGCGAGAACGCCGACGAGGGCATGGGCGCGAGCCTCGCTTGCGTTGCGCAAGCGGCGGGGGAGGTCGACGCCTACCTGGTGGCGCTTGCCGACATGCCGTTCATCCGCGCGAGTTCGATGGAGGCTGTGCGCGATGCGCTGGCCGGCGGCGCGCCGCTGGTTGCGCCGTATTTCCGCGCGCGCCGCGGGCATCCGGTCGGCATCGCGGGTCGCTTTCGCGCGGAACTGCTCGCCGCGCGCGGCGACGAAGGCGCGCGCCAACTCCTGCAGGCCCACGCAGCGGAACTCGTGAAGATCCCGGTGGGCGACCCCGGCGTGATCCGCGACATTGATACCCCGGCCGACCTGGCACCGCCGCTGGCCGTCTGACCCTCCAAACCGGAACCCCGCCCTGAAACTCGAGACCAGCGCCAGGGGCGTGTATGTGATCGCGCCTACCCCGTTCCATCCCGATGGCCGCGTCGACGAGACGTCGATCGACCGCATGACCGATTTTTTCGTCGCGGCGGGCGCCGACGGGCTGACCCTGCTCGGGCAGCTCGGCGAGGCCGCGAAGATGGCGCATGCGGAATCGGTCGATGTCGTGAAGCGGGTGATCCGGCACGCGAATCTTCCCATCATCGTGGGCGTCTCGGCGCCGGGCTTTGCCGCAATGAAGGCACTGACCCAGGACGTGATGGCCGCTGGCGCGGCCGGTGTGATGATCGCGCCGCCGCACACGCTGCGCACCGACGACGCGGTGGTCCAGTACTACGCGCAGGCCTCCGAAGCGATCGGCACGGACGTGCCGTTCGTGCTGCAGGACTACCCGCTCACGTTCTCGGTGCAGATGTCGCCCGGCGTGATCCGTCGCATCGTGACCGACAATCCCGCCTGCGCGGTACTCAAGCACGAGGACTGGCCGGGACTGGAGAAGATTTCGACCCTGCGCGCGTGGGAGAAGGAGGGGTCGATGCGCCACATCTCCATACTTACGGGAAACAATGCGCTGTTCCTCGATTTCGAGATGGAGCGCGGCGCCGACGGCGCGAATACGGGCTACTGCTTCCCCGACATGCTCGTCGATGTCGTGCGGCTCTCGAATGCCGGACGGCGCGACGAGGCGCATGACCTGTTCGATGCGCACCTGCCGCTGATCCGCTACGAGCAGCAGCCCGGCCCCGGCCTCGCCGTGCGCAAGTACGTGATGATGCGCCGCGGGATCATCGCGTCCGACACGATCCGCCGTCCGGGCGCGGGCCTCACGCCGGCGGCGCGCGCCGAGGTCGATTACCTGCTCGCGCGCCTGGCCAGGAAGGATCCCCGCGCTCGCGTCTGACAGTAAAGGGCGCCTAAACGACGCCTGCGGCGCGCAGGTCCGCGATCTCCGCGGGTCCGTAGCCGAATTCGCCGAGCACTTCGTCGGTGTGCGCGCCCAGCGGCGGGGCAACCGTGTCGAGCTTCCCGCCGCCATGCGCAAGCTGGAATCCGCTGCCCATGAAGCGTAACGGCCCATAGGCGCTGTCGACCGTCTGCAGCACATCGCGCGCGACCACTTGCGGATGGTCGATGATTTCCTCGACGCGCCAGATGCTCGAACAGGGCGCGCCCGCGGCGTTTAGGCGCGCTTCCCAGTGTTTCGCGGTGTCAGTCGCGAGCGCCTCTTCGATGATCGCGCGCAGCGCGGGCTCGTTTTCGTTGCGCAGGAACCAGTCGGCAAAGCGCGGGTCGTCGAAGGTGTCGGCGCGGCCGAGCGCCTCCATCAGGCAGCGGTACTGTTTGTCGTTGTTGACTGCGAGAAGCACGTGGCCATCGCCTGCCTTGAACAGGTTCGCGGTGGTGCGCCGGCTCACCGCCTGGTTGCCCGCCTGCTGCTGGCGGTGGCCCGCGACGGTGAAATCCGCGACCTGGCCGGACAGCATCGCCAGGGTCGCCTCCAGCATCGAGACATCGATGAACTGCCCAGTGCCGGTGTGCGTGCGCTGGAAAAGCGCCGAAGAGATCGCGAATGCGGCGGTCAGTCCGGTGAGCGTGTCGCAGACCGCGAAGCCTGCGCGCACCGGGCCCGATTCCGGATGCCCGGTGATGGCCATGATGCCCGACATCGCCTGGATCTTGCCGTCGTATCCCGCCTCGAGCCGGTCAGGCCCGGTCTGGCCGTAGCCGCTGATCGAGCACCAGACGAGACGAGGATTCGCTTTTGATAGCACCGCATAGCCGATACCCAGCCGGTCCATCACCCCCGGGCGAAAGTTCTCCACCACGACGTCGGCACCTGCCGCGATGCGCTCGACAATCGCGCGTGCCTCGGGTTTTTGCAGGTCGAGCGTCACGCTGCGCTTGTTGCCGTTGATCGCCATCCAGCCCGAGGCCATGCCGCGCTCGGCCCACTCGCGCGACAGCGGCGTGCGGCGCATGTCCTCGCCTTCGCGCCTCTCGATCTTGATCACGTCGGCGCCGAGCAGTGCAAGCTGGTAGGTCGAAAACGGCCCTGCGAGCACCTGCGTGAAATCGAGGATGCGTACCCCGTCGAACGGTCGCGACATGTCCCGGGCGTCTTTCAAGCGGCGGCGCGACCGGGCAGGTTGGCCTTGGCCAGTTCTTTCTGGCGGTCGAATTCGGCGCGGCGCCGCGCGAGTTCCTCGGCGCCGATTCTCTCCAGGTTCAGGTAGTCCAGCTTCCACTCGCCGTCCTCCGACCAGCGCAACGGCGACTGCAGCGTAGTCTGCGCTCCGACCGCCGATTCGAGCAGCCGCAAGGCCAGTTCGAGCGTGAATTCCTGCGAATCCGTGTCGTGCGGTTTGCCCGCGCCATTGCCGAGCGGAAAATCGCTGAACAGCAATCGCGCCACGGCCGCGTGCTCGACGATGTCTCTCGCGCAGCCCATCACCACCGTGGAAATTCCGTTGGCTTCCAGGTGGCGGGCGGTCAGGCTCGCGGTCTGGTGGCAGACGGGGCAGTTCGGCACGATGACGACCGCATCGATCGCATCCGCGCGGCAGCGCGCGAGGATCTCCGGCGCGTCGGTTTCGATCGTGGTGCGGTGGCTGCGGTTGGTCGGCGCGCCGAAGAAACGCGGGCCCACCGCGCCGATCCGGCCGGCCTGCGCCGCGCGCAACAGCGCGGGCAGCGGAAACCAGGTGCCGCTGTCGGTCGCCGTGGTGTGATTGCGGTCGTAGGCGATGTGGGAAATGCGCGTGTCATGCGCCTTCAAGATGTCGCCGTCGTAGACCGTGTAGAACTTCGCGCTGCCGTTGTACACGGCCCCTGGACCCTGGTCGCCCTTGTCGTGCTGGTAGGGCGCTGCCGTGGTGACCAGCGTCACGCGCGACTGCGCGAGCGGCTTGTTCAGCGGCGTGAACGGCGCCTTCGTGTAGTGTGCCCAGCGGTACGGCGTGGTGTAGCCGATCGCCTTGTAGTACTCGCGGGTGCGCAGCATGTAGGGAATCGCCGCGTCGTAGTCGGGGGAAAAACCGAGGATTGCATCGATGTCATCGTTCATGTTGGGGTCCCGATGTTGTGGCGGCGTGTCGCCGGTTCAGTGATGGCCGTGCTGGCCGGGCAAGTGCCCGGGATGCGCGAGCGAAGCCGCGATCGATTGGCCGTGGTTGCGGATGATCGTTGGCGCCAGCGTCCCCAGCAGCATGCCGATGATCGAGGCGAAGAACCCGACGAGGTTCGGCGGCACCATCGCCTCGGCTGCAATGCTGTTTGCCGTGAGCCAGGTGCCCACGCCCAGCACGATGGAAAACAGCGCGCCCTGGGTATTGGCGCGCTTCCAGTAGGCACCCGCCAGCAGCGGCACGAAGGCGCCGGTCAGCGTCACGTTGTAGGCGTTCTGCACCATCTCGTACATCGTGCTGGTGCTGTTGACTGCGAACACCAGGGCTGCTGCAGAGAACGTGACCAGGATGATGCGCAGCGTCAGCAGCATCTGCCGGTCGCCCATGTGCGGCACGAAGGGTCGCACCACGTTTTCCGTGAACAGCGCCGTGGGCGCGAGCAGCGCGCCGCTGGCGGTGGACAGGATCGCCGAGAGCAGCGCGCCGAAGAACATCACCTGCGCCCAGAGCGGCATCTTGCCAAGCACCAGGTCTGGCAGGATCTTCTGGATGACGCGGGCGTCCTTGTCGGCGAACAGGGCGCCGAGCGCGGGGTCGGCCACCAGTGCCGCGTAGGCGATATAGATCGGCACGAACGCGAAGCAGAAGTAGATCAGCCCGCCGATGATGGTGCCGCGCACCGCGGTTTTTTCGTTCTTCGCGCTGGTCATGCGCTGGAACACGTCCTGCTGGGGGATCGAGCCGAAGGCGAAGGCAAAGAATGCGCCGGCCATGGCCCACCAGCCGGCAGCATCCATACCTGCCGGAAACATCACAAGCTTGCCGTCGGCCGCCGCCTGCCGGATGACTTTGTCCGCGCCGCCGGCGAGGTCGCCGACAAGGACTGCGACAAGCGTAAGGCCGATCAGGATGACCACCGTCTGGAACAGGTCGGTGAAGGCCACTGACCACATTCCGCCGAAGATTGTATAGATGACGACCACGCCCGCGCCGAGCACGACCGCCTGGTTGAGCTCGAGCGCCCCGCCCAATAGCGTGTAGATCACCAGGCCGAGCGCGGTCATCTGCGCCGAGGTCCATCCCAGGTAGCTGACGGTGATCGAGAGGCTGGTCAGCACTTCCACCGGCTTGCCGTAGCGCTGCTTGTAGAAGTCGCCGATGGTGAGCAGGTTCATGCGGTAGAACAGCCGTGCGAACAGCAGCGCGGCGAGCACCAGGCACAGCGAGGCGCCGAAGGGGTCGCCCGGGATGCCGTGCAGGCCGTCCTTGGCGAAGGTGGCCGACACCGACAGCACGGTCTCCGCGCCGAACCAGGTCGCGAACACGGTGGCGACGTTCATGTACAGCGGCAGGCTGCGGCCCGCGATCAGGTAGTCAGTCGAATTCTTGACCCGGCGCGCGGCGATCAGGCCGATGGCGATGGTGAGCGTCAGGTACAGGGCGACGAAGGTGATCAGCATGGCGCCAGTTTACCCAAAGCCGACCTTCAGGCGGAGGGGGCGATCTTGTCCTGTGTCCTGGTATCGAAGTCCCCGGCGTCATGCCGCTCGTGCAGCTGGCTGGCCGGGTCGCCATGCGTACGGTTGACCATGCGGCCGCGCTTCACCGCCGGCCGCGCCGCAACCTGCTCTGTCCAGCGCTGCACGTTGGCGTACTCCTGCACCTGAAGGAACTCTCCCCCGCCGTAGAGCAGGCCCTTGGAGAGCGCGCCATACCACGGCCAGACCGCAATGTCGGCGATCGTGTAGTCCGGCCCCGCCAGGTAGGGGTTGTCGGCGAGGCGCCGGTCGAGCACGTCAAGCTGGCGCTTGACCTCCATCGTGAAGCGGTCGATCGCGTATTCGATCTTGGTCGGCGCGTAGGCGTAGAAGTGACCGAACCCGCCGCCCAGGTACGGCGCGCTGCCCATCTGCCAGAAGAGCCACGACAGGCATTCGGTGCGCGCGGCGGGATCCGTCGGCAGGAAGGCGCCGAACTTTTCGGCGAGGTACAGGAGGATGGAACCGGACTCGAATACCCGGACCGGCACCGGCCCGCTGCGGTCGACCAGGGCCGGGATCTTGGAGTTCGGGTTTGCCGCCACGAAGCCGCTGCCGAACTGGTCGCCTTCGTGGATCCGGATCAGCCACGCATCGTATTCCGCGCCCGTGTGGCCCAGTGCCAGCAGTTCCTCGAGCATCACCGTGACCTTCACGCCGTTCGGCGTGCCCAGGGAATACAGCTGCAGGGGATGGCGACCGACCGGCAGTTCTTTCTCATGGGTCGCACCCGCAATCGGGCGGTTGATGTTCGCAAACCGTCCTCCGCTGGCCTTGTCCCAGGTCCAGACCTTGGGTGGTGTGTATTCGGGTGTATCGCTCATGCTTTCACCTTCGTGATTTGACTTACGATTTGGATTTTATTTTTTCCGCCTGGTCGACGAATGCGCTGATCAATCCCTCGGGCGCGTTGACGACATGCTCGGGTCCGGGAAAAGCGCCGGAGCGCACGTCTGCCGCGAACTCCTTGAATCCTGCGATGCGCTCGGCCTGGATCGCCTCCTGCATCTTGTAGAGGGTACGGTACTGCTTCGAATGCCGCGGGTAAGGCGGCCGGTGGTTGCCGAGGATGTCCTCCGCAAACAGGAACTGGATGTCGCCACCGCCTCCCGCGCCGATCGAGGAGGTCAGAAGGCTGGTGCGCTTGCTGATCTCCGCGAGCAGCGCCGCGGGAATGACTTCCACCTCGACCGCCCAGGCGCCGGCTTCTTCGAAGCGCTTGATCTCGCGATAGATCCAGAGCGCCTCCTCGAGGGTCTTGCCGACCGCGCGCAGGCCGCCGGTCCAGGTGCTCTTTCTCGGCACCAGGCCCGCATGGCCCTGCACCGGCACGCCGGCTTCGGCGGCCGCGGCGATGAATCGGGGAGACCACTGGCACATGATCGCGTCGGCGCCCAGTTCCATGGCGCTATAGGCGATGCGCACCGCTTCGTCCGCGGTCGCCGCGGCGACCAGCGGCACCGAGAACGACATGAAGGTGTTCGGCGCGGCCTTGCGAATCGCCATCGCGGGCTCGGGGCGCTTCGGGTCGAAGCGCACTTTCATGGTGTCGATTCCGGCCTCCTCGGCGGCCGCGGCCTCCTCGGGGGTAAATGGAACTGTCTCGCACAGCACCCGCTTGCCTTTCTGGTCGCGCAGGTCTTTCACGGTGTAGTTGCGCGTGCCGTACGCGCCACCGAGTGTCATGACGCGTTTCAGTCCACGCTGTGCCGCGTCGCGCGGTGGGATGCTCCCGTCGCCGGTCGAATGGCTTGCCATGGGTAACTTCTCCTTCGATTAAGAACTGCTTTGCACGAATGATCGGGCTTGCGCGCCGGACCTCAGCGTCCGGCGAACGTTGGTGCGCGTTTTTCGACAAACGCCGCAGCCGCGCCCTTGTGGTCTTCGGTATCGAACGTGCGGATCATGTGGATCGACTCGGCGTCGAGCACGTCCGAGAGCGAACCCCGCAGGCCGGTGTTGAGGTTGCGCTTCATGTAGCCCACCGCGATGGTGGGCAGGGCGGCGAGTTCGTTCGCCCAGGCGCGCGAAGCTTCCGCAAGTTGCGCTGCAGGGACCACGCGGTTGACCAGGCCGATCTTCTGCGCTTCCTCGCCGCGCAGCACGCGCCCGGTGAAGTACAGTTCCCTGGCCACTGCAGCGCCCACCAGGTGGTTGAGGAAATAGCTGCCGCCGAAATCGCCCGACAGGCCGATCTTCGAAAACGCCGTCGTCAGTTTTGCGTCATCCGCCGCGATGCGCAGGTCGCAGGCCAGTGCGAGCGAGAGTCCTGCGCCTGCCGCCGGGCCCGGGATCACCGCCAGCGTCGGCTTGGGCATCTCGTGCAGCCAGCGGCTGGTTTCCATGCGTGCGCGCAGGTCGGTCACCTTCTGGTCGAAGGACGCGGTGGCTGCGGCCGCCGCCGCGCCCGCGGCGTTGCGCGCGGCAAAACCCTTCACATCGCCACCCGAACAGAATGCGCCGCCGGCGCCCGTAAGGATCACGAGGCGCACTGCGGGGTCAGCCGCCAGGCGTGGCAGGGCCTCGGCGAGCCCTGTCATCATCTCGCGGGTCAGCGCATTGCGCGCCGCTGGCCGGTTCAAGGTGAGCGTGGCGATGCCGTTCTCAATGGTTTCGAGCAATTCCTGGGTCACGTTGGACTCCTTGGTCGATGGGTCGGGGGTGATTGGAAGACGCGCCGTGCCTCGCGCTGCGCGCGGTTCAGCTGGCGCAGATCCGCGCCCGGGCCTCGGCGTATTCTCGCTTGAAGCGCGCCACGAGCTCGGCCGCAGGAACGACTTCGCGGATCGCGCCGATGCCCTGGCCGCAGCCCCAGATGTCTTTCCACGCCTTCGCGGCACTGGCGCCTTCCCCGGTGGCAAAGTTCATTTTGCTGGGGTCGCTTTGCGGCAGGTTGTCCGGGTCCATGCCCGCGTTGCGGATGCTGCCCTTCAGGTAGTTGCCGAGTATGCCGGTGTAGAAGTTGCTGTAGACGATATCGTCCGAATTCGATTCGGTGATC
>JBBQVP010000122.1:0-13085 GCA_038211455.1 Burkholderiales bacterium
TGTGCTGTTCGCCGAGGCGCGGCGCCTGCTTCACAGCCTCGATGACGGCAACGGCGTGCTGGTGATGACCGACATGTACGGCTCCACGCCCTGTAATGTCGCCACCAAGCTGATCGCCGAGGGGAATGTCGACGCGGTGTCCGGGCTGTCCCTGCCGATGCTGGTGCGCTCGCTCGCCCACCGCGACGCGACGCTCGACAAGGTGCGCGACAAAGCCATCGCCGGCGGTACCGAAGGCGTCGTTTACATCAACAGCGACCCCTGCTATGCCAAGCGCTGAAGCCCCCATCATCAACAAGCTCGGCCTGCACGCGCGCGCCTCGGCGAAGCTTTCCCAGCTCGCGGGCAGCTTCGCGTGCGAGATCTGGCTGACGCGCAACGGCCGGCGCGTAAACGCCAAGAGCATCATGGGCGTCATGATGCTCGCCGCCGGCAAGGGCTCTTCCGTCCTGGTCGAAGCAGAGGGCGCCGATGCGGACGTCGCGCTGGCGGCGCTCCTGGACCTGATTGCGAAAAAGTTCGGAGAAGGCGAATAGCCGATGACGGACTGCGCGCGATGAACTTCGTCCTGCACGGTCACAGCGTATCGACCGGCATCATGATCGGGCACGCGCACCTCGTCTCAAGCGCGAGGCTCGAGGTTGCGCACTACGAAGTGGCTGAAGTCGGGATCGATGCCGAGGTCACGCGCTTCGATGCCGCGGTGGGCATGGTGCGCGACGAACTCGCCGAGGTCGGCAAGCAGATCCCGGTTGATGCGCCGGCGGAGTTCAGCGCCTTTGTCGACCTTCACGCGATGATCCTCAACGACCCGGCGCTCTCGGCGGCGCCCAAGGCGCTGATCCGCGAGCGCCGCTGCAACGCCGAATGGGCACTGATCCAGCAGATGGAGAGCCTCGTCGGCCAGTTCGACGCGATTGAGGATCCCTACCTGAAGGAACGCAAGGCCGATATCACCCAGGTGGTGGAGCGCGTGCTGAAGGCGCTGCTCGGCCGGCCGGGAACCGTCGCCCCCGATCTGTCGGGCGAGCGCGACCTGATCGTCGTCGCGCACGACCTGTCGCCGGCGGACATGCTGCTGTTCAAGCAGCACACCTTCGGCGGCTTCGTCACAGACGTCGGCGGGGTCACCTCGCATACCGCGATCCTCGCGCGCAGCCTCGACATCCCGGCGATCGTGGGCCTGCACCACGCGCGCCAGATGATCCGCGAGAACGACCTGCTGATCGTCGACGGGGTGCAAGGCGTGCTGATCGTCGACCCCGACGAGACGGTGCTCTCGGAGTACCAGCTCAGGCAGTCGCAGCACCAGCTGGAGCGCAAAAAGCTGCGCCGCCTGCGCACTACGCCTGCGGCGACGCTCGACGGGGTGCCGGTGGAGCTGTTCGCGAACATCGAGCTGCCGCAGGACGTGGCGGAAGTGCTCGAGAACGGCGCTCAGGGAATCGGGCTGTTTCGCACCGAGTTCCTGTTCATGAACCGCAAGATCCTGCCCACCGAGGAAGAACAGTTCGAAGCCTATCGCGACGTCACGCGCGCGATGGACGGCAAGCCCGTGACCATACGCACGCTCGACATCGGCGCCGACAAGGCCCTGCAGGGACACAGCACGGGCGACAATTCCGCCATGCCCAACCCCGCGCTCGGCCTGCGCGCGATCCGCTACTGCCTGGCCGAGCCGCAGATGTTCCTTGTCCAGCTGCGCGCGATTCTGCGTGCTTCGCATTTCGGGAAAATCCGCCTGCTGATACCGATGCTTGCGCACGCGCACGAAATCGACCAGACGCTGACGCTGATCCGCGAGGCCAAGGCCTCACTCGACGCGGCGGGCCAGCCGTACGACCGTGACATCCCGGTTGGCGGCATGATCGAGATTCCCGCCGCCGCGCTGGCGCTGCCGATGTTCATGCGCCGCCTCGGGTTTCTGTCGCTGGGGACCAACGACCTGATCCAGTACACCCTCGCAATCGACCGGACCGACGACGCGGTGGCGCACCTGTACGACCCACTGCATCCCGCGGTCATCGGCCTGGTGTCTCAGACCATCACGCGCGCCAATCGTGCGGGCGTGCCGGTCGCGGTATGCGGAGAGATGGCGGGTGACCCGCGCATGACGCGCCTGCTGCTCGGGTTGGGGTTGCGCAACTTCTCAATGCATCCCACCCAGCTGCTGACTATCAAGGAGCGCGTGCTGAAGACCAGCATCGCCGACATCCGGCCGCTGGCCGCGCGCGTGCTGCGCTCGACCGACTCGCGGCGTACCCAGGACCTGCTGCTCAAGCTAAACCAATGAGCGGGCCATTGGACGGAGTGCGCGTCCTCGACCTGACCACGGTGGTCATGGGGCCGTACGCCACCCAGATCCTCGGCGAGTTCGGCGCCGACGTGGTCAAGGTCGAATCCCCCGAGGGCGACATCATGCGGCACGCAGGCCCGATGCGGCACCCGGGGATGGGCCACGTGTTCCTCAACGCCAACCGCAACAAGCGCTCGATCGTGCTCGACCTGAAGCGCCCGGACGGCCTCACGGCACTGCTTGCACTGGTGAAAACCGCAGACGTGCTGGTGTACAACATCCGCCCGCAGGCGATGGCGCGGCTGCAGCTCGCCTACGCGGATGTGGCAGCGGTAAATCCGCGCATCATCTACGTCGGCGCATTCGGCTACAGCCAGTCGGGGCCGTACGCGGCGAAGCCCGCTTACGACGACCTGATCCAGGCTGCTGCGGGCGTGCCCGCGCTGATGCAGATGGCCGGTGCAGACCAGCCGCGCTACGTGCCCGCCGTGTTCGCGGACCGCACGGTCGGCCTGCACCTGGTCAATGCGATCTGCGCCGCGCTCTATAGCCGCGAACGCACCGGCGAGGGCCAGCGGGTGGATGTGCCGATGTTCGAGAGCCTCGTGCAGACCCTGTTCGGCGAGCACCTCTCCGGCCGCACATTTGTGCCGCCACTGCCGGGCGAAGGCTACGCGCGCACCCTGTCGAAGGAACGCCGGCCGTACCGCACTCGCGACGGCTGGGTCTGCGTGCTGGTCTACAACGACAAGCAGTGGAAGGGCTTCTTCACGCTTCTCGGCGAACCGCAGAAATACACTGAAGACGCGCGCTTCTCCTCGCCCACTGCGCGCATCGAAAACATCGACGCGGTGTACGGCTACCTTGCCTCGCGCATGCAGGAGCGCACCACCGCCGAGTGGCTGGCGGGCTTCGCGCAGCACGACATCCCCGCCTCCCCGATGAACACGCTGGCCGACGTGTTCGCCGACCCGCACCTCGCGGCTACTGGATTCTTCGAGCAAGTGACACACCCGACGGAAGGGCGCCTGACGGCGATGCGCACGCCCTCCGAATGGTCGGGCACGAAACCCGCGTACCGACGGCACGCGCCATTGCTGGGCGAGCACACGCGCGAGCTCCTGCGCGAAGCCGGCTACGCGGACGCCGTCATCGATGCGATGATCGCGGCGGGCACTGCAGCCGGGGCGCAACGTTCCGGTGATGCCTGAGATAACCGCTACAGGAGGACGCACATGAACGACATGACGACCGGCAACGTTACCGCCACTGCAATCCGGCTGCACGCAAACGACAACGTGCGGATCGCGCGCGTCGACATCGCGCAGGGGCACGCGATTCCCGAAGAGGGCGTGACCTGCCTGAACCGCATCCCTGCCGGGCACAAGGTGGCGGTGCGAGCGATCGCGAAAGGCGAGCCGGTTCTCAAGTACAACACCGTGATCGGATTTGCCTCCAACGACATCCGGCCGGGCACATTGCTGCACCGCCTGAACATGGAATTTCGCGAGTTCGACCGCGACTACGCCTACGCAGAGGAATACACCCCGACCTCCATGCTCCCCGAGGCGGAGCGCGCGACATTCATGGGCATCCGGCGCGCCGACGGCCGTATCGCGACGCGCAACTACATCGGCATCGTCTCCACGGTGAACTGCTCGGCCACGGTCTCGCACCGCATCGCTGACTGGTTCACGCCGGAGCGGCTCGCCGAGTTCCCGAACGTCGACGGGGTCGCGGCATTCACCCACGCCACCGGATGCGGCATGGAACTCTCGGGCGAACCCATGGCGCTGTTGCGCCGCACGCTGGCGGGCTATATCCGCCACCCGAACATGGCCGCGGTGCTGGTCATCGGGCTGGGATGCGAGAGAAACCAGATCAACACGCTGTTCCAGGCCGAGAAGCTCACCTCCGGCACGAAGCTGAAGACCTTCGTGATGCAGGATTCCGGAGGCACGCGGCAGACTATCGAGGCAGGCATTGAGGCGATCAAGGAGTTGCTGCCCGAGGCCAACGCCGTGAGACGCGAACCGGTATCGGCCAGCCATATTTCCGTTGGCCTGCAGTGCGGCGGCTCGGACAGCTTTTCCTCGATCACCGCGAACCCGGCCCTCGGTGCGGCCATGGACATCCTGGTGCGCCACGGCGGCACCGCGATCCTCTCGGAGACGCCCGAGATCTACGGCGTGGAGCACACGCTCACGCGGCGCGCAGTGACGAAGGAGATCGGCGAAAAGCTCATCGAGCGCATCCGCTGGTGGAAGGACGAGTACGCGCTTGGCAAGGACGTGCAGATCAACGGCATCGTGAGCCCCGGGAACCAGGCCGGGGGGCTGGCGAACATCCTCGAGAAATCGCTGGGCTCGGCGATGAAGGGCGGCAGCACCGGCCTGATGGAGGTCTACAAGTACGCCGAACACGTGAAGCAGAACGGGTTCGTGTTCATGGACACACCGGGATTCGATCCGGTCTCGGCCACCGGGCAGATCGCGGGCGGCGCCAACGTGGTGTGCTTCACCACCGGCCGCGGCTCGGCGTTCGGCTGCAAGCCCGCACCCTCGATCAAGCTGGCGACCAATACGCCGATGTATACGAAACTCGTCGAAGACATGGACATCAACTGCGGCGAGATTCTCGACGGCACGGCGGACATGGAACAGATGGGCCAGAAGATCTTCGATCTGATCCTCGAGACCTGCTCGGGGCAGAAAACCAAAAGCGAAGAATTCGGCCTCGGCGACCACGAATTCATCCCGTGGGCCATCGGCATCACCGGTTGACACGCCTGCAATGCGCGGGTAACGTCCCGCTTCGCTAGACGCGCCGATTTGAAGTTCAGCTTGCGGGCGCGCAACAAATACCGCTAAAGAGACAGGTTCGAAAAACCCGTTCTCGCGAGAAGCTGAACGGGTTTTTTGCTTTCAGGACCACGCCGCACCATCGTCATGACCGCACCACCAGTCCAGCCGGGTTCCGTCGGCATCGTCACCCCGCAGAAAGCCGCGTTTGATGCGCCGCTGCTGCTGAAAAGCGGCGCGACGCTGCCTGCGTTCGAACTCGCGTACGAGACCTACGGCAAGCTGAACGCCGAGCGCTCCAACGCGGTGCTGGTGTGCCACGCCCTGAATGCCGCACACCATGTGGCCGGAGTGTATGCGAACGAGCCAGAGAACATCGGCTGGTGGGACAACATGGTCGGCCCGGGCAAGCCGCTCGATACCAACCGCTTCTTCGTCCTCGGCGTGAACAACATCGGCGGCTGCCACGGGTCCACCGGTCCGATGAGCCCGAACCCGGCCACGGGCAAGCCCTGGGGCGGGGATTTTCCGGTGGTGACGGTGGAGGACTGGGTGCAGGCGCAGGCCCTGCTCGCCGACCGCCTGGGGATCCAGAGCTTTGCTGCGGTGATGGGCGGCAGCCTAGGGGCGATGCAGGCGCTGCAGTGGACATTGTCGTTTCCCGAGCGCATCCGGCATTCGATCGTGATCGCCGCCGCGCCCAAGCTCTCGGCGCAGAACATCGCGTTTAACGAGGTCGCGCGCCAGGCCATCACCACCGACCCGGAATTTCACGGCGGCCACTACTACGAGCACGGCGTGGTGCCGCGCACCGGCCTGCGCCTTGCGCGCATGCTCGGCCACATCACCTACCTTTCGGACGACGCGATGATGGAGAAGTTCGGCCGTACGCTGCGCTCGGGGTCGCTGGGCTTCAACTTCGACGTCGATTTCGAGATCGAGTCCTACCTGCGCTACCAGGGCGACAAGTTCTCGACCTACTTCGACGCCAACACCTACCTGCGCATCACCAAGGCGCTCGATTATTTCGACCCCGCCGCGTCTTTCGGCGGCGAACTCTCCGCCGCTATGGCGCGCGCCAAGGCAGCGTTCCTGATCGTCTCGTTCACCTCCGACTGGCGGTTTTCTCCCGAGCGTTCGCGCGAGATCGTGCGCGCGCTGCTCGACAACCGCCGCGTACTGTCGTATCTGGAGATTGACGCCCCGCACGGGCACGACGCCTTCCTGATGGACGACGCACGCTACATGGGCGCGGTGCGGGCCTACTTCGGGAACATCGACCTGTGACGGAAGCGGATCGCGCGCTGCTCGCCCGCCGCCCGGACCTCGCGGCCATTGCCGCCTGGGTCGCGCCGGAGGCGCGCATCCTGGACCTCGGTTGTGGTGACGGCACCCTGCTGCGCTATCTCTGGGAGCAGCGCCGCGCGCACGGCTACGGCATCGAGATCGACGACACGAAGGTCGTGGCCTGCGTGCAGAACGACGTCAACGTGCTGCAGATGAACCTGGAGAGCGGGCTGTCGACCTTCGGCGACAACTCATTTGACAGCGTGATCCTGTCGCAGACCCTGCAAGCCGTGCGCCATACCGAGGGCATCATGCGCGAGATGCTGCGCGTCGGCCGCGAAGCGATCGTATCGTTCCCCAACTTCGGCCACTGGTCGGGACGCCTGCAGGTGCTCGCCGGGCGCATGCCGGTGTCGGACAACCTGCCCTACGCGTGGTACGACACGCCCAACGTGCACCTGTGCACGCTGAGCGATTTCGAGGACCTCGCACGCAAGCTCGGAATCCGTATCCTTGAGCGCGTGGTGCTCCACCAGGGCCGCCACGTGAACCTGCTGCCCAACCTGTTCGGCAGCCTGGCGGTATACCGCTGTACTGACTGAGCCCGTACCAGCGAACCCGAAGTGTATTGATATCGATACACAAACTACCCGGGAAGCGGCTTTAGATGTTGGCTTCGATAAATAAATCTTTCAGAATTACTTGCCTTTCCAGGGCGCAAGCAGCTTGACGACCTCGGCCCCCGGCGCGACGCTCTCCATCCAGCCGAAGCCGCCCGCCTGCATCTCCCGGCCGGCGCGCAGCAGTTCGCCGATCGCCGCGCGCGCCAAGGCGCCTCCGGTGCTGATCCGCTTCGCGCCGGCTGCGGCGAGGCTTGCGAGGGTCACGCCGGGCAGACCTGCAGCCAGCACATTCACCGGCTTTTTCACCGCCCCGGTCACCGTGCGCACCTCGGCAAGGGTCTTCAGGCCAGGCGCATAGAGCACATCCGCCCCGGCCGCCTCGAACGCCTGCAGGCGGCGCAGCGTATCGTCCATGTCCATTCGCCCGCGCAGCAGGTTCTCGGCCCGCGCGGTCAGGGCGAACGGGAAATCAAGCGAGCGCGCGGCTTCCACTGCCGCCTGCACGCGCTCTACCGCGAGCGAAAAATCATAGATCGCGCTGC
This sequence comes from Burkholderiales bacterium, assembly GCA_038211455.1. Taxonomy (GTDB): domain Bacteria; phylum Pseudomonadota; class Gammaproteobacteria; order Burkholderiales; family SG8-39; genus SZAS-79. The sequence continues at coordinate 7,550 of JBBQVP010000122.1, forward strand.
CGCTCCAGTCCTCGATCGACCCGCCGACCAGCCCCGCCTCGGCACCCCGCAGGATGGTGGCCGCGGCGGTCTTGGGATCGTCCGCAAAGCAGTTTTCAAGGTCCGCGCTCACCGGCAGATCAGTCGCAGCACAGAGCACCCGGCAGTGCGCTATTTTTTCCTCCAGCGTGACGGCCCCGTCTGCACGCCCGAGCGAGAACGCAAAGCCAGCGCTGGTGGTCGCCAGCGCCTCGAAGCCCAGCGCGGCAAGGAACCGGGCCGAACCCGCATCCCAGGGATTCGGGATGACGAACGCGCCTTCGCGCAAATGCAGGGTGCGCAGTTTTTCCGCTCTTTCACGCTGTGTCGCCATTGCTGCTTCCTCCGTGTCATTGACCGCCAGAGCCGCAATCATGCGCCATTCCCGATCAACCCCGAAACCCGGTTCGCAGCGTTAACCCTTCCATGCACGACCTCTGCCTTGCGCTGGTTCCGGCGGCCGTTCCTCCCTGGACGGTACACTCCGGCGCCATGGACCGGAAAGACACCGAGCTGGACGACGAATCGCTGATGCATGCCTGGCGCACGGGCGACGCCGTGGCATTCGAGCGGCTCTACGGCCGGCACAAAGGCGGGGTGCTGCGCTACCTGCTGCGCCAGACCGGCAAGCGCGAGCTCGCCGAGGAACTGTTCCAGGATGTGTGGCTCAAAGTGGTCAATGCGCGCCTGGACTACGAAACCCGGGCGAGATTCAGTGCATGGCTGTACAGCATCGCGCACAATCGGCTGATGGACCACTTCCGGCAACATTCGCGTGCGCGCCTGTCGAGCTACGAAGACGGGGCGGCGACCCTCGAGGAGCAACCCGCGGCATCGCAGGCGCAACCGGAGCGGGCCTTCGAGCGCAAACAGGGCGCGCAAGAGCTTCTTCGCCTGCTGGATACCCTGCCCGCGGCGCAGCGCGAGGCGTTCGTGCTCCAGCAGGAAGGCGAACTGTCGGTCGAGGAGATCGCCGCCGCCACGGGTGTCAGCCGCGAAACCGCGAAGAGCCGCCTGCGCTATGCGCTGGCGAAGCTTCGCGCCGACATGAGGGAGCGGCCATGAGCAACCCCGGCGACCCGCGCGACGAGGAGCTGGCATCGCTCTACCGCGAATCGGCGCTCGAGCAGCCGCCGCCGGCGCTGGATGCGCGGATCCTCGCCGCGGCGCGCGCAACCGCAACACCGGCGCGAGAGGACTCAACCCCGCCACGCACGACGTCCTGGCTGAACCGCTGGCGGCTCCCGTTCGCGCTCGCCGCGACGGTGCTGATGACCTCGACTCTGACTCTGATGGTGCGCGAACAAAAGGTGGACGAGATTGCGGTGGATGGAGTCCCGGTGGGCAGGGCTGCGCCGGCGACGGAAACGCCGCGCGCTGTGGAACAGGCGGCTGAGGCCAGGCAGCCAGCACCCGCAGCATCCACGCGCAAGTCGGCGCCGGCCGCCGCGGCTACCGCCCCGCAAGCCGCCGCACGCGCGCCGGACCGTTCGGCGCGCGACAATGCCGGCGGCAGCGCTCATAAGCCTGAAGCCGGGTCGGACGCGCCCTCCCGCGAGCAGGGCAACAGCAGAAATCTTGCGAAGGACCAGCCCGGTGCGGACGCGGCAGCAAAGACCGCCAGCCCTACCGCGACGCAATCCCGTCCCGCCACACCCGCGGCACCCGCCGCACTTTCCGCCCCCACCCCCGCTGCCGCCAGCACCGAGCGCGGGTTGCGCAGGGAGAACTCTGCAAGTTCAGCAGAAAGCGGCGGTCCCGACCTGAGCCCGGAACACTGGCTGGACCGGATTCGCGCCTTGCGCCGCGAAGGCCGGACTATCGAGGCCGACGCCAGCCTCGCGCAATTCAGAAAGCACTACCCGCAATTCCCGCTGCCGGACGACATGCGGCAGCCTTAACCCCGTTTTCCGCCGCGCGGCGTTTATGTGGATGTCCTTCAACCGGAGATCACCATGAACAAACTGCTCGTCGTATTGCTGGGGTTCACCTTGTCAGGCTGCGCCGCACCGGGCGTGGCAGGATCGCTCGCCGACCTGTCCGTCATTGACCGCTCGACCGGGGCGCGCCTGCCTACCTACGTCCATCGAGGGCGGCTCTGGATCGCCGGCACGCCTGGCAACAAGTACGCCGTTGCCGTCGAGAACAGGACCGGGGAGCGCGTGATGACCGTGGTTTCGGTGGACGGCGTCAACGTGGTGACCGGCGAGACCGCCGCACCGGCGCAGAACGGCTATGTGCTTGATCCCGGCATGCACTATGAAATCACCGGCTGGCGAAAGAGCACTCGCGAAGTCGCGGCCTTCGTATTCACCGCGCTGCCCGAGAGCTATGCCGCGCGCACCGGCCGGGCCGACAACGTCGGCGTAATCGGCATGGCGGTGTATCGCGAATGGAACCCGCCGCGGCCGGCCATTGCCCCCCAGCCTCGACCGTATTCCCATGCCGACGCGCTGTCGCGCGCACCGTCGGATAACAGCATGGCGGAATCCAGCCGCCGGGACGCACCGGCCTCCGCAGCCGCGTCTGCCGGGGCGTCGGCCAAAAGCGAGATCGCGCGGTCGCAAGCCGCGGAACGCATCGGCACCGGGCACGGCGAGCGCGAAGGCTCGCAGGTCGGCTACACGCAATTCCGCCGCGCCGACACGCGACCGAACGAAATGCTGACGCTCTACTACGATAGTTACGCCAACCTGCTGGCGCGCGGCATCATTCCGTCGCCGCGCCGGCACGTGCCCGTGCCTGTCCCGTTTCCGGGGGATGCCGGCTTCGTGCCGGACCCGCGCGGCTGAGGCGGGTGTTCAGCCCTCCGGGGTCGTGTCCAGCGCCTCGATGCGCGCGCGCACCCACCAGAGCATCGCGACACCCGGCAGGGCGATCAGGAAGGTGATGAAGAAGAACGTGGTCCACGCCAGGCTCGCCGCCATGTAACCCGCGGCGGGCCCGACGTAGACCCGCCCGACGGCGGCGAGCGCCGAGAGCAGGGCGTATTGGGTGGCTGAATGGCGCCGGTCGCACAGGGCCATCAGCAGCGCGACGAACGCCGCCGTTCCCATCCCGCCGCACAGGTTCTCGGCGCCGATCGCCGCGATCATCAGCGGATAGTTCTTGCCCGCGATGGCCACCGCCATGAACCCCAGGTTGGTCACCGCCTGCAGCACCCCGAACAGGAGCAGCGAGCGGTACAGGCGCAAGTGCGCGATCAGCGCGCCACCTGCGAACGCGCCCAGGATCGTCGCCACCAGTCCGAGGCCCTTGTTGATCGCCCCCACGTCGGTCGCCGAAAACCCGGCGCCGCGGATCAGGAACGCCGTCGACAGGCTGCCGGCAAAGGCATCGCCAAGCTTGTAAAGCACTACCAGGGCAAGCAGCGTCCAGGCCCCGTTGCGGGAAAAATACTCGGCGAGCGGCTCTTTCACGGCGGCCGCCAGAGTCCGGGGCGGCGTCCCAGCGACCGGCGGCTCGAGCGCGTTCCAGGTTGCGATGATGCCGACCGCCATCAGCCCGGCCATCAGAAAGTAGGTTGCCGTCCAGCCCAGCACGCTGTCAGCCAGCACGAGGGCGAGGCCGCCGGAGACAAGCATCGCGATGCGGTATCCGAACACCGACACGGCGGCTCCCGCGCCGCGCTCCTCGGCCGCCAGACTGTCGGCACGGAACGCGTCGAACACGATGTCCTGGGAGGCCGACAGAAAGGCAACCAACAGCGCGAGCCCGGCCAGCAGCCAGGGGGCGTCGCGCGGCGAGAGCGTCCCCATGACGGCGATTGCCACCGCCAGCAAGACCTGGGTCAGCACCAGCCAGCCGCGCCGCCGGCCCAGAAAAGGCAGCGCAAACCGGTCCATCAGCGGTGCCCACAGGAACTTGTAGGTATAGGGCTGGCCGACCAGCGCGAACCAGCCGATGGTCGTCAAGTCCACCCCCTCGACGGTCAGCCAGGCCTGCAGGGTGCCAGCGGTCAGGGCGAGCGGGAGTCCCGAGGAGAACCCCAGGAGCAGCAGGAGCAGGATCTTCCGGCTGCGGAAGACGAGGAGTGTGTCCGCGAAAGGCATGGGATTTGCCGCGATTGTACCGGTCGGCTGTCTGCCCGGCGGCCGAACCCGCGCCTTATGCCTCCGGGTACCGTTCGTCGCTTGTGTTGCACTATGTGCCCCCGGCAATTGCCTCAGCGGGGAAAAATCGGTAGCCTTACGGTACGTTTCCGCGCCGCATCATTTGACGACAACGCACAGCGAGAGTCGGGCGGCCGGATCTTCCGCAGTAGCGCACACTCACTAAAGAACACACATCATGAATGCAACCAATGCAGACGGCCAGGTTTCCAGGCAAAAACTCGTCACCGATCTCAAGGTTCTGATCGGCGACACCGAAGAACTCCTCAAGGCCACCGCGGGTCAGGCCGGCGAGAAAGTCGCCGTAGCGCGCGAGCGTATCCAGGCATCTCTCGCCGTGTACAAGGAAAAACTCCTTGACGCCGAGCAGGCGCTTCTGGAGAAGACCAAGGAAGCGGCGCGCGCGACCGACGAATATGTGCACGAGCACCCCTGGCAGGCCGTGGGCGTCGCCGCAGGCGTCGGCTTCCTGCTCGGCCTGCTCGTCAGCCGCCGCTAACCTCCCGACAAAATGAGCGACAGCGGCGGCACGCCGCGCGAGGAGCCAGCGACATCGGCGGTCCGCTCGGTCGTTCGCTCGCTGCTTTCGTTCGCGGAGACCCGCGCACGCATCGCTGCGAGCGAATTCGAGGAGCAGCTCCTTCGTCTGCTTGAGGTCGCGGTATGGGCAATCGCTGCGCTGTTCCTAGCCGCCATTGCGCTGCTCCTGTTATCGCTTTTCATCGTGCTCGTCTTCTGGGATTCGAACCGGCTGCTTGCCGCGGGGCTGCTTGCCGCGCTGTATGCCTCGGCCGCCGGATTCAGCGTGGTGATGGTCCGCAAATGCCTTGCCGCCCGGCCTAAATTTCTTGCGGCGACGCTGGCCGAACTCGAAAAAGACCGCGAAAGGATGCGCACGTCGTGATCCGCGAAAAACTTCTCGCCCTGCGTGAACGTCGCGCAGGGCTCGTCGCGCGCGCCGCGCAGCAGCGCGAAAGCATGCATGTCCTAGTCGCGCGCGCCGAGGCCGCCACTGCCTGGTTCGATCGCGCTCGCGCGCTCCTTGGCAAGGCTCGCGAGCATCCGGTGTGGATCGCGGTCGCAGTGGCACTGTTCGTCGCTCTGCGGCCGCGCAAGTCGCTCAGGCTGCTGGCGGCTGGAATTTCAGTCTGGCGCGGCTGGCGCAACCTGCGCGCCGCGCTCGAACGCATGGGGCCGCAGCAGCCGGCCCGCAGTGTGTAGTACTACTCCCAACAGGACCTTCCCGACATGGCCTTCCCGCCGCGAGTCGTGCGCAGCGCATGGGATCTTGCAGAACGCGAGCGCCGCGCGCTGCTAGCCGAAATGGTGCAGGTCAGCGGGTTGATGCCGCTGCTCATGAAGCCGCGCAACAAGCAGAAATGGAGCGACGCAGACCTGCGCGAGCT
>JBBQVP010000123.1:0-13059 GCA_038211455.1 Burkholderiales bacterium
CATGGGCGCGCCGTACATCGACTACATCATTGGCGATGCGCGGCTGATTCCGCCCGGGCAGGACGCCTCGTACAGCGAGAAGGTGGTGCGCCTGCCCGATACCTTCCTGGTCAGCGACAGGAATCGAACGGTCGCCGGGCCGACTCCCACACGCGCAGAATCGGGGTTGCCAGCGGAAGGTTTTGTATTCTGCTGTTTCAATAACAGCTACAAGATCACGCCCGCGGTATTCGAACTCTGGATGCGGCTGCTGGAGCGCATCGATGGCAGCGTCCTGTGGCTGTTCGAGGACAACGCGGTGGCAGCGGCGAATCTGCGTCGCGAGGCCAAAGCGCGCGGCATCGCCGCGCGGCGCCTTGTGTTTGCGTGCCGCACGCCGCGGCTCGCCGACCACCTGGCGCGCTACCGGCTTGCCGACCTGTTCCTCGATACGCTGCCCTACAACGCTCACGTGACGACGATCGATGCGCTGTGGACCGGGCTGCCCGTGTTGACCCGCATGGGTGCGACCTTTGCGGGGCGGGTGGCGGGCAGCCTGCTGCATGCCGCGGGGTTGCCGGAACTCGTGACCCAAACCCCTGAGGAGTACGAAGCCCGTGCGCACCGGCTGGCAACGAGTCCTGCGGAACTGGCGGCAATCCGGGCGCGGCTGTCGGCGAACCACTTGAGCCATGCGTTGTTCGACACCGACCGCTTCCGGCGTCATATCGAAACGGCCTACGCGACGATGCGTGCGCGCAGCCGGCGCGGGCTCCCGGCCGAGGCGTTTTCAGTCGACGGCGTCAAGTGACGACCTGCGGGAGTGCAGTCGGATGGGCGCGCGGGAGGTCGTCGCGAGTGCGAGAGACCTCTAGGCGCTCAGGCTGATCTTCGCTAGCGCCTCGATCCAGGCGCCGTCCTCGTTCAGGCAGGTGAGCAGGTTGAATTCACTGCCGCCGGCTTCAAGGAACGCTTCCTTTGCGCCGATCCCGAGTTCTTCCAGCGTTTCTAGGCAATCCGACGGAAAACCCGGACAGAAGACGTCAGCCCGTTTGAGGCCGTTCTTCGCGTGTTCGACCAGGGTTGGCTCGGTATAGGGTTGCAGCCACTCGGCCCGGCCGAAGCGCGACTGGAACGTGGCCATCCATTCGCCAGGCCGCAACCCCAGGCGTGCCGCAAGCAACGCGGCCGTTTCCAGGCATTCGCGCTCGTAGGGGTCGCCGCGCTCCACGGAGCGTTTCGGGATGCCGTGGAAGCTCATGAAGAGTTTCCCTTGCGGAGCCGGGGGACGTCCGTTCTGCTCCCAGTGGCGCTGCACACGTTTCGCGAGTGCCTCGATGTATCCGGGGTCGTCGTGAAAGCGCTCTACGAAGCGGACCTCCGGTGGCTGCGCGAACCTGCGCAGATACGCGTCCAGCGCGTCGCGCACGCTTGCGGTGGTGCTGCCGGAAAACTGCGGATACAGCGGCACGACGACGATTCGCGCGCAGCCTGCAGCGCGCAGGCGGTCGATGCCTGAGGCGATCGACGGGGCGCCGTAGCGCATCCCGTATTCCACCGGGATGCCCGGACCGGGCTTGGCGCGCTCGCCGAGCAACCCCGCCAGCAGTTTCGCCTGACGCGCAGTATGCACCGCGAGCGGCGAGCCTTCCGGCGTCCAGACTTCCGCGTACTTTTCAGCTGACTTGGCCGGCCGAAAGGTCAGGATGATGCCGTACAGGATCGGCAGCCAGATGAAGCGGGGTATCTCGACCACGCGCGGGTCGGAGAGGAACTCGCGCAGGTAGGCGCGCACCGCAGACGTGGTCGGCGCCGAGGGCGTGCCGAGGTTGACGAGCAGGATTCCGGTTTTGACTGCCACGGTCATCAGGCGTGCCCCGCCTTGCGACGGAACGCGGCCAAGCCCCTGGCGGCTTCCTTGCGCACCGCATTGCCGATCACCGGGCTCCAACCCAGCATCAGTCCCGGCGCGCCGAGCGCCATGCGCGACCAGCGCCAGAGGTCGAAGTGGTCGTGGTGCCTGCGGATCAGCCCGTCCTCGAACTCGAACTCCGCGTCGATGTGGTTGTTGACCTTGCGGCCAGTCTTCGTAAAGGTGTAGTCGGCGTCCCAGTGCGCGGCGCCACGGGTGTCGTCAGCACCGAGCACCTTGAAGCGCACATCCAGGTCTGCCGCGCGCGTGGTGAGCATTCGCCACATGTCGCACGCTTCGTCGCCGCGCAGGTCCGGAAACACCGGGTCGGAAAAAGCGACCTCGCGGTGATAGCAGGTTGCCATGGCCTCGGCATCGCGTCGCGCAAACGCCTCGTAGAAGCGCGCGATCAGCTGCGCATTCTTGTGCATCGGGGGACTTCCAGGTTGTTGCTCAGTTGTTCGACAGCGCGGAAGAGAGCAGCTTCGCGGTGATGTCGACGATGGGGATCACGCGTTCGTACGCCATGCGCGTCGGCCCAATCACGCCGACCGTGCCGACAACCTCGCCGTCCACCCGGTAAGGGGCGCTGACGACGCTCACATCGTCGGGCGCGGCGACGCCGGTTTCCCCGCCGATAAAGATCTGCACGCCGTGGCCGCGAAGCGAAATATCGAGGATCTGCACCAGCGAAGACTTCTTCTCGAACAGCTCGAACAGCTGCTTGAGCCGCGTCACGTCCGAGGAGAGGTCCTGGACGGACAGGAGGTTGCGCTCGCCGGAGATCACGTATTGCTCGCTGTTCTCCGACACGGCGCGGTCGCCGGCTTCGAGCGCCACGCTCATGAGTGCGTACATGTCCTGGCGCAACGCGGACAATTCCGCGTGCATCCGCGTGCGGACATCCTCGAAGCTCTGGCCGGAGTAGTTCTGGTTGAGGTAGTTGGCCGCCTCGATGAGTTCGCTTGCGCCGTATTCGCGCTCGGTGAACAGGATCCGGTTCTGCACGTCCCCCGAGGGAGTGACGACGATCAACAGAACGCGCTTTTCTGAGAGCTTGAGGAACTCGATCTGGCGGAAGGTGACCGCGCGGCGGCGCGGCGTCATGACCACGCCGGCAAACTGGGTCAGCTGGGACAGGATGTTGGAGGCCGAGTGGATCACCCGCTGCGGGTTGTCCGGGTGCAGGTTGTCCTCGAGCTGGTGGATTTCGGACGATTCCAGCGGCTTGGTGATCAGCAGGGTGTCGACAAAGAACCGGTAACCCGCGGGCGTCGGAATCCGCCCGGCCGAGGTGTGCGGACTGACGATGAAGCCCATCTCCTCGAGGTCGGACATCACGTTGCGGATCGTCGCGGGCGACAGGTCGAGCCCTGAATACTTCGAAAGCGTGCGCGAACCGACGGGCTGGCCTTCCGTGATGTAGCGCTCGATGAGCGTTTTGAGGAGTACCTGGGCGCGCTTGTCTAGCATGCGGATCATTCTACACAACCGCGAACCTGCAACCGGACGGTTTGCGCCGGGCGGGGACGACGTTCACAGGCCCCGGGCGCTGTGGTTAAATCAGGCAATGCATCCTCCTGCCGCGCAGCTCGCCTTCCGCCACATTGCCCTGATCGGAAAATTCCAGAGCCGGGAGATCACGGAGTCCCTGCACGCCCTCGCCGAATTCCTGCGTGAGCAGGGCTGCGACGTGATGGTCGAGCAGGAAACGGCCGCCAATATCGGCGCCGCCGCCCGTTCGGCGAGCTACCCCGAGATCGGCGCCAGTGCCGATCTGGCGGTCGTCGTCGGAGGGGACGGCACGATGCTTGCCGCGGCGCGCAATCTGGTGCGATACCGGGTTCCGGTGGTTGGTGTCAATCAAGGGCGGCTGGGCTTCATGACGGACATCGCACTGCACGACATGCGCCGCTCGATGGGTGCCATCCTTGCGGGCGAATACGCAATGGAAGAGCGCTCGCTGATCGAGGCGGAAATCGTGCGTGACGGCAAGGTCGTTCTTCAGACGCTCGCGCTCAACGATGCGGTGGTCAACAAGGGCTCGCAGGGCAGGCTGATCGAATTCGCGGTTCACATCGACGGGCAGTATGTCTATACGCTGCGCGCCGATGGCGTGATCGTCGCGACGCCCACGGGCTCGACCGCGTACGCGCTGTCGGCCCAGGGCCCGATCCTGCACCCCTCGCTGCCTGCGTTCGCGCTGGTTCCGCTGTACCCGCATACGCTCACGGCGCGCCCGGTCAGCATCAGCGACCGCAGCCTGATCGAGATTGTCCTGTTGCACGCGGTCGATGCGCGCGCACATTTCGACGGGCAGGCGCTCGCCGACCTCGCGGAGGGCGACCGCCTGCGCCTGAAGCGCTCCGGCGAGGCGATCCGTTTCGTCCATCCGCCCGGGTACGACTATTTCGTCATGCTGCGGGAAAAGCTGCGCTGGAGCGAGTCGATCGAACTGCCGGCGCCGGCCAGGTAATGCTGCGCAGCCTGGCGATTCGCGACTTCGTCATTGTCGACACTGTCGAGCTCGAGCTCGAGAAGGGCTTCACCGTGCTGACCGGCGAGACGGGTGCCGGGAAGTCCATCCTGGTCGACGCGATCGAACTGCTGGTTGGCGGCCGAGCCGATTCCGGCGTCGTGCGCGAGACGGCGGAGCGCGCCGAACTCGCCGCAGAGTTCGACATCGATCCTGCCGGCGCGCTGGCGGGGTACCTAGACGCGAACGAACTGGGTGGTGACCCCGGGGTGCTGCTGATTCGCCGGGTCATCGACCGGACCGGTCGCTCGCGTGCCTTCGTCAACGGTCGTGGGGCTACGCTGGCGCAGCTGCGCGAGGTCGGGGAGTACCTGGTCGACATCCACGGGCAGCATGCACACCAGTCCCTGCTGCGGTCGGCGGCGCAGCGCGCATTGCTCGACGGGCATGCCGGGGTCGAGGCCCTCGCGCGCGAAACTGCGCAGTCCTGGCGCACCTGGAAGCGTCTCGAAGCGCTCGCAACGGAAGCACGCGAGCGCTACGCGCAGCGCGAGCAGGAGCGCGCCGAATTGCAGGACCGGGCCACCGAGCTGAAGCGCCTCGGGCCCGCGCCTGGAGAATGGGACGCGCTGGCGGCAGAGCACGCGCGCCTTGCCAATGGGTCCGCGCTCGCGTCCGGCGCCGAATCCGCCGTCGAGGCGCTGTCGGAGGCAGAAGGTGCCACGCTCGCGCAGCTCACCTCGGTGACCGGGCGGTTGCGGGCGCTCTCGGAACATGACCCGCTGCTGGGGGCCGTTGTCGAGATGCTTGCCTCGGCTGAAGCGCAGGTCGGCGAGGCCGTCCGCGAACTGCGCCACTACGCCGCGAAGATCGATCTTGACCCGGAGGCACTGCGCAGCGTCGAAACGCGCATCGAGGCGCTGCATGCTGCGGGGCGCAAGTATCGCGTCAGGCCCGCAGACCTCCCGCAGCTCGCATCGGAGGTCAAGGCGCGCCTCGCCGAGCTCGCGCTGGCCGCCGATCCCGCGGCGCTCCAGCAGCAGGTGGAAGCGGCGCGCGCCGAGTTCCTCAAGCTTGCGGGTGCATTGTCGGAAAAGCGCCGAAGCGCCGGTGGCGCCCTGTCGAAGGCCGTGACAGCCGGCATGCAGACGCTTGCGATGGCAGGCGGACGTTTTGCGGTGCAGTTCAGGCCGCTGGCCGAGCCGGCGGCGTATGGGCTGGAAGATGTCGAATTCGAGGTCGCCTCTCATCCGAGCCTGGCGTTGCGGCCCTTGGGCAAGGTGGCCTCCGGGGGCGAACTTTCACGCATCAGCCTGGCTTTGCAGATGGTCGCGAGCCGGTCTTCGCCAGTGGGCACGCTGGTGTTCGACGAAGTCGACAGCGGCATCGGCGGTGCGGTGGCCGCGATCGTAGGGCGCTCCCTGCGTACGCTGGGACGTGAGCGCCAGGTGCTGGTGGTGACCCACCTGCCGCAGGTCGCGGCACAAGGCGACGCCCAATGGACCGTCGCGAAGGGGGGCGGAAAAAGCAGGATACGCACCAGTGTCACCCGGCTTGACCGGGCAGGGCGCGTTGACGAGCTCGCGCGGATGCTGGGCGGCACTGAAATCACGCCGACCACCCGCAAGCATGCGGCCGAAATGCTGGACGGCTGAGCCACGATCGAGGCGTTCCTCGTTTCCGCACTGGTAGTTGCCATCGGGGAGATCGGCGACAAGACGCAGTTGCTCGCGCTATTGCTGGCGGCGCGCTTTCGCCGGCCAGTGCCGATCGTGCTTGGAATCCTGTGTGCGACGCTGCTCAATCACGGGCTGGCCGGGCTGCTCGGTGGCTGGATACGCGCTGAAATTGCGCCGGATGTGCTGCGCTGGGGACTGGGCGTCTCATTCCTCGCGATCGCGCTGTGGGCGCTGAAACCGGACACGATCGACGAGAAAGCGAAGGACGTTGGGAAATTCGGCGCATTTGCCGTCACGTTCGTCGCGTTCTTCATTGCGGAGATCGGCGACAAGACCCAGCTCGCCACCGTCGCGCTGGCGGCGCGCTTTGATTCACTGGTCGCCGTTGTTGCCGGCACCACGGCAGGCATGCTGCTGGCCGACGTCCCCGCCGTGCTGCTCGCGGACCGCGCTTCCGGCCGGATTCCTTTCAAGGCGATCCGCTATATCGCCGCCGCATTGTTCGCCGCCATGGGCGTCGCCGCCTTCGCCGGCTTCAAGTTCGCATAGACCGGAGTCGTGCGGAGGGTGAGGAGAAAAAAGGGAGGGGGTACGGGGGAACCGCAGGTTCCCCTGTTCCGAGCGTCGGGGGAACCGCAGGTTCCCCTGTGCCTAGCGAGCCAATTTGAGATGTATGCAGTCGGACTTTGCGCAATCGGCGTACAGGGCGAGCGAATGCCCGCGAAGCTCGAAGCCCTTCTCCTTGGCGATCCCGTTCTGGCGCGACTCGATCTGGGCGTCGTAGAACTCCTCGACACGCCCGCATTGCAGGCAGACCAGATGGTCGTGGTGATGGCCTTCATTCAGTTCGAACACCGATTTCCCGGTCTCGAAATGCTGGCGCGAAAGCAGGCCTGCCTGCTCAAACTGGGTAAGCACCCGGTAGACGGTGGCAAGGCCGATGTCGATGTTTTCCGCGATCAGCGCCTTGTACACATCCTCCGCGGAGAGGTGGCGAACTTTGCTGGTCTCGAACAGTTCGAGGATCTTGCGCCTGGGAAGGGTGGCCTTCAGGCCGATGTCCTTGAGGCTTTGCGATGAGTCCATGGGCATGCCGATGAGAGATATGACCTATCGGCTATCATATAGGTATTCCCTCGCCTTGAGAAACTGCGGTGACTCCCGTATCAGCCCTGCGCGCACCTGCCCTATGCTTCATCACTGTTGCGCTGTCGTCCGCGTGCAGCTACCTCCCGGATATGCCTTCGCTTCCCTCGCTGAAGCCATACCGGATCGACATCCAGCAGGGTAATTTCGTCTCGCAGGAGATGGTGTCGAAACTAAAACCCGGGATGACGCGCGAGCAGGTCCGCTTCGTCCTCGGGACGCCGCTGGTGACCGACATTTTTCACGCCGATCGCTGGGACTACGTGTTCTACCGCGAGATTCCTGGCTCGCCGACCCAGCGTCGGCAACTGTCGGTGTTTTTCGAGAAAGATCGCCTGGTGCGTGTCGCCGGCGACGCCAGTCCGGCGGAAGGCGAGGCATCGCCGGCGGACGCCGCAAAGAAAGCGGCGAACAAGCCCGCCATGCCCACCGCGAAGGAGGAAGGCGCGTCAGGTGCCAAGGCTGACGCCAAGGATGAAGCAAAGGGCGACGCCAGGAACTGAGGCAGGACGATGATGCGAATTGCGATTGCAGGCAGTGCAGGGCGTATGGGACGCACGCTCATCGAGTGCGTGCTGCAGGATGGCGCGCTCAAGCTGTCAGGCGCGCTGGAACAGCCGGGGCATGCGTTGCTTGGCAAGGATGCGGGGGAGTTCGCCGGAGCAATTACCGGTATCCCCGTTTCCGCCGATATCGACGCAGCACTCGCGGCATCGGACGCACTGATCGATTTCACACGGCCGGCCGGCACGCTGGCACATCTCGACGCGTGCCTGCGGCTGGGCCGCAAGATGGTGATCGGCACTACGGGTTTCTCGGAATCCGAAAAGGCGCGCATTGCCGAAGCGTCGCGGAAGATTGCCATCATGTTCGCGCCGAACATGGCGGTCGGCGTGAACATCACGTTCAAGCTGGCGGAGATCGCGGCGCGCAGCCTGGGCGAAGACTACGATGTTGAAATCATCGAGGCCCATCATCGCCACAAGGTCGACGCGCCCTCGGGCACGGCGCTGAAGATCGGCGAAGTGGTGGCGAAAGCGCTCGGCCGGGACCCGACGAAAGATTTCATTCACGGGCGAGAAGGCGAACCGGGCGAGCGGGGGAAAAAGGAGATCGCGTTCCACGCGGTGCGCGGCGGGGACATCATCGGTGAACATACGGTGATGTTTGCGGGCATGGGCGAGCGGGTCGAGATCACGGTGCGTTCCTCCAGTCGCGCGACCTACGCCAACGGCGCGCTGCGCGCCGCCAAGTTCCTGAAGGACAAGAAGAACGGTCTGTTCGACATGCAGGACGTGCTCGGGCTGCGCTAGCTTCCCTGCCGGCGCGCCATGGGCGCCTTGGGGGGCGGTTCCAATCGAACCGCCGGCGCGGTATAATTTCATGCTTTTTCCGGAGCGGGATAGGCCAGCAGCCCTCCCGCTTTTTTTGCACCTCCTCCTGGAGTTTTCGTGTCCCAGTCGCCTTCCGCCGCACTCGTCCTTGCCGACGGGACGGTATTCCGGGGCAGGAGCATCGGTGCCGCGGGACTGGCGGTCGGCGAGGTCGTATTCAACACGGCCATGACCGGCTACCAGGAAATCCTCACCGATCCGTCCTACTGTCGGCAGATCGTCACTCTCACTTATCCGCATATCGGCAATACCGGTGTAAATGCGGAGGACGAGGAGTCCGAGCGCATCCACGCCGCAGCGCTCGTCGTGCGCGATGTCCCGTCCCTGCTGTCCAGCTGGCGCTCCGAGGAAAGCCTGCCTGCGTACCTGGAGCGCAATGGCGTTGTCGGGATTGCCGATATCGACACGCGCAAACTCACGCGCCTGCTGCGTGAGAAGGGCGCGCAGGGCGGTTGCGTCATCGCCGCCGGTTTGGGCAGCGACATCGTCGCAAACGACGTCGAGCGCGCGCTGCAGCAGGCGCGGACGTTCCCCGGGCTCGCCGGCATGGACCTGGCCAAAGTCGTGTCGACCGTAGAGCCGTACGAATGGACTGAAGGCGTGTGGGCGCTGGGCAAGGGACACGCTCCAGGACCGGAGCCGAAGTTCCACGTCGTCGCGTACGACTACGGCATCAAGCGCAATATCCTGCGCCTGCTGGTTGGACGTGGCGCGCGCGTCACGGTGTTGCCCGCGCAGGCCAGCGCCCAGGATGCGCTGTCACTGAAGCCCCATGGCGTATTCCTGTCCAACGGGCCGGGCGATCCCGAACCCTGCGACTATGCAATCCAAGCGATCCGCACGATCCTCGATACCACCGCGGTGCCCGTGTTCGGCATTTGTCTCGGGCACCAGCTGATGGGCCTTGCCTCCGGCGCGAAGACCATGAAGATGAAATTCGGCCATCATGGCGCGAACCACCCGGTGAAGGATCTCGACACCGGCGCGGTCGCGATCACGAGCCAGAACCACGGCTTCGCGGTCGACCCGGCGAGCCTGCCGAAGACGCTGCGCACCACGCACGTCTCATTGTTTGACGGGTCGCTGCAGGGCATGGCGCGTATCGACCGGCCGGCATTCTGCTTCCAAGGCCACCCCGAAGCCAGTCCAGGGCCGCACGACATCGGTTACCTGTTCGACCGGTTCGCACAGATGATGGAGGCCGCGCAGCGCGCATAAGCGCGCTCGTTACGCATGCCTAAGCGCACCGACATACAGTCCATCCTGATCATCGGCGCCGGGCCCATTGTGATCGGCCAGGCGTGCGAGTTCGACTACTCCGGCGCGCAGGCCTGCAAGGCGCTGCGTGACGAAGGCTATCGCGTGATCCTGGTGAACTCCAATCCGGCGACCATCATGACCGACCCGGAGATGGCCGATGCGACCTACATCGAACCGATCACCTGGCAGACCGTGGCGCGAATCCTGGAGAAGGAAAGGCCGGACGCACTGCTGCCGACCATGGGAGGGCAGACCGCGCTGAACTGCGCGCTCGATCTCGCCCGCGAAGGTGTGCTGGACAAGCTCGGGGTCGAGATGATCGGCGCTTCGCGTGAGGCGATCGACAAGGCGGAGGACCGCGAGAAATTCAAGAAGGCGATGACCCGCATCGGCCTCGCCTCGGCGCGCTCGGCGATGGCGCACTCGCTGGAGGAGGCGCTGCAGGTGCAGGCCGCGTTCGGCTACCCGACGGTGATCCGGCCCTCCTTCACGATGGGGGGGTCGGGCGGCGGGATCGCCTACAACCGGGAGGAATTCGTCGCGATCTGCGACCGCGGCCTGGAGGCTTCGCCGACCAAGGAGCTGCTGATCGAGGAATCGCTGATCGGTTGGAAGGAATTCGAGATGGAAGTGGTCCGCGACAAGGCGGACAACTGCATCATCGTCTGCTCAATCGAGAACCTCGACCCGATGGGCGTGCATACCGGCGACTCGATCACGGTGGCGCCGGTGCAGACCTTGACCGACAACGAATACCAGATCATGCGCGACGCCTCGATCGCGGTGTTGCGCGAGATCGGCGTGGACACCGGCGGCTCGAACGTGCAGTTCGCGGTCAATCCCGACGACGGGCGCATGGTGGTGATCGAAATGAACCCGCGCGTGTCGCGATCCTCGGCGCTCGCTTCCAAGGCCACGGGTTTCCCGATCGCGAAGATCGCCGCCAAGCTTGCGGTCGGCTATACGCTGGATGAGCTCAGGAACGACATCACGGGCGGAGCCACGCCGGCTTCGTTCGAGCCAGCGATCGACTACGTGGTCACCAAGGTGCCGCGTTTTGCCTTCGAGAAGTTTCCGCAGGCCGACGACCGCCTCACCACGCAGATGAAATCGGTGGGCGAAGTGATGGCCATCGGCCGCACTTTTCAGGAGTCGTTCCAGAAGGCGCTGCGCGGGCTTGAGGTCGGCGTGGACGGCCTCAACCAGAAGACCACTGATCGCGAAACGATCGAGAAGGAACTCGGCGAGCCCGGCCCGGAGCGCATCTGGTACGTCGGTGATGCCTTCGAGAACGGGTTCACGCTCGAGGAGGTGTACCAGCTGACGAAGATCGACCGCTGGTTTCTCGACCAGATCAAGCAGATCGTCGACCTCGAGATGAAGCTGGATGATACGAAACTGGAGGCGATCGATGCGGGGACGATGCGCGACCTGAAGCGCCGCGGCTTTTCCGACCGACGCCTGGGCTACCTGTTCAACACCGGCGAGAACGAGGTGCGCGCGGCACGCCGGGCGTTTGGCGTGCGACCGGTCTACAAGCGGGTCGACACCTGCGCGGCCGAGTTCGCCACCCGGACCGCCTACATGTACTCGACCTACGAGGAAGAGTGCGAGTCGCAGCCCAGCAACCGGAAGAAGATCATCGTTCTCGGCGGCGGCCCCAACCGCATCGGGCAGGGGATCGAATTCGACTACTGCTGCGTGCACGCGGCGCTTGCGCTGCGCGAGGACGGTTTCGAGACCATCATGGTCAACTGCAACCCGGAGACGGTTTCGACCGACTACGACACCTCCGACCGCCTGTACTTCGAGCCGGTGACGCTTGAGGATGTGCTGGAGATCGTCGAACTCGAAAAGCCCGTCGGCGTGATCGTGCAGTACGGCGGTCAGACGCCGCTCAAGCTTGCGCGCGACCTGGAGAAGAACGGTGTGCCGATCATCGGCACTTCGCCCGAATCGATCGACGTGGCCGAAGACCGGGAGCGCTTTCAGAAACTGCTGCATAAACTGAAGCTGCTGCAGCCGCCCAACCGCACGGCGCGCAGCGCAGCCGATGCGATCAAGCACGCAGAGTCGATCGGCTACCCGGTCGTGGTGCGGCCAAGCTACGTGCTGGGTGGCCGGGCGATGGAGATCGTCCACCAGCAGGCGGACCTCGAGCGTTATATGGAAAACGCGGTGCGGGTTTCGAACAATTCCCCTGTCCTGCTCGACCGCTACCTTTCGGATGCAATCGAAGTCGACGTGGACTGCATCTGCGACGGCAAGGACACCTTCATCGGCGGGATCATGGAGCACATCGAGCAGGCCGGCGTGCACTCCGGTGATTCGGCCTGCTGCCTGCCGCCGCACTCGCTGGCAAGCCACCTGGAGCGCGAACTGCGCCGCCAGACGGTGCTGATGGCCAAGGCGCTCAAGGTCGTAGGGCTCATGAACGTGCAGTTCGCGATCCAGCGCGACACGGTCTACGTGCTCGAGGTCAACCCGCGCGCCTCGCGCACGGTGCCGTTCGTGTCCAAGGCCACGGGCATACAGCTGGCCAAGGTGGCCGCGCGCTGCATGGCTGGCATCCCGCTTGCTGCGCAAGGCATCGGCGACGAGGTGATCCCGGAATATTTTTCGGTCAAGGAAGCGGTATTCCCGTTCGCGAAGTTTCCCGGCGTCGACACCATTCTCGGGCCGGAGATGAAGTCCACCGGCGAAGTGATGGGAATCGGAGCGAGCTTCGGCGAGGCCTTCGTCAAGTCGCAGCTTGCGGCGGGGGTGCGCCTGCCCAGCGGCGGCCGGGCGTTCGTCAGCGTGCGCGACGGCGACAAGCTTGCCGCCGTCGCGGTCGCGCGGGACCTGGTCGATCTCGGTTTCGCAATCATCGCCACGCGCGGAACCGCCGCAGTGCTCGCCGCCCATGGAATCGGCGTGACCCTGGTCAGCAAGGTGGCCGAAGGCCGCCCGCACATCGTCGACATGATCAAGAACGGCGAGGTGAGCTTCATTGTCAACACGGTGGAAGACAAGCGCACCGCCATCAGCGATTCACGCTCCATCCGCATCAGCGCGCTCGCCCAGCGCGTTACTTACTACACGACGATCTCCGGCGCCCGCGCGGCCTGTACGGGCATGCGCCACCTCGCGGCACTCGAGCCCTATCGCTTGCAGGATCTGCATGCGAAACTGAAATTGGCCTGGAAGACAGGCACAGAAAACTGAGGGGAC
>JBBQVP010000124.1:0-12877 GCA_038211455.1 Burkholderiales bacterium
GCCCCCTTGCAGCAGGTCGTCGCCCGCGCCGCCCTGGAGCCGGTCGTCGCCCGCGCCGCCGTAGAGCCGGTCGTTGCCCTCGCCCCCGTCGAGGCTGTCGTCGCCTTCGTCGCCGCTCAGGTCGTCCGCGCCCTCACCGCCCGCGAGCGTGTCGTTGCCCTCGCCGCCAAACAGCCGGTCGTCGCCCGCCTCGCCCGAAAGGTAGTCGTTGCCCGCGTCGCCTTGCAGTTCGTCCGCGCCCGCGCCGCCGAGCAGAACGTCGTCACCGCTGCCGCCCGAGAGCAGGTCGTCGCCCTCGCCGCCGTCGAGCCAGTCCTTGCCGCCGCGCCCGAGCAGGATGTCGTTGCCCGCGCCGCCGAACAGCCGGTCGTTGCCGTGGAAGTTCTCGGCCAGGCTCGCCGAGTCGCCATCGAGCGTGTCGTTACCGTCACCACCATCGAGCGTGTCGTTGCCCCCGTGGCCCACCAGCGTGTCGTTGCCGCCTTCGCCTTTGAGGATGTCGTCGCCGTGGAAGGCAGGCGCGAGTCCCTCGGCGTCTCCCAGCAGGATGTCGTCGCCTTCGCCGCCGTAGAGCACGTCCGAGCCGCCGCCGCCCACGAGGAGATCGTCGCCTTCGCCGCCGTCGAGAAAGTCCGCGCCGTGCTGAGCGCCGGGGAGCGCGGCGTCGTCACCCACGAGCACGTCGTTGCCCGCGCCCCCCAGGAGCGTGTCGTCGCCGCCCTGGCCGAAGAGCACGTCGTTGCCCGCTTCGCCGTAGACCGTGTCGCGTCCGCCACCGGCGAAGACCCAGTCGTCACCCGAGCCCGCGTAAATCGTGTCGGCACCGCCGTTGAGGTCTTCTGTTACCTGGGTGACGAGCGGGGGCGTGCCGGTCACCACGTAGGTTCCGGTGGCAGTGATCGTCCGGCTGAGAGTGAAGTCGGCCGCGGCAATCAGGTCCTGGTCGCCCCAGATCGTGTCGTCGCCCGCACCGGCGATGATGAGATCGTCGCCCGCACCACCCGAGAGGCCGTCGGCGAGGGTGGAACCGTAGAGTTCGTCCGAACCCGCGCCGCCCGCGAGCCAGTCGCCGGGCGAGGTCGGGGTCGGGGATTCCTGCGCGCCCTGCGCGATTGCGTCGGCGCGCGTGATTGGGGTTGTGGAGTAAATGAGATCGGCGCTGGTGGTGCCCGAGAGAATGTCGCGGTCGGTGGTGCCGGTGACGGTGTTTTGCGTGACGGTGCCGGGTTGCACGTCGAGATACATCGTGCTCGTGGCCGCAGGTGCAGTCGGGTTGGAGGCGTCCGCAAGCGACACGTTCAGTGTGACGATGCCCGCGGCCGCGACGTCGCCCTGCGCGACGACCGAGATCGTCGCCTTGGTCTGTCCCGCCTCGAGCGTCACTTCGATCGGGCCGCTACCGAGCGGCACCATGTCGTCGCCGCGGATCGCCCAGAGCCTGTTGCCGAGAGAGCCGACCACGTCGACGATGAACTTGCGTGCCACGGAGGCGGCGGTGCTTGCCACAAGTTCGATTATTTTGCCGGCCCCTTGGAGAAGGGCCTCTTTCGCCAGGGCTGCCGGCTTGCTCCAGTCGATTGACGCTCCCAGGCCGGCGAACTGCGCGCGCACGCGATTGGGCGCTTCGAGCCCAAGCGAAAGGCTGCCGGTCGCGCCGGATTGCGTGTAGTTGTCGATTGTGATCGAGTTGCCAGATCCACCTAGGCCGACACCAGATACGACAAGGCGCCCGCCACGGTCCAGGCTCGTGCCTTCGAACGTATACGTCAGGTTGTGCGCTTCGTCCTTCCAGACGTTGGGGGAGGTCAGGCTTGCGCTGCCTAGCGTATAGCCGCCGGTACCAGAATTTCCAACGTGGATGGAGCCGATGCCGTCAGAGTCGCTGATCACGTCATTGCCGTCTCCAGGAATGTAGACGTATGTGTCGTTGCCCCGGCCTCCGTCGAGATAGTCGTTGCCTCGGCCTCCGGCGAGGAGATCGTCTCCAGCATATGTCGTCAAACGATCGTCGCCGCTACCTCCGAACAATTTGTCGTCGCTGCGATACCCGGTAAGCCGCAAATTCACCCCGTCTGCCGCGAACACGATCCTCGCCCGCCCGTCATCTGGCGATCCCAGCTTGATGCCGAGGCGCTGGTCTTCGAAATACCCGTTGATCGCCTGCACCCCGCCAGCACCGTTCCTGGCGTTGTAGGCGAGATATTCCTCAAGAAACTGTGCACGCGCGTCGATCCACGCGTCACTGAGCCCACTCGTCCCCGAGCCTGCGTATAGATCGAGCTCTCCATTGGGGAAGTCGATCGCCAGATTATTGCTACCTGTTACCGCAAAAGGATGCAGTTCCCGCAGCGCGAAACGCGCCGCCATACCCTCTTCGCCTAGATTGCGCGCCAATGCCGCGATTTCCGCCGCCGATTTCCCTACAAACGATTGGATACGATACTGGCCGGCCTGAACGCTTTGTGGAAGCTTGGCGATTTCCAGATAGAAACTCTCCCGATTCTGGATGTCTCCGAATCCACCGGGCGATCGAAGCGAAACCACTTCACTAGCCGACCGGTCCAGCGACAACCTCAGAGCAAACAACGTTTTCTCGAGAGAGTCTGCCTCTGCAACTGGGCCAAATGAAAATGCGCTCGCGAACGACGACTTTTGCGCAGACGCCCCGGCAACGAGTGCCTCGATCTCCGCTTGCGATAGCGTTGAATCGAGCCGCTGGAACTCCTTGATCAAAGCGAGCGAATCCACCAGCAGCGTAATGGCGTGCGTATCTCCAAAGTCAAGCAATCCAAATGGGTTAGCGCGAGGGATGAGATCCACGCGAGGTTGCGCTTCGATGAACACCGTATTCTTGTTCGAGGCGTGCACTTGGGAGTTTGCAACGAGATCCGTATCGTTATTGAGCGCGCTGCCATAAACGCTCGTAATCAACGCGTCTCCGGTGCTGCTAAGGCTTGTCGTCGGTGGATATACAAAACTCGTCGGATAGTTTTGCTTCGTCGCGAATACCGCCCAACGATACCGGGCGTCGTAGTAAACATTCGCGTTTGACGGGGTGAAGGGATTCCAGGAAGGGTCTGCCTGATAGGCCCGCAGTGCCGCCGAGTACAGACCCAGGGCCACGGAATTGCCCGCCGTGAGAGAAGAGTCGGGTTGATTCACCAGCGACGATCGGAAAAAGGACACCATCTCGGCCATTCGCTCCGCAGTCGTCCCACCGGAGCCTGTTAGCTCGCCGCGACCCGGACTATTGAAGACATACGTTCCCTTGATTGCGGAGGCGTGGGTCTCTGTGAACACCGTGGCGAGGTGGCCGCCCAGCGAATAGCCAGTGACGTTGATCTTGTTCACCCCAACGACGGGCAGAACAACGGTTTCGTAGAAATTATCGAGTGCGGCAAGCTGGGCGAGCGCGAACCCGTTGGTAAGAATTGCAATGTCCGCAGAGCCGTCTCGCTGCCAGTCGCCGCCTTGGTTAGCGTTCTTGAATTCGGTTGATCGAATGGAGAGGGTGTACTCCCCGCTGACCTGATCACGGATAAGCGTGGCGGAGAATCCCGTTGAATCGTTCGTGCGTTGCGCGACGATCGTGTTTTCAGCCAGAAACGCGGCCGCCAGTGATGGCGGCATACGGGTGTATCCCGATGCTTCGACGTTCGGGAGTGGTGCGGTATTACCTCTGTTAAGGCGAGCTCCCACCGCGGTTGGATCGGAAAGCTCGATTCCTTGGAAATGTGATTCGGCTGCAAGCTGCTGTAGTGCGAATCGAAGCCAAGTTTCAGTCTGCCCGCTCATGGTGTTGCTCCCTTAGTTTCTTTCGGTTCAAGGACTTTTCGAACGAATGCAGTAACGGTCAGGAATTCACGTTGCATGTGAGGACATCCAAGCGAACTCAACCACGAACGACCCTGTTTAAAGGCGAACCCGCGGCGCAGTGCAAGAACCTCTCCGTTGCTCAGGTCGATCACCGCCAACTCGCCGCCCGATATCCCGCTCTCGCTGTCGTTCGGACGTCGAATGCCTCTCCAAATAACGCCGTATCTGGCCTCGAACTTGTCTACCTCGATTACTCTGGAGAACTGCTCAGCACTCCACACGCCTTTTGCATCTTGCTCGATCCGATGACGAATCTTTTCGGCATCGATCTCGTGTCGTAGCTTCACCGGCGTTCCCGACGGAGTTGTTCGTCCACCTTCGACGAACAGGTACGTCGCTGTCGATTTCGCGAAAAAGCTGGTGCCCGGCCGTATGTCGCGACCGGGGTAGCCCAGTTCCAAATATCCATACCCATCCTCGATTACATACTTGTCTCGTTCGGCGAAGCCACTCTCCGCCGCGCGAGGGCGGATCATCAGAAAGCCTTCAACACCCTTGACCGTTTTGTAGACAAACTCTCCCGCCTCGGCGTTGCAAAGCGCCTCCCAGTATTTCTTCGCGGGCATGAGGGGCCAGTGGACCGATTCTTTCGGCGCATCCGGCCACTTCGGTCTCACCCCTTTCGGGTCGGGCCAGTACTCCGGCCACTCGTGCCGACGCAGGATGAAGACATCACAATCGGACGCCGTCCTGCCGCCTTCACTAAGTCGGCACTTCACATATCGCTCCGGATCGTATTTCTCGCCAAACCACTCGCGACGATTCTTGTCGAATGCGGGCAGTGGCTTGATGAGCGCACGAATACACGCCTCGTATTCGGGAGGCGAAAGCCGGTGATCGCCCCGGCCCTTGTCCTGGCAATTGCGCTGAGTCCAGATCTCGGGCACCACCACCTCGCCGGGTCTTTGCTGCGCCAAGCCGGTGTGCGAAAAACCAGATAGTGCGAACAGCGCTACGATCGTGCGCACACGCACTTGAGCGCGTACAAGACGCTTGACCGTTTGCTTCATCTTCACTCCTCTATTGCAATACGAAATGTCAGCAAGTCGCCCGCAGACCCGCGCCAGTACTGGGTGTCCGAGCCATTTATGTCAGTAATGGGGCGCCACAATTCGTCAATGCGTGCCGCGATGCGATCAGCCGTTTGCACAGTCGCGGTGCCCCTCAACCGCGCTGCCCGACACCGACTCCCTCGCCATCGTTCAACCGCCCTCACCACCCGCGCCTCGCGCACCGGACCTTCGACTATCGACGCCGCCCCAATCGCCGCCAACCGCTCCCCGGTCAATCGCTGTTCCATGGTGTTGGGCACTGCGGCCAATGGCACGCCCGCCTCGAAACACGCAGCCGCAAGCCCATGCCCGCCATTCGAAATGACGAGGTCGGCATCGGCAAGCACCGATCCGATGCGCACCGGAATATCGCTGCGGCGAAACCGCGACTCCGACCCCGCGGTGGCCTGCGCGTACTCGGACGCGGCAAACCCGGGCAGGTACGCGAGCACGCACAGGTCCTCCATCCGCGCCAGGGTTCGCAGCACGGTATCCACCGCCGGGCCCTTCAGGTAAACAAAAACGCGCCTCGAACCGGCATCGGGCCAGACGGCGTCTTCACCCTCGTCCATGTAGAGCGGCCCGAAATAGGCCGCACCCGCACGCGGCCCATAGGGGTCGAGCACCGGAAGGGTCGCGAGCACAACCTTCGAGGGATCGAAGAGCGCGCCAAGCGCCGGTAACGTCGGCACCGAAAGCGTTGCGAGCACGCGATTGACCCCGGAGAGCACCGTCGCCTCGGTGGCCAGCAGCGCCTCGCGGTCGATACCGGAATAAAAACCCGGCAGCGGAGTGCTCGCGGGCGGATTCTCGAACCCCGTCCCGACCGAAACCGCGACCACGCCCGCCGCCCGGGCGCCGAGAAGCGCGGTGGGCGCATGGTCGGCGACCACGAAATCGGTACGCGTCCGGGAAATCAGCGCTTTCCACGCCGCAACCACGGACCCCAGCCGCTCGGGATCCGAGTAGCCGAAGCCGGCAAGAATTCCCGCATAGCTCCCGATCGGGCCGCGAGGGCTTACGGGCTTGAGTAGCGGCGAAGCAACGAACGCCAATCCCTCCGGACCAAACAAGCCCGCAGCGGCCCGCGGATCACGCACTGCAGCCGCCACGCGATGCCCCCGCGCGCGCAGGCTGCGCGCGAGCAGCAGCACCCTGGACAGGTGCCCCAGATTCCCGCCCAGCTCACACGCGATGAGGATATTGGCCATGGGGATCAGCGCTCCCGCCCCGCTTCGTGGCTCACCCTCTGCACTGGCGACAGCAAGTACTCGAGCACCGTGCGCCGCCCAAGGTTGATCTCCGCCACCACCTGCATACCCGGCGCGAGCTTGTATTTCGCCCCCTCTGTCTCGAGCACCTGGCCTTTCAAATCCACCAACGCCCGAAACGACAACGGCCCCATCGGCCGATCGCGCCCGGTCAGGGCATCCGAGCGCGTATTCGCACTCGGCGCTTCGGTCGCATCCGCACTCACCTGCGCGACGCGCGCCCCGACCATGCCGTACTTCTGGAACGGGAACGCCGCGAGCTTGAGCTTGACGTCCTGTCCGGGACGCACGAACCCGATGTCGTCGTTGCCCACCCACACCTCGGCGCGCAGGGCTTCGTCACGCGGCACCAGGGTCATCAGGATGGTTCCGGGCGACACCACGGTGCCCGGCGTATGCGTCGCCAGGTCCTTGACCAACCCGGCCTGCGGCGCTTTCAGTTCGAGCTGCCCAAAGCGGTGCTGCTGCTTGGCCAGCTCCTGGCTCGCTTTTTCGGACTGGTTCTGCGTCTCCACGCGCTCGGTCTGGAGCAGGCGCCGGTAGTCGGCGGTGATCTGGGCGAGCTTTTTCTCCGACTGGTCGATCGTCGCCCGGGCACCCTTGATCGTGAACTCCTGCGCCCGCAGGTCCTGCTCCTTCTCGATCCGCTCGCGCTGCTTGTCGGTGTACATGAGCTTGCCGGCGAAGCCATCCCTGGTGAGTTTCTCGTAGGCGGCTTCCTGGGCCCGGTAGTGCGGCAACACGGCCGCGAGCTTCATGCGGATCTGCTCGGCCGAAGCAAGGTCTTGGCGCGCCTTGTCGAGGACCGACCGCTCCTGCCCGAGCGCCCCCTGCCACGCGGCGACGTTGGCCGTGTACTGCGCCTCGACCTTCGTATAAAACTCGGCAGGGTCCTCCTTGTCGCGAACCAGCGGCCGCCCGGCAAGCTGTGCGTCGATGCGCCGCAATGCCAGACGCCTGGTGTGGTGCTCGGCAAGCAGGGTCTTCACGTCGGCGCCCGAAAGCATGGCGTCCATCCGCATCAGGATCTGCCCCGCCTTCACCTCCTGCCCTTCCTCGACCAGGATCTCCCGCACCAGCCCCTGTTCGGCCGGCTGCACGATCTTCAGGTACCCCGCCGGGACCAGCTTGCCATCGGCCACCGCGACGATGTCGAGCTTGCCGAACGCCGCCCACAGCAGCAGCGCGACGAGCATTACCACCAGCAGCCTGAGCACGTGGCCGGCCAATGGCGCGCGAGGTTTATTCTGGATGCGCAGCAGGGCCGGCGAAAAATCGGCCGGGCCCGCCCCGGCAGGACCGCGATCGAGGGAAGCGAACCAGGGCTGGGGGCTCATGATGTCTCCTCCACGACGCGCATCTGCGTGGGCTTTTCGCCCCCGAGCGTGATCACTTCATCCACTGCCAGCCCGCGCGGAATGTGGTGGGTGATGAACAGGATGCTGACCTTGCCCTTGAGCCGGTTGACGGTCTGCGCAAACCGCTCGGCCGTGGGCGCATCGAGGTTGGAAGTCGCCTCGTCGAAAATCAGGATCCGCGGGCGCCGCAGCACCGCGCGCGCAATCGCCAGGCGCTGCCGCTGCCCGCCCGAGAGGCCGACCCCGTGCTCGCCGATCGGCGTGTTGTAGCCCTGCGGCAGGGCTTCGATCGTGTCGTGGATCTCGGCGATCTTGCAGGCCTGAACCGCGTCCTCGAAGCCCGCGATTGGACTCGCGCCCACGAGGTTCTCGTACAGCGTTCCCGAAAAGAGTGTGATCTCCTGCGGCACGACGCCGAAGTGATGGCGCAATTCATTTGCGGAAAAATGGCGCAGGTCCCGCCCATCGAGCAGGATCCGTCCCTCGACGGGCCGGTAGAAGCCGAGCATCAGTTTGGCGAGTGTGCTTTTTCCCGTGCCCGAAGGCCCGGCAAGGACCGTGAGCCTGCCCGGGATGAGCGTCAGACGCAGGTCGCGGTACAGGAACGGGCGCTCGTCGTCGTAACGGAAGGCGAGGTCCTGCACCTCGATCCGCCCTTCGGCCCTGGGCGCGCGCGTGGGCTGGGCTGTGTGCGGTTCGGGAGCGACATTCATTACGTCGCCCAGGCGCTTTACCGCGATGCTCGCCTGCTGGAATTCCTGCCACAGTCCGGCCAGGCGCAGCATGGGTTGCGAGATGCGCCCGGCGAACATCTGGAAAGCCACCAGCATGCCGATCGTGAAGCCCCTGTTCTCCATCACGAACAACGCACCCGCGCAGAGGATCGACACGGTCATGACTTGCTCAAGCGTGTTGGCCGCCACGTTGTAGGTGTTCGACACCTGCCGTGTGGCGAACCCGGCCGAGAGGTAGTCGGCGAGCAGCTCGTCGTAGCGACCGCGCAGGTGCGGCTCCATCTGCATGGTCTTCACCGTCTCCATGCCCGAGACATATTCGGTCACGAAGGCCTGGTTGCGCGCCCCGAGCAGGAACTGGCGGTTGAGACGGGCGCGCAGTACCGGCGTCACCAGAACGCTCGCCACCACGATCAGGCCCAGCATCAGCAGCGCGATGAGCGAAAGCTGCCACGAATACCAGAACATCACGGCGAGGAACAGCGCGAGGAAGGGCAGGTCGAGCAGCAGGGTGACCGACGCTCCGGACACGAACTCGCGCACGGTCTCGACCGCGTGCAGCCGCGCGACGAGGGTCCCGGTCGGGCGGTGCTCGAAGTAGCGCATCGGCAGCCTGAGGAGGTGCCAGAAGACCGCACTGCCGAGCACCGCGTCCACGCGGTTGCCTGTGTGCAGCACGATGTACTGGCGCAGCCAGGTCATGCCGGCGCTAAAGGCCATGAACATCACCAGCCCCACGGCGATGACCATCAGCGTGCTCGTGGTCTGGTGCACAACCACCTTGTCGATGATCACCTGCGTGAACAGGGGCGTGGCCAGACCCACGAGCTGGATGCACAGCGACGCGATCACGACCTCGCGCCAGACCTCGCGGTGCTTGAGCAGCTCGCGCCCGAACCAGCGAAAGCCAAATTCGGTGTCGCCTTCCGGTTCTTCATCTGCCCCCGGCCGCGCCTCAGCCTTGCGCGCGACGAGGAGCGCGACCGGCTCAAAGAGCGCATCCACTTCCGCGATCAGAGCCGTCTGCGGCTCCCGGGCGCCTGGCTTGAAGTACATGAGCCGGTCCGCGTCCGCCCGGACGATCATCACCGGGCGAAGGCCGCCGTCTTCGCCCTCCGCGTCGCGCAGGAAGGCGACCACGGGCGGGCTGACCGCGGGCCAGTCGAGCTTTTGGAGTCTTGTCTCACCAAAGCGGAAGCCGAACTGCGCGCCTGCCTCCACCAGTGTTGCAAGCGTGTAGGGCGGCGGGAACTGCTGCAGGGCGAGCGCAGGGTCCCAAGGAATGCGGTGCGCGTGGCACAGGCTGCCCAGCAGCCATGCCAGCGATTCGCTCCTCAGGAGGGCAGCCTCCCCAGGCACGCTTTCGGACATTTTTTCGTTTTCCGTTTGTCCGATTCTGGCACGCGCGCCTCGGTCAATCGATAGCACGAAAGTTCTAGACCTTAGGCGAACGAACGGCCTATGCCGAATGGCTGATAGACAAACCGTCTTGATACCCAAACTCAATGCAGGCAATCGCTCGAATCCTCCGCCCAGGCATCGGCGCACCGGATGTCGTGCTCGGCGGTAGCGCGCCGGTGGTTCCTGACGGCGCAGCGTACAGCTTGGAAACCCCGGGTTCCGCGATGGGCTTCGTTTGGATGAAATATACTGGCTTGCCCATACGCGCTTTATCAACGCCCTGCCGGGCCTTGATCCGCGGTTCGTTCTGTATCGATAACGAAACACAGACTGGCAGGAGAGCCGCTCCTGTTAACGGGTTTCGAGAAACTTTCTTAACAATTCAGGAGGAATTCAGATGCGTATCCGAATCACAGCTTTCATCGCCGGTCTGCTGATGGCGCTTCCGGCGTACGCGGGACTTGAATCGATCAGCAACCAGGATGCCGTCAGCGGACTTCGCGAGGCGCTGGTCAAGGGCTCCCAGTACGCCGTGGATTCGCTGGGCAAGCAGGACGGCTTCTTCGGCAACGGCAAGGTGAAGATTCCCCTGCCCGAGTCGGTGGAGTCCGTTGCGGGCGTGATGCGTCAGTTCGGCATGGGCAAGTACGCCGACGAGCTGGTGCTCACGCTCAATCGCGCGGCCGAAGCCGCGGTCCCGGAAGCCAAGACGCTGCTGGTCGACGCGGTTAAGAAGATGAGCGTCCAGGACGCCAAGGGAATCCTCACCGGAGGCCAGGACTCGGCCACGCAGTACTTCGAGCGCACCACCAGCGACCCGCTGCGCGCCAAGTTCCTGCCGATCGTCAAGAAGGCGACCGCGAAGGTACAGCTCGCGCAGAAGTACGACGAATACGCCGGCAAGGGCGCGCGGTTCGGCCTGATCAGCAAAGAGGATGCGAACCTCGACAACTACGTCACCCAGAAGGCGCTCGACGGCCTGTTCGTGATGATCGCCGAAGAAGAGGCGAAGATCCGCCAGAACCCGGCGGAGGCTGCGACCAGCATCCTGAAGAAGGTGTTTGGCGCGCTGAAGTAGGAAACCGGTGCGAGCGCTATAATATGACCATATTTATGACTAGTTGAGGCACTCATGTCCAACGTCAGCCTTGCCGAAGCGAAAGCGAATCTGAGCCGGCTTATCGACAAAGTCGAGGCGGGTGAGGACCTGGTAATCACCCGGCACGGTCGTCCGGTAGTGAAAATGACCGCCATCCGACCGGCCAAACAATCCGTTCCGTCGCTGGCTGGCTTTCGGGCGAACATCCCGCGTCGCAAAGGCTCGAGTGCCGAGGCGCTGCGACGATTGCGGGATGAAGACGATTGATGGCGTACTACTTCGACACCTCGTTTCTGGTTCCTCTATTCATACCGGAGGAGACCAGCGAGCGGGTGGAGAGGTATCTCCAGAATCTTCCCGCGAGCCCCCTGCACGTCTCTCAATGGTCCAGGGTCGAGTTCGCCAGCATGCTTGCCCGAGACGTGCGCATGAAAGTGCTGGACGAAGCGGCGGCTGAGGCAGTCTCGGAACGATTCGAACGCTTTATCGTCACATCCTTCGACGTGCTTCCGCTGCGCGCCGAGGATTTTGAGCTTGCGCGCAGGTACGTCCTGAATTTCTCGACCGGATTGCGGGCGGGAGATGCCTTGCATCTTGCGATCGCGGCGAACGCCGGCGTGAGTTCGTTGTTGACCCTTGATCGCGGAATGCTCAAGGCCGGTAAACTGCTCAAACTGCCAGTCGCTTCGGGAATCAGGCTCTGAGCAGGAGAATCTCCTGAAGAAAGTTTTCGGCGCGCTGAATTAAGTCCCGGGGAGGTCTGAGGAGGGGCGGAGCCCCTCTTCTGTCCTAGTGTGCCTGGTCCCAGTTGTCCCCGACGCCGACGTCGACGATCAGCTGCACGTCCAGCTTGCCGACGTTCTGCATCAGGTCCGGCAACGCGCCTTTGACCGCGTCAAGCTCTCCCTCCGGCACTTGCAGCACGAGTTCGTCGTGCACCTGCATGATGAGTAGCGTGGCGAGCTTCTCGGCATCCAGCCAGTCCTGCACCCGGACCATGGCAAGCTTGATCAGGTCCGCAGCGGTGCCCTGCATCGGCGCGTTGATCGCCGCGCGTTCCGCGGCCTGCCGCCGCTGCGGCCCGCCACTCTTGATTTCCGGCAGCCAGAGGCGCCGGCCGAACACGGTCTCGACATAGCCCAGGCTGCGCGCGCTTTCGCGCGTTTCCTGCATGTAGCGCGCGACGCCCGGGTAGCGGGCGAAGTAGCTGTCGATGTAAGCCTGCGCAGTGGCGCGCTCGATGCCCAGGTTCTGCGCCAGGCCGAACGCCGACATGCCGTAGATCAGGCCGAAGTTGATCGCCTTGGCCGCGCGCCGCTCGTCGCCGCTCACTTCCTCGATCTTCCTGCCGAAGACTTCCGCGGCGGTAGCGCGGTGCACGTCGTGGCCGTGTTCGAATGCGTGGCGCAGGCCGGCGTCGCCGGACAGGTGCGCCATGATGCGCAGCTCGATCTGCGAGTAGTCGGCGCTGAGGATCTTCCATCCCGGCGGTGCGATGAAAGCCTCGCGGATGCGGCGGCCCTGTGGCGTGCGGATCGGGATGTTCTGCAGGTTCGGGTCGTTGGAGGCAAGCCGCCCGGTGACCGCGACGGCCTGCGAATACGTGGTGTGCACCCGCCCGGTCTTTGCGTCCACCATGCGCGGCAGCTTGTCGGTATAGGTGGATTTCAGCTTGGCGATGCTGCGGTATTCGAGCAGCAGCTTTGGCAGCGGAAAATCTGCTGCGAGTTCCTGCAACACGTCCTCATCGGTCGAGGGCTGGCCGCCCGGGGTTTTCTTCTTCACGGGCAGGCCCTGCTTGACGAACAGAATCTCCTGGATCTGCTTGGGTGAGTTCAGGTTGAACGGCTGGTTGGCCGCCGCGTGCGCCTTCTGCTCCAGTTCGAGCATCTCCTTGCCAAGCTCATGGCTCTGCGCTTCCAGCTTGGCGACCTCGAGCAGCACACCGTTGCGTTCCATGCGCAGCAGCACGGGGGTCACGGGCATCTCGATGGTTTCGTAGACCCGCTTGAGCTTGTCGTCCGCGGCGATCCGCGCGTACATCACCTCGTGGACGGCGAGCGTGCAGTCGGCGTCTTCCGCCGCG
>JBBQVP010000125.1:0-12845 GCA_038211455.1 Burkholderiales bacterium
ATCGCCGGGTTCAAGCCGGAAGACCGCCACGATTCGCGTGCGCTGCAGGACCGCCTCGTCCAGTTCCTCATGGCGGGGCTGCTGGCGCCCCTGCCCGGATCCACTTCAAGCCGCGTTCGCAAAGCGGCGTAGCACCCCGAAAGCACAGGAGACCCACATGCTCGCAACCCTCGTCGTCGCCATCATTGCCGCCATCGCGCTGGTGCCCCCGATCCGCCGCACGGTCTTCAGTGGCCCTTTGCTTTCGATTTACCGGCGCATCCTGCCCGACATGTCGCAGACCGAGCGCGAAGCGATCGACGCCGGCACGGTGTGGTGGGACGGCGACCTGTTTTCCGGCAAGCCCGACTGGGACAAGCTGCTGGCGATGCCCGAGGCGAAACTCACCGCCGAAGAACTGGCCTTCCTCGACGGCCCTTGCGAGGAACTCTGCGCGATGACCAACGACTGGGAAATCACGCACGAAACCTACGACCTGCCGCCGCAGGTCTGGAAGTTCATCAAGGACAAGGGTTTCCTTGGCATGATCATCCCGAAAAAGCACGGCGGCCTGGGCTTCTCGGCACTCGCGCATTCGGCAGTGGTGATGAAGCTTTCGACGCGTTCCAACGCGGCGGCCGTCACGGTGATGGTGCCGAACTCGCTGGGACCGGCCGAACTGCTGCTGCACTACGGCACAGAGGAGCAGAAGAACTACTACCTGCCGCGCCTCGCCAAGGGGCAGGAAATCCCCTGCTTCGCGCTGACCAGCCCGGAAGCCGGTTCGGATGCCGCCTCGATTCCCGATTACGGCGTGGTCTGCAAGGGCGTCTGGCAAGGCAAGGAAACCCTGGGCATGCGCGTCACCTGGGACAAGCGCTACATCACGCTCGGCCCGGTCGCCACCCTGCTCGGCCTCGCGTTCCGCCTGTACGACCCCGACAAGCTGATCGGCGACACCGAGGACCTCGGCATCACCTGCGCGTTGGTGCCGACCGCGACAGCGGGGGTCAATATCGGCCGCCGCCACCTGCCGCTGAACGCCGTCTTCCAGAACGGGCCGAACTCCGGCAAGGATGTCTTCATGCCACTCGAATGGATCATCGGCGGCCAGGAGTACGCAGGCAAGGGCTGGATGATGCTGATGAACTGCCTCGCGGCGGGACGCTCGATCTCGCTGCCGACCTCCTCGGTGGGCGGTGCCAAGGCGATGGCGCGCTTCACCGGCGCGTACGCGCGCGTGCGCAGCCAGTTCCGCACACCGATCGGCAAGCTCGAGGGCGTCGAGGAGGCGCTTGGCCGGATCGCCGCGAACGCTTACATGATGGACGCAGCGCGCACCATGACCGCCGGTGCGGTCGACGCGGGCGAGAAGCCGTCCGTGGTGTCGGCGATCATGAAATACCACATGACCGAGCGGATCCGGAAAGTCGTCGACGACGCGATGGACATCCACGGCGGCAAGGGCATCTGCCTGGGGCCAAACAACTGGGTGGGCCGCGGCTACCAGGTGATACCCGTGGGCATCACAGTCGAAGGCGCCAACATACTCACGCGCAGCCTGATCGTGTTCGGCCAGGGCGCGATCCGCTGCCACCCGTATGTGCTGCGCGAAATGCTGGCGGCGAAGGACCCCGACCGCAGCGCCGGTGCGATCGAGTTCGACCGCGCGCTCGCAGGCCACATCGTGCACACGGCGAGCAACAAGCTGCGCGCGTTCTGGCACGCCCTCACCGGCTCGTACTTTGCCGCAGCGCCGGTGAACGCTGCGCCGGAAACCATGGGTTACTACAAGGACCTGACGCGCATTTCCGCCGGCTTTGCATTCCTCGCCGACGTGTCGATGCTGGTGCTTGGCGGTTCGCTGAAGCGCAAGGAAAAGATCTCGGCCCGCCTGGGCGACGTGCTGTCGATGCTGTATCTCGGCAGCACCACGCTGAAGCGCTACGAGGACGCTGGCAGGCAGGTCGAAGACCTTCCCCTGGTGCACTTCGCGATGCAGGACCTGCTCTACCAGGCCCAAGTGGCGCTCGACGGCGTGATCGCCAACTTCCCCAGCCGGTTCTTCGCGCTCGGCCTGCGTGCGGTGCTGTTCCCGCTCGGCAAGCGCTTCGCGCCGCCCTCCGACAGTCTCAACCAGCAGTGCGCGCAGCTCCTGCTCTCGCCCTCCGCGGCGCGCGACCGGCTCACCGCAGGCATGTTCCTGCCGAAGTCGGAAGCCGATCCGACCGGACAGCTCGAAGCTGCGTTCCTCGCCACCATCGCCTGCGAGCCGATCGAGAAGAAACTGCGTGAAGCCGTAAAAGCCGGAACGCTTGCGCGCCGCATGCAGGAGGACTTTGCGACGCTTGCGTTCGACAAGGGAATCATCACCGCGGACGAATACGCCGCCTGGCAGAAGAAGGAGCAACTGCGCAAGGACGTCATCAAGGTGGACGATTTCCCGCAGGACTTCGGCCGCGCCGAGATCATGGCGAGGCACGACGACGCCAAGCCGGCGATCGCCAGGGCCGCCTAGCCGCCGACCCACCAAACCCGCGGTTCACGCACGCATTTCAGACCCACAGGAACGAGGAACGGGAATCCCATGGCAAGTGCACTCTCCAGACCCATCTACATCGTCGACGGCGCGCGCTCGCCGTTCCTGAAAGCCCGCAACAAGCCCGGCCCGTTCTCGGCCGGCGACCTGGCGACCCAGGCGGGCCGCGCGCTGCTGGTACGGCAGAAGTTCTCGCCCACCGAACTGGACGAGGTGATCCTTGGCTGCGCATCGCCCTCGGCCGACGAAGTCAACATCGGCCGCGTCGCGGCGCTGCGCATGGGCTGCGGGCAGAAAGTGCCTGGCTGGACCGTGATGCGCAACTGCGCCTCGGGAATGCAGGCCATCGACTCGGGCATCAACAACATCCTCGCGGGCCGCTCGCACCTTGTGCTGGCCGGTGGCACCGACGCGCTGTCGCGAGCGCCGTTGCTGTTTTCCGACGCCATGGTCCTGTGGCTTGCCAACTGGTATGCGACCCGAACCGCGGGCCAGAAGGTGGCGCAGCTCGCCAAGCTGAAACTGGCCAACCTCGCCCCGGTGATCGCGATCATGAAGGGCCTCACCGACCCGATGGTCGGACTCCTGATGGGCCAGACAGCGGAGAACCTCGCCTACCGCTTCGGTATCACGCGGCTGCAAATGGACGAGTTCTCGGTGCGCTCCCACCAGCGCGTGGCTGCGGCGCAGGACGCAGGCTTCCTCTCTGCCGCAGGCGGTGAAGTCGAAGCGGTGTACGACCGCGACGGGAATGCCTATGCGCTGGACGACGGCGTGCGGCGCGACTCGTCCGTTGCCAACCTTGCAAAGCTGAAGCCGTTCTTCGACCGCAAGTATGGCAACGTGACGCCCGGCAACTCGTCGCAGATCACCGACGGCGCCGCCTGGCTGGTCCTCGCCGACGAGACCGCGGTGAAGCGCCACGACCTGACGCCGATCGGCCAGATCGTCGACACCGAATGGGCGGGGCTCGATCCCGCGCAGATGGGCCTCGGCCCGGTGCACGCGGCCACGCCGATCCTGAAGCGCAACGGGCTTGGCCTGAACGACCTCGATTACTGGGAAATCAACGAAGCCTTCGCCGCGCAGGTGCTTGGCTGCCTCGCCGCCTGGAAGGACGAGAAATACTGCAGGGAGCAGCTCGGCCTGGAGGGCGCCATGGGCGCGCTTGACGAGTCGAAGCTCAACGTCGATGGCGGCGCAGTGGCTCTCGGCCACCCGGTGGGCTCCTCCGGCGCGCGTATCGTGCTGCACCTCTTGAAGGTGCTGAAGAGGAATAACGCGAAACGCGGCATCGCTTCGATCTGTATCGGCGGCGGGCTCGGTGGCGCAATGCTGGTGGAGGCTTTGTGAGCCTTCGGCTCACGCGCCTTGCGGAAGGCTAGGAACAGGGGAACCGCAAGGTTCCCCCGTACCCCCTCCCTGACCGACTAGACAAATACAACAAATCGGGAATTGCATGGATCGTATCGAACCAAACACCCTGCTCAAGCACTGGCGCTGGGAGCAGGACGCGCAAGGCCTTGCCTGGCTGACCTTCGACAAGCAGGGCGAATCGACCAATACATTCTCGCGCGAGGCGCTGGCCGAGTTGTCGCAGGCGCTCGACGCGATCGCGGCGACTGCGCCGAAAGGCATGATCGTGCGCTCGGCCAAGGCGGCGTTCATCGCCGGGGCGGATGTCGAAGAGTTCACCCGCTTCGCTTCCCCGGAAGAGGCGCTGTCGTTCGTTCGCGCGGGCTGGGACGTGCTGCAGAAACTGCACGACCTCCCCTTTCCCACCACCGCGATGGTGAACGGTTTTTGCATGGGCGGCGGCCTTGAGCTGGCGCTGGCCTGCCGTTACATCGTAGCGCTGGACGATCCCGCGACCCGCTTTGCGTTTCCCGAGGTGATGCTCGGTATCGTGCCCGCCTGGCACGGGATGCAGTGGCTGCCGAAGAAGATCGGCCCGGCCGCGGCGCTCGACCTGCTGCTCACCGGAAAATCGATCGACACGCGCCGCGCAAAGCGCATGGGGCTGGTCGACCAGGCCGCGCCGCTGCGCGTGCTGGAAAACACCGCGCGCCTGCTGACCCTCGAGGCCCCGGCAAGCAAGCCCCTGCCCTTCATGCAGCGCATGATGCTCGGCCCGCTACGCGGATTTGTGGTCTCCCAGGCAAGGAAACAGGTCGCGAAGCGCGCGCGGCGCGAGCACTATCCCGCGCCTTACGCGATCCTCGACCTGTGGGAAAAACACGACGGGGATCCTTTCAAGGCGCCCGACGCGCCCTATTCCATCAACGCCCTGTTCGACCACCCCACGACCAAGAACCTGATCCGTATCTTCTTCCTGCAGGAGAAGATGAAGTCGCTTGGCAAGGGCACGGATTTCGAGGCGAAACACGTGCATGTGGTCGGTGCCGGCGTGATGGGCGGCGACATCGCGGCGATCTGTGCGATGCGCGGCATCACCGTCACTCTGCAGGACACGGCGCCCGAGCGCATCGCCCCGGCGGTAAAGCGCGCGGCGAAGCTGTTCGCTCGCAGGCTGCGCGATCCGCGCCGCGAGCGCGACGCGCTCGACCGGCTGATCCCGGACACCACTGGTGCGGGCGCCGCGCGGGCCGACGTGATCATCGAGGCCATCTTCGAGAACGTCGAGGCCAAGCGCGCGCTGTTCGCGAAGCTGGAGGCCATTGCGAAACCCGGCGCGATCCTTGCGACCAACACCTCGAGCCTGAAGCTTTCGGACATTGCAGCCGATTTCAAGGATCCGTCGCGCCTGGTCGGCATCCACTTCTTCAACCCCGTCCCGCAGATGATGCTGGTCGAAATCGTCGCGGGTTCGGGCACGGACCCGGAAAATGCAAAGAAGGCGGCGGCGTTCGTGCGCCAGATCGACAAGCTGCCCCTGCCGGTGAAGGATTCGCCGGGGTTCCTCGTCAACCGGGTGCTGGGCCCCTACATGCAGCAGGCGTTCCGCATGCTTGACGACGGCATGAAACCCGAGACCCTGGATGCCGCGATGGAGCAGTTCGGCATGCCGATGGGGCCGATCGCGCTGGCCGACACGGTGGGGCTGGACATCTGCCTGGCCGCCGGACGCGCGCTGGGCAAGAAGCGCGGCGCGGACGAGGCTGAACCCGAAGCCCCGCGCACGCTGCTCGACAAGGTCGCGCTCGGCCACCTAGGCAGGAAATCCGGGCAAGGCATATACACCTACAAGAACGGCAAGCCGGAAAAGGGCAGCGCGGGAACGGTGCGCCAGGACATGATCGATGCGCTCGTCGAGCCTTACGTCAACGAGGCGAAGGCGGTGCTCGCCGAGGGCATCGTGGCCGATGCCGACCTGATCGATGCAGGACTGATCTTCGGGACCGGGTTCGCGCCTTTCCGCGGTGGTCCGCTACACTACGCTGCGGAAAAAAAATAACGCGGGAGGCACGCATGCAGGCAGCCACAGGCCGGATCCGTTACGAGGACGCGAAAACCCTGGACGGCCTGTTCCGCGAGCGCGCCAGGCGCTCTTCCGGACGCGCCGCCTACACGGATTTCAACCCGAACACCGGCCGCTGGCGCACCCGCACCTGGGGCGAGATGTACGCCGAAATCGGCCGCTGGCAAGCGGGTTTTGCCGCCGAGGGCCTGAAACCCGGCGATCGCGTCGCGCTGATGCAGCGCAATTCACCCGAGTGGGTGATGTTCGACCAGGCGGCCTACGGCGAAGGACTGGTCACGGTCCCGCTGTACACGGTCGACCGTCCCGACAACGTCGCCTACATCCTCGACAACTGCGGCGCCAGGCTGGTGCTGTTCGACACGCAGGAGCAGTGGGCACAGTTCCGCGCGCTCAAACTCGACCTTCCCGGCGTTGAGCGCATCCTTGTACTCAATCCCTCCGGCGCCCCGTTCGAGGATCCGCGGGTGAAGAGCGTCGCCGAGTGGCTGCCGAAAACGGGCGCCAACCGGCACACCTCGGAGGACGCCAAGCGGCTCGCCTCGATCATCTACACGAGCGGCACCACCGGCCGGCCCAAGGGCGTGATGCTCTCGCACGACAACCTGCTCGCCAACTGCCGCGATGCTCTGGTGCGCAGCGAGGTCGTTGAGGACGACGAGTTCCTCTCTTTCCTGCCGCTGTCGCACGTGTTCGAGCGCAATGTGGGCTACTACATGGGGATCATGGTCGGCTTCAAGACGACCTACGCACGTTCGATCCCGCTGCTCGGCGAAGACCTGCAAAACGTCCGGCCTACGGTCTTCCACGCGGTGCCGCGGATTTACGAACGCGTCTGGGCTGCCGTGAAGGCGAAGCTCGACGAGGCGCCAGAGAGCCGCAGGAAACTCTTCTACCGTACGGTGGAGATCGGCTACGCGCGCTTCGAGCACGCGCAGGGCCGCGGCCCGTGGAAACCGTCGTTCCTGCTCTGGCCGATCCTCAAGCGCCTGGTCGCCGACAAGGTCCTCGCAAAGCTCGGCGGCCGGATGCGCTCAGCCGGTTCAGGGGGGGCCGCGCTCGCGCCTGACATCATGCGCATCTTCATCGGCCTGGGACTGCCGGTCATGCAAGGCTACGGGATGACGGAATCGAGCCCGGTGATCACGGCCAACAGCCTGGACGACAACCTCCCCGGCTCGGTGGGCAAGGTGATCCAGAACGTCGAGATCCGGATCGCGGAAAACGGCGAACTGCTCGCGCGCGGGCCGAACGTGATGATGGGCTACTGGAATAATCCGCAGGCCACCGCTGCGACGCTCGAGGACGGCTGGCTGCATACCGGCGACGTGGCGCGCATCGACGAGAACGGCTACGTTTTCCTGACCGGGCGCATCAAGGACATCGTGGTGCTCGCCAACGGCGAGAAGATGCCCCCGGGCGATATCGAGGAGGCGATCCTCGGCGACGGCCTGTTCGAGCAGGTGATGGTGGCCGGCGAGGGCAAGGCCTACCTTTCCGCGCTGCTGGTGCTGAATCCGGACCGATGGAAGGCGCTGGCGCGCGAGGCGAAGCTCGATGCCGCCGACCTCGGCTCCCCCGCCGCCGAGAAACTCGTGCTGGAGCGCATCAGCGAGCGGATGCGGCCGTTTCCCGGCTATGCACAGATCCGGCGCGCCGCGCTTTCGCTGGAGCCCTGGAGCGTCGAGAACGGCCTGCTCACTCCAACGCTGAAGGTCAAGCGCGTGCAGGTCCTCGCAAACAGCGCCGACGCCCTCGGGCGCATCTACGCCGGACACTGAGATGGGCAAGGCCTCCCACCAGCCGGAAAACCTGGCGCTACCCGAAGGCAAGCACGCCACGCTGCGCGTGGTGCCGATGCCGGCGGACGCGAACCACAACGGCGACATCTTCGGCGGCTGGATCATGTCGCAGGTCGACATTGCCGGTGGCACCGTCGCCGGGCGTGTCGCACGCGGGCGCGTCGCGACGGTGGCGGTGAACTCGTTCGTCTTCAAGCAGCCCGTGCAGATCGGCGACCTGGTCTCCTTCTACGCGGACCTCGTGCGCGTCGGCAATACCTCGGTGACGGTGAACGTCGAGGTGTACGCTGAGCGCCGGCCGTCCGACCCGAAGGTCGTCAAGGTGACCGAAGCCACGCTCACCTATGTGGCGATCGATGCCGGCGGAAAGCCGCGCACGATCCCGAAATAGCCGCGCGCAACCATCCGACCCACGTGATGCAGCCGGTCCGCTTTCCCGCGCTGGACGGCTTTTCGCTCGGCGCAACCCTGTATCGTCCGCGGCCTTCCGGTGAAGATGCAGTCACCTCCGGCGACGTTGCGGTCGCACCCAACGGCGCGGCCGTGGTGATCCACGCCGCAGCGGGCGTGCGCCAGGAGTACTACGCGAAATTCGCGGACTATCTCGCCAGACGAGGCTTCACCGTCCTGACCTTCGACTACCG
The DNA here is from genome assembly GCA_038211455.1 of Burkholderiales bacterium. Lineage (GTDB taxonomy): Bacteria > Pseudomonadota > Gammaproteobacteria > Burkholderiales > SG8-39 > SZAS-79. Next base: position 8,404 of record JBBQVP010000125.1, read on the forward strand.
CGGCATCGGCGCGTCGCGGCCGCCGAAGCTGCGCGGGTTCGCAGCACGCATGCGCGACTGGGCCGTGCTGGATGCCGGCGGCGCGCTGGACTATCTCGAGCGCGAAGCACCGGGTGCGCGCATCTCCGTGGTGGGCCACAGCTTCGGGGGGCAGTGCCTCGCGATCGTGCCGGGCAGCGAGCGTTACGCCTCGGCGCTCGCGGTTGCCTCGCAAAGCGGCTACTGGGGCCACTGGTCCGGCGCGGGACGCGCGGGCATGTGGTTCCTGACCCACGTGCTGCTGCCCGGCGCATCCGGGCTGCTCGGATACTTCCCCGCGCGCCGGCTCGGACAGGGCGAGGACCTTCCGGCGGGCGTGGCCACCGAATGGGCGCGCTGGTGCCGGCACCCGGGATACATCGTGGGCGCGCTGGGCGAAGAGCAACGCTACGCAGGTTTTTGCGCGCCGTTGCGCGTGACCTGGGTGGCCGATGACGGCTACGCGCCGCGCGCGGCCGCCGAGGCGCTGCGCGCGTTCTACCCGTCGGCGCAAAGCGAGCTGCACGAGATCCATCCCGGATCGCACGGCGGGCAGCACATCGGTCACTTCGGCTTCTTCCGCGAACGCTTTCGCGCTACGTTTTGGAAGGATGCTGCGGACTGGCTGTCGGAGCGGAAGTGAGGTATCACGAAGTCAGGGTGGAATGCATCTCGGGCCGATCCAGCCGGGCCTTCACGCTGATCGAGATGGTGTTCGTGCTCGGCATCGTCGCGCTGCTCGCGCTGATGACGATCCCGCTATACATCGAACGCAATATCCAGCAGCAGGTGAAGGATGGTGTCGGGTTCGCCGACTTCATGCAACGCAATGTATCGGCCGCATACGCCCTGACCGGCGCGCTGCCGAAGGACAATGCCGGCGCAGGTCTGCCGGCGCCGGAGAAAATCATCGGCAACTATGTGGTCTCGGGAACGGTCGTTGACGGCGTGATCACCCTCGTATTCGGCAATCTCGCGGCCAAGAACATCCGGGGCAGGAAACTCACGCTGCGCCCGGGCTACGTGGCGGACGCGCCACAGGTGCCGATTTCCTGGGTCTGCGGGCCTGGCAAGACGCCTTCCGGGCTGACGATTGCGGGCACCGATGCGACAGATATTCCCCAAACCTGGCTGCCGGTGGCCTGCCGTCCCTAGTTCTTAGTGTCCGATCCGGTGCGCTGCCGGTCGAAGACGACCTTGGCGGAGAACAGATCCGCGATTTCCGCGTCGGTATAGCCGATGCCGCGCAGCACGTCCTCCGAATGCTGGCCCAGCCACGGCGCGGGCTTGCGGATTGCCGTAAGGTCGCCCGAGGACTTGATCGGCAGGCCCAGGGTCTTCATCGGGCCGATGATCGGGTGGTCGATATCGACCACCATGTTGCGCGCGCGTACATGCGGGTCGTTAAGGGTTTGCTCGTAGCGGTACACCGGGCCGGCGGGAACTTCGGCCGCATCGAGCAGTTCCACCCAGTGCGCGGTCGGCTGCGTCGTCAGGATCGCCTCGATTTCTGCTTCGAGGACGTCGATGTTCTTCATTCGCAGGGGCAGGGTTTCGAACCGCGGGTCGGTGAGCCATTCGGGCTTGCCGCAGACCATGTTGCAGAAATTGCGCCACAGCTTGTCGTTGCTTGCGCCAAGCGTCACGTAGCCGTCCTGGGTGCGATAGGCCTGGTACGGGGAAGAGCGCCGGTGGCGGGTCCCGATGGCCGTGGGCACTTCGCCGGAACCGAAATAGGCACCGAACTCCCACTGCGTCCACGCAAGTCCTGCCTCGAGAAGCGATGTCTCGAGGTACTGCCCCTGGCCCGTCCTCAGCTTGCCGATATACGCGCCGAGGATGCCGTACAGGGCCGTCACGCCGCTGGCAATGTCGTTCATCGCGATGCCGACCTTGGCCGGCCGGCCGCCAGGCGCACCGGTCATCATCATGATCCCGGACATGCCCTGGGCGATGATGTCGAACCCGCCCTTTTTCCCGTACGGCCCGGTCTGGCCGAAACCGGACATCGAGGCGTAGATCACGCCGGGGTTGAACTGCGTCACCGATGCGTAGTCGATGCCGAGCTTCTTCACGACGCCGGGACGGAAGTTCTCCGTGATGATCTCCGCCTTCGCCGCGAGCCGGTTGAAGATCTCCTTGCCGCGCGGGTCTTTCATGTTCAGCGCGATGCTCTTCTTGTTTCGATTGAGCACCGCGAAGCAGTACGACTCGTCGTTGACCTTGGGCTCGAAGTTGCGCGAGGTATCGCCGCCCGGGAAGTTTTCCACCTTGACGACCTCGGCGCCCATGTCGCCCAGCACCATGCTGCAGTAGGGCCCGGCCATCACGTTGGTGAGGTCGAGCACGTTCACGCCTTCGAGTGGCAGCGACATTCCACTACCCCTTACGGATCACGGTCAGCTGGCTGGTATCGATCGCCGCCCAGACAGGTGCATCGATCTCGAACACATCCTGGGCCCGCGCTGTCACCCGCAGCGGCTCGGCAATTCCGGGCAGGCGCACGTGGTAATCCCAGTATTCCCCCAGGTAGGCGCGGCGCTCCACCTTGCCCTGTACGCAGAGGCTGCCGGCCAGCGCACCAGGATCCTGCCGGTGCAGGTGCACGCTCTGCGGGCGCAGCGACACAAGCACTTCCTCAGGAAGGGGCTCGTCCGACTGCAGCGCGCCCTTCGGCACGGAGAACCCGCCGAACTGCACCGTCCCGCCTTCCAGCCGCCCTTCGAGGAAATTCGTCCGTCCGATGAAACCGGCGACGAACCGCGTCTGCGGCCGCCCGTAGAGCGCGTAGGGGGCGTCGATCTGCTCGACGCGGCCCTTGTTCATCACCGCGATCCGGTCGGAGGTCACCATCGCCTCGGCCTGGTCGTGCGTGACGTAGACCATCGCAATCCTGAACTCGTCGTGCAGGCGGCGGATCTCGAAGCGCATTTCCTCGCGCAGGTTCGCGTCCAGGTTGGACAGCGGCTCGTCGAGCAGCAGCACGGCCGGCTTGACCACGATCGAGCGCGCAAGCGCCACGCGCTGCTGCTGCCCACCGCTCAGTTCCGCTGGATAGCGGTCGCGCAGTGCGCCCAGCTGCACCACGCCAAGGATCTCGTCGACGCGCTTCCTGATCTCGTCATCCTTCAGCTTGCGGATCTTCAGGCCGAAGCCGACGTTCTCCGCGACCGTCATGTTCGGCCAGATCGCGTAGCTCTGGAAGATCATCGACATGTGGCGCTTTTCGGGCGGAAGTGTCGAGCCAGGCGAGGAAACGACCTCCCCATCGACTTCGATCGTGCCCGAGGTCGGCGCCATGAATCCGGCGATCATGCGCAGCGTGGTCGTCTTGCCGCAGCCCGAGGGGCCGAGCAGCGAGACGAGCTCGCCCTCGCCGAGAGTCAGGTTGAAGTTTTCGACGGCCGTGAAACTGCCGAACGTGCGCCCTACATTTCGCAGCACCAGCTTGCTCACGCAGCGGTCCTCCGGAGCATGAAGTCGCGGCCCATCAGGCGAAAGCCGATCAGGATCAGCGCGACGGTGATAAACACGAGTACGAGCCCGATCGCGGCCAGCATCTCGAAATTTCCCTCGTCGCTCTTGTCGAAAAGGAGCACCGAGAGGACCTGGGTATTGATCGAATACAGGAAGATTGCCGCACTCAGCTCGCGCGTGCCGGGGATGAACACAAGGATGAACGCCCCGGCCAGACTGCGCTTCAGCAGCGGCGCCACCACCCGGCGGATCGCGGTGAAGCGCGTGCCGCCCAGGATGCGCACCGCATCCTCCAGCTCGGGGTTGATGCTGCGGATCGCCGCGTTGCTGTTGGAATAGGCGATTGGCAGGAAGCGCGTGGCGTAGGCGAGGATCAGGATCCACGCTGTGCCGTAGAGCGTGAGCGGCGGATTGGTGTAGGCCGCGTAGAAGCCGATCGCCAGCACGATGCCGGGAATGACGAACGGCGCCATCGTCAGGAAAGACAGCACCGCGGCCACCCTCTTCCCGACCAGCTCGCGGTTGACCACGTAGGCAATGCACAGTGCCAGCAGCACGGCGATGATCGACGCGGTGCCGGCGTAGGTGAAGGTGTTGATCGTTGCATTGCGCGTCAGCGTGTTCTCGAACATCGTGAAGTAGAGGTTCTTGAACGTCAGGTTGTCGAGCGAAAAGCCGCGCCCCCAGGCCTTGGCCAGCGCCGCCTGGCAGATCACCACCATCGGCATGAAGAACGACATCGTGCAGACCGCAAGGCTGTAGCCGAGCATCGGCCATTTCCAGGGGCCGAGCTGGATCGGGCGGCGCTCGCCGCCCTTGCCGGTCTGCGAGACGTAGCCATTGCGATGCGTGATCCGGCGCTGCACCTAGAACATGAACACCGTGATGCTCAGGAGCTGCATCGCGTAGGCCGCCGCGTCGCCGACCCTGGTGGGGTACTCGAAGTT
>JBBQVP010000126.1:0-12703 GCA_038211455.1 Burkholderiales bacterium
ACCACCGAGATCTACACTACGGCCGGCATTTTCCCGATGCTGCCCGAGAAACTTTCGACCGACCTCACGTCGCTGGGCGAAAGCGAAGACCGGCTGGCGATCGTGACCGAAATGCAGATGGGAGAAGACGGCTCGGTGCAGGGCGCCCAGGTCTATCGCGCGCTGGTCCACAACCACGCCAAGCTCGCCTACGACGCACTGGCGGACTGGCTGAACGGCGGCGCGATGCCGCAGCACCTGGCGGCCGTGCTGCCCTCGGTGCCCGGGCTGGACGAGCAGCTGCGCGCGCAGGACCGCTGCGCCCAGTCCATGCGTGACCTGCGCCACGAGCACGGCGCGCTGAGCCTGCAAACGCCCGAGGCCCGGCCGGTGTTCGAGGGTGGCGAGCTGGCCGACCTGCGGGCTGATCCGCCGAACCGCGCCAAGGAACTGATCGAGGAATTCATGGTGGCGGCCAACGGTGCGAATGCAAGGTTTCTCGAGTCACACGGCGTCCCTTCGCTGCGCCGCGTACTGCGTTCGCCGGAGCGCTGGGAACGCATCCGCCAGCTGGCCGCGGCGAAAGGCGGCCGCCTGCCGGGTGCGCCGGATGCCAAGGCGCTGCAGGAATTTCTTTGCAAGCAGCGTGACGCTGACCCGGTCGCATTTCCCGACCTGTCGCTGTCAGTGGTCAAGCTGCTCGGGCGCGGTGAGTACGCGCTCGAGTTGCCCGGGCAGAAGGCGGAGGGCCACTTCGGCCTGTCGGTGCAGGATTACACCCACTCCACCGCGCCGAACCGGCGCTTTCCTGATCTGCTCGCCCAGCGCCTCATCAAGGCCGCGCTGGCCGGCGCGCCGGTGCCCTACAGCAACGATGAGCTGCAAGACCTCGCCATCCATTGCACCGCGCAGGAGGACAACGCCGCCAAAGCCGAGCGCCAGGTGCGCAAGTCCGGTGCGGCGCTGCTGCTGGCAGGACGCATCGGCGAACGTTTCGATGCGATCGTCACCGGCGCCGCGGACAAGGGGACCTGGGTGCGCGTCACGCATCCGGCCACGGAGGGCAAGCTGGTCGGCGGGTTCAAGGGGCTGGACGTGGGCGACCGTCTGCGCGTGAAGCTGGTGCGCGTCGACGTCGAACGCGGATTCATCGATTTCAGGCGCGATGCAGCGGGATGACCGCACCGTCGTCTGTTCCGGTACAAGAACAGAAACTACCCTGTAGGCCGCTCCAGTAAACGAGTTTGTAAAAATATTTCGTTAAAATTAACTCAGATGGAAACGCAGGAGTCAACGTCCTTGCATGCCTGCCGGTGGGATGCGCTCTTCGGCGTAGAGGCGCAGCGCGAACCGGCCTGCGGTGGTGTCTCGAAGGCGCAGGATCTCGTCGCGCATCGCGGCGGGCAGCGCGTCCAGGCCGGGGTGCGCGGCACGGCATTCGTCGGGAAACAGCAGCGGCGCCGCGAGCGCCGCAAAGGTCAGGTCGGCGGCAGTGAAGCGCCCGGCGGCGAGAAACCGCCGGCCGTCGCCAAGAAGGTCATCCACTTCGCGGAACACGCCGCGCACGCGCTCGAGCGAGCGCTGCGCGGTCTCCAGCGTGATCCGGTAGCCGGAGCGCACCAGGCGGCGCGCCAGCGGCATGATCAGGACAAGCAGGCCGGCCTCAAACCGTGGCGCGCCGCGCGACCACAGTTCCCGAAGCAACGCCGTTTCCGGAAGCAGGTGCGCGTAGGCCCAGCGGCGCGCATGCGGGCCGAGTTCCTTGTCGAAGCGTTCCTCGAGCGCGGCGACTTCCTCACGTTGCGCGGGATCGGCGGGATACAGCCGGTTCCCGCCGCAGAGCGCGTCGGCATAGACGAGGATGTCGGTCGAATCGATGAGGCGGCGCTTGCCATGCACCAGCACAGGCACCGTGCCGCCGTAGTTGCGCGCGGTCGCGAGCCGGTGCAGCAGCGGGACGTGCGCCTCCTCACGAAACGGCAGCCCGACCCGCTCGAGCGCCCAGCGCGCCTTCTCGCAGTAGTGGCTGACCGGGATGGTGATGAGGATCGCGGGTGCGGTGTCTTCGGGTGGCATGGACCTGAGGCCGGATGCTAGGTGAACTTGAGGGTAACGCTGCCGAACGGGCCGAAATCGGCCACATAGGTTTCACCCGCTTTTGGCGCCAGCATGCCGGTCAGCGTGCCCGTGCTGACCATCTGCCCGGCCTTGAGGCCGATGCCGGTGCGCGACAGTTCGTTCGCGAGCCAGGTGAGCGGTTCCATGGGGTGGTCGAGCGTGGCCTGCGCGGTGCCGCGGCGGCGCGGCGTGCCATTGCAGAGGAGCACGGTCTCCTGGCCCGCGATGTCGCGCATATGCCAGTCCTTGATCGCCGGACCGTGAATGATTGTGCCGCTGCCGGCGCCATCGGCGAGTACCGCGGGCAGCGGCGGGAAGGCCGCGTCGTGGATGAAGCGGCATTCGGCAAGCTCGATGCCCGGGTGGAGCGACGCGACTGCTTCGGTGACCTCGGCCCGCGTGTAGGGCCGGTCGCGGGGCGGCAGGTCGGCGCCGAGCTTCGCCTGGTATTCGATTTCCGGAATCGGGCTGCACAGCGTCGCGCGCAGGACCGTGTGGGGCGAGGTCCGGATGTTGGGCGCGAAGACGCGGCCGTAGATCGGGGCGTCGGCGCGCAACTGCCTTTGCATTTCTGCCTTCATCGCCGCGATCTTCCAGCCGGCGACCTGCCAGCCAAGTTCTTCGGCCACTTCGGCGGCGATGCGGTAGGCCGTGGCTGCATCCGGAGGCCGCAGGTGGGGCTCGAGGCCGCTCTGCTGGCGGCCCTCGCGCCGCAGCGTGGCCAGCAGGCGGACGAGTTCGCGTTGCGAAGCCGGATCCATGCCGAGGCCGGCTTTCACACCGGCACCTGGCCGGCGCGCGCGCGATGCAGCAGTGCGGCGTGACGCACCGACCGTCGGGGGTCGGGATCGGCCTGCATGGGCGCGCGCTCGAGTTGAAGGATGTAGTCGGCGGCAAGCCCGTGCTCCCTGGCGCCGGCGACCACAATGTTCTTGTACCAGTCGTAGGGCGTGGCCATGGGATCGATTGCGAGCGCATGGTAGACGCTCGCCTGCAGCCGGCCCGAGGCGAGCTCGATCTCAACCTCTTTTTCCGCATAGCCAACGCCAAGCGTTTCAGCGGCATCCAGGTGCGGCTTTTCCGTCGTGAAGATTTCGTAGACGACACCTTGCACATGCACGGCAGGCCCCGCGGCCTGAACGATGTCGCATTTTCCCGAGCCATCGGTGGACAGCATGTGCCAGCGAAGCTCATGTTGGCGCAAGTGGCCGACCCCGACCACCCTCGCGGACGGCGTGCGCTCCCGCAGGCGGGCGCTCAGCAGGTTGGAACCGTAGGCGAAGTAGAGGAAGGTGGCGGGCATGGTTTTGTGTGCCGGGGCTGGGTCAGTCGTGATCCTGCACGCCCGTCTCATGCAGCGGCGCGCGGTTCGTAGAGAAATTTCTGAAACCCGGCGAATACCTGGCCGATCTCCTCCGGCGCGCCGAGGTCCGCTACCGCGTCGGAAATTGAATCGTGGTATCGCAGACGCAGTAGCGGGGTGAGCTTGTCCTGGTCGAGTTCTCCAACGCCGACATCCACATAGTGCCGCAGGACGAAGTCAAGGAACACCCACTGCTTTGCATTGAACGACGTGTCGATCTGGGCCTTCGCTCCCGTCGCCCGCGCCTCGCGCGTGACGGGTGGCATGGCGTAGGCCACGTGCGCGAGCACGTCGAAGAGGTCGCTCTTCTCGGCGTCGATGATCTTCTGCATCTCCAACAGCTGCTGGTGGCCGAAGCCGTGCTCGGCGAGCCTCTGAAGCAATTTTTTGCGCGTATCGGGTGCGCTCCAGAGCGCTCTGAGCTGCGCTTCGTCCTTGAAGAATTCCGGCAACTTGCCAAACAGCATTTCCATGAACTGTTGTGCCGACATCGGCGTGCCGTCCGGATGCCAGAAGATTGTCATCATCATGTGCTGGATGGTCCGCTCCTTGCCATCGGCCAGCCGGATCTTCGCCTGTTTCTTGCGTTCCGGTGGCGGCTCCTTGATTCCGCCCGGCTCGGTGGGTTCCGGTTTCGGGTAATGGATTACCTTCGGTTCCGATTCGAGCGGCTCGCCGTCCCATTCGGGGTCGCTGAAGTGGTGATGCGCCTTCACGAAGTCGTAGATCGTGAAGTAATCCTTGCCCTCAAAGAGTCGCGTGCCGCGACCGATGATCTGCTTGAACTTGATCATCGAGTTGATCGGCCGCATCAGCACGATGTTGCGGATGTTGCGCGCATCCACGCCGGTGGAGAGCTTTTGCGAGGTCGTCAGGATCGTCGGGATCGTCTTCTCGTTGTCCTGGAAGTCGCGCAGGTGCTGCTCGCCGAGTTCGTGATCGTCGGCCGTGACGCGTTGGCAGTAGTTCGGGTCGGTGCCGGTCTTCATCTGGTTGATCAGGTCGCGCACCGCCAGCGCGTGGGCCTGCGTCGCGCAAAAGACCAGGGTCTTTTCCCGCTGGTTGATCTGCGACATGAAGATCTTGACGCGCTTCTTCTCGCGGGCCTTGATCTCGATGATCTTGTTGAAGTCCTTTTCCTCGTAGCGCTTGCCCGTTTCCACTTCGCCTTCCACCACGGTGTCGTCGGCGGTATAGACGTATTCGTCGAGAGTGGTCTGGATCTGCTTCACCTTGAACGGCGTGAGAAATCCGTCGTTGATGCCGTCTTTCAACGAGTAGATGAACACCGGCTCGCCGAAGTAGGCGTAGGTGTCGGCGTTGTCCTTGCGCTTGGGCGTGGCGGTCAGGCCGAGCTGCACCGCGGGCGCGAAGTACTCCATGATCGAGCGCCAGTTGCCCTCGTCGTTCGCGCCGCCGCGGTGGCACTCGTCGATGATGATGAGATCGAAGAAGTCCGGTGGGTACTCGCCGAAGTACGGGGAGGGTTTTCCATCCACCATCGGGCCACTCATGAAGGTCTGGAAGATGGTGAAGAACAGGCTGCCGTTCGTGGGCGGCCTGCCAGCTCGCCGAATTTCGTCAGGGCTGATCCGGACGCATGACCCTGGCGAGGAATCCTCAAACGCTGAGAACGCGTTATAAGCCTGGTCCGCGAGGATGTTGCGGTCGGCCAGGAACAGGATGCGCGGACGTCGCGTCGCCTCGTGGCTCAGGTTCCAGCGCGAGTGGAACAACTTCCACGCGATCTGAAACGCGATGAACGTCTTGCCCGTGCCTGTCGCCAGCGTCAGCAGAATGCGCTTCCGTTTCGCCGCGATCGCCTGCAGCGTGCGCTCGATCGCGATGTCCTGGTAATAGCGGCCGGGATGCGAGCCGCCCTTGTCCTCGTAAGGCACCGCGGCAAAGCGGTCGCGCCAGGTGTCCTGCTGTGCAAAGGTCCGCGCCCAGAGTTCTTCCGGCGTCGGGTAGCTCGAAATCTCCGCCTCCACGCCCGTTTGCATGTCGATGGCGTAGATGCCCTGGCCGTTGGTGGCGTAGGTGTAGCGCACCGCGAGCTTGCCTGCGTAGTTTTTCGCCTGCGCCACGCCCTCGGGCAGCGCTTCCTTCCATCCCTTCGCCTCGGCCACGGCCAGCTTGGTGTTGCGATACTCCAGCACGTAGTCTGCCGTCAGTCCCTTGCCACGCCGCCCCAGCCCCTCGATGCGCCCTGGCGTGATCAGATACTCGCGCCGGATGCGGCTGCCTTCGACCACGCCCCAGCCTGCGGCTTTGAGCACGGGGTCGATGTACTCGGCGCGGGTTTCGGCTTCATTCATTTCTTTTTCTTGCCTGGATTTCCGTGTTTCCGCGGATTTATCGAGGGTTTCGGCAATTGCCTGACCGCCCGCTCGAAATCTGCGTCCACCGGCCGGGGAAGAGCCATGTCCAGACTCTTGTATTTGTTGTATTCCACATCGGCTTTGGTCTGGGCGATTTCGTGGGAAATCCTTCCCGCATGGGTGAGGATGTCACGGTCGTTGAGTTTCAGGAATCCGTCGAGCTTGGCCACCCACTCCACCATGTGCATCGGGATACGTCGCATGGCCTGCCCCTCGGCGAAGACAAGATATTGCTCCGTCAGATTGTTCAACGCCGCGAGCTCCGATTCGGAGAGATAGTTCTTCGCGATTCCGACATCCTGCTTACGGATCCTGGCCCCGCGCCAGTTCGTCAGGCCCAGATTGGGCTTGGCGGCATTCACCCGTTCGTGGACGATCTCCGCCGCTGTCTGGCCGGTGATGGCCCAGTGCACCTTGTTCTGCACGGTTTTAAAAAACTCCAGGCTGATGTCCTGCGTGGGGTCGTAATCGACGCTGGTGGCATAGATGTCCGTGATTTTCTGGTAGAACCGCCGCTCCGACGTGCGGATATCCTGGATCCGCCGGGTCAGTTCCTCGAAGTAATCGAAGGGCTGGTCGGGATTCTTCAGGCGCTCGTCGTCGAGCACAAAGCCTTTGACAATGTATTCCCGCAACCGCTGCGTGGCCCAGATGCGGAACTGGGTGCCGCGCAGTGACTTGACTCGGTATCCCACTGAAATGATGACATCGAGGTTGTAGAACTTGGTGGCATAACGTTTTCCATCCGCGGCAGTCGTCAAGGATTCCTTTACTACTGAATCGATCGGCAATTCCTTCTCGGCGAAAATGTTCCGGATGTGCAGGCTGGCGTTTTGCTTGGTGGTCTGGAACAGATCCGCCATGTGCTGCTGCGTGAGCCAGACCGTCTCGCCTTCAAAACGGACGTCCAGCTTCAGCTTGCCGTCCTCGGTCTGATAGACGATGAACTGGCCGCCGGGCGGTGGGGAGGATGGTCCGGACTTGCTCATCGTTTTAGAGACTTCCAGAAAGGGCCTGATGCAGCAGCGGCTTCTTCGGCGCCTTCAGCGCGGGGTCGATGTGCTCGGCGCGGGTTTCGGCTTGGTTCATTTCTTTTTCGATTGGATCAGTTTCGCCGCATCAGCTTCTCCGATCAACGGAATCACTGGCTGCGCCAGTACGCGATTCAGGAACGAATCCTTCTGCGCGCGACGGCGCTTGTACTCCGCCGGCGTATAAATTGCAGGGTTGATCTTGCGTCCCAATTGCGACTCCACTGGAAGCAGCAGCTCAAGGACTCCGCTCAGCAGCAGTTCATTCCCGACCACCATGACGTCGATATCGCTCGTTGCCGTGTCCGTTCCCTTGGCGAACGAGCCGTAAATGAACGCTTGTTCCAGCCTCGATTCTATCGGCGCCAGGGCCTCCTGCAGCTGAGGCTGCGCACCGAGGGTTTTGCGCGTCAGCGCGGCCAATTCCTCATATACCGGGCTCTCAATGTTGACCTGGAACCGTCGCAAGTTGCCTACCTTCTCCGAGTGCACCAACCCGGCCTCGGCCAGCTTTCCAAGCTCCCTCTGGAGAGAGGCGCTTCCGAGACCCGTCAGCCGCCGCAATTCATTCAAGTGGTAACTGCGCTTCGGCTGGCCAAACAGCCACCGGAAAACGCGGGACTGGCTATCGGAGAAAAGGGCTGTCGCGATCGACATGGCCAGATATTAGCATGATCGTGCCAATATATGGCTTAACGCGGGATCGATATGCTCGGCGCGGGTTTCGGCTTCGTTCATCGATAAGCCGTGACTTTGTTGTCGTCGCGGGTCAGCAGCTGCATCAGCTTCGGGTGGATGAAGAGCTTTTCCTTGCCCGCCTCCTGCTCTTTCAGCACGCCGATATCGACCAGCTGCTTGAGATATATCGACGCCGTCTGGCGCTTGGCGATGCCCCTTTCGGTGAGGCTGCCGATGCGGCAATACGGCAGTTCGAATAACAGGCTCACCAGTTCGTGGCTGTACACCTTCGGCAGGCGGGCGCGCACATGCCCGGTGGTCAGGTCCGACAAAGCGCGAATTGCCGCGATCTTTTCGGTGGTCCAGCTTGCCGTTTGCTCGACGCCCTTGAGGATGTACAACAGCCAGGATTCCCAGTCCTGCTCGCGTGTGACTTGCAGCAGCAGGCGGTAGTAATCGGCCTTGTGCTTGATGATGTAGCGGCTCAGGTACAGGATGGGCAGGGTCAGCAGGCCTTCCTGGATCAGGTAGAGGCTGTTCAGCACACGGCCTGTGCGGCCATTGCCGTCGGTGAACGGATGGATGGCTTCGAACTGGTAGTGGCCAACCGCCATGCGGATCAGCGGATCGAGTTCCGTTTCGTTGTGCAGATAGCGCTCCCAGTTGGCCAGCAGGTCGCGCAGCAGGGTTTCGCCTTCGGGGGGGGAGTAGATGGTGTCGCCCGTCCGGTCGTTCATCAGTGTCGTGCCCGGCGTGCGGCGGACCGTCATCTCGACGCCCTTGATCGTCGTGCAAACCTGTTCGGCGGTACGGGTGCTGAGCGGCCTCCGCTTGAGCGCGTCGAAGCCCTCGAACAGCGCCCGGCTGTAGCGCAGGGCCTCCTTGGTCGCCGGGTTGGCCTGCGTCTCGTTGCCCACGTGGCGGAACAGTTCGTCCGTGGTCGTGACGATGTTCTCGATTTCCGAACTGGCGCGCGCCTCGAGCAGCGGCAAGGTGTTGATGAGCATCGCCTGGTTGGGGATCAGTTCCGCGGCCTGCTTCAACCCGGCCAGCGCCGCGCGTGCGGTGATGCAGGCGCGCAGCACCGCGCGGGTCTCGACCTCGGTCGCCGGCGGCAACGGCGGCATCGCGTTGTACGGCCGATCCGGCTGCCAGCGTTTGGCGCTCATGTTGACGTTGGGCGTTTTCTTCGACATGAGGGGGACTGTATGTCGACGCGATCGACATGTCAACCGGATGTGTCGATTAATTCGTATTTAATCGACACGTTTTCGGGATATGTCGATGGCGCGAACACGACCGGGAGCCGCCCGAAGTTGGCCATCGTGATCAGCCTGTGTGGCCCGCCAGGCAGGCGGGCGTATCCCTACAGCGCGGCCCAGCTTTCCCAGCGATAGGGCTTGTTGAGGATGTAGCTGTATTTCCGGTCTTCGAGCCTGGCTTCGGCGGCGCGGTCTTCCTAAAAATCCTTTACAACGCGTTATCCGCGCGGGCTATTTGTATCTATATCGATACTCTAACTGACACGCAACCCGCACCAGTCAATGAGTTTACAAAAATAATCTTAAAGATTTAAAGAAAGTACATGCCTCGAAAGCGCGCCCGATACACCCGTATCCGCAACCCCGACTACCCCTCCGCAGGCGTGTACAGATCCTCCGATTCCGCCACCCCGCGCAGCTCGAACGTGCCCACGTGCCGCAGCGGCCGCTTCACCCGCTTCGCGAAATCGCTCGACAGCAGCAGTGGCACGCCGGTCTGCTTGGTGAGCGACTGGATCCGTGCGGTGGTGTTGACCGCGGGGCCGATGACGTTGAACGCGAGGCGACCCGGGGACCCCACGTTGGCGTGGGTCACCACGCCCAGGTGCAGGCCGAGGCCGAACTCGATCACCGGCTGCCCGGAGTGGCGACGGCGGTGGTTGACTACCGCGAGCGAATCGAACGCGTCGATCGCGGCATCGAGTGCCGATTCACAGACTTCGGCCTCGCGCCCCGGTTCGTCGATCTCGAACACGATCAGGATTGCATCGCCGATGAACTGCAGGATCTCGCCACCGCGGGCCGCGGCGGCCGCGGCGCAGTATTCGAAGTAGTCGTTGAGCAGGTGGAGGAGCTCGGCTGTCGGCAGGCGTTCGGAGAGCCCGGTGAAGCCGCGCAGGTCCGAATACCAGAACGCCGCGTTGATCTGCGCGCCGTCTCCGCGCCTGACCTGGCCATCCAGGATGCGCCGGCTGATCCGCGGGCCGACAAACGTATCGAGCAATCCGAGCGTCATGCGGCGCTCGGAAATGATCTCGACCAGCGGCGCGAGCAGGTTGATCATGGCCTCGAAGCGCGCGATGTCGGCGTCGCTGAAGCGGGCGGGCGATGCGGTGGCAATGGTGACGACGTTGACCACGCCGGTGCCGAAGGTCAGGGGCAGTGCTACGTACGCGGTCATGCCCGCCGCGCGCAGGTCGTGGAAGGTGGAGTGGTCGCTGTCCCGGGCCGGCGCGTCGAGCCGCGCCCGGTACGGAAGGTTGCGCTCGCGCACGTACTGGATCGGGCTGCCGATGTAGGCGTCGCCGAGCTCCACGCCGTGCTCGCCGTTCCACATCCTGGGTTTGCTGCCCCGATCCCAGGCAACGCCCCAGGCGATCAGCTGGGGATGCAGCGTCGTCGCGGTGAGACGGAAGCGGTCGATCCCGGCGCCTGCCGCGGTGAGCCTGGCCATCAACTGGTCGATCAGTTCCACCGCATCGGTCAGGCTGCGGGCCTCCTTCAGCAGCCAGACGCCGATCGGCTCGAGCGACCAGCCTTCGGTGGGACCAAACAGGGTTTCGTTGTTCAAGTTGCGCAGCGCGTGCAGTGCGTGGGGCTTTGGAGGGAACCGATGTTAGCATCGGGCGCATGATGGGTATCGGAAAGTCTCTGTTCCTCGCACTCGTGAGCCTGTTCAACCGGCGCATGCTCTGGCTGATGGTCTGGCCGGTATTCGCGTCGCTCGCCTTCTGGGGAATCGCGGGCCTCGTGCTGTGGGGGCGCACCGCGATGTGGATCGCCACGCAACTGGGCAGTGTCATGCAGCCGATGGTCGACTATGTTCCGTTCGACTTTTCAGGCGTGATGCTGTTTTCCGCGCACGTGATGCTGATCCTGCTGTTCGTGCCGCTGGTCTACCTGACGGCGCTGCTGATCCTCGGCATCCTCGGCATGGACGCCATGGTCGAGCACATCGCGCGCGCGCACTACCCGGCGCTCGCGCGCCGGCAGGGCGGCACCACGGCGGGCAGTGTCTGGAACAGCGTGGTCGCGCTGTGCGGCCTCGCGCTGCTGTTCCTGGTGACGCTGCCGCTGCTGCTGATCCCGCCGCTATGGGCGATGGTCCCGGTGGGCGTGATGGGGTGGGTCAACCAGAAGATCCTGCGCTACGACGCGCTGGCCGCGCACGCAAGCGCGGGCGAGATGCAGGAGATCTTCAAGGCGCGGGGCAGCACGCTCTACCTGCTCGGACTGATCCTTGCTCTGGTCGCCTATGTGCCCGTGGTCGGGTTGTTCGCACCGATGTTGTTCGCGCTGGCATTCATCCACCTGTGCCTGGGTTCGCTAAAAGAGCTGCGCGGCGCGCCGATCGAGGGCGAGGTGGTGGGGGGCCGCGTAATCGAAGGCGAAGTGATCGCAGACAGGCGCGACGGCCGGGCGTAAACGCCTCAGCGCGCCGCCGAAATCCGGCACGGCACGCCGCGCGTGTCGGCCGAACCGCTCGCGGGATCGTAGGGCCCGGCGTAGCTCAGCGCGGCGTTGATGTTGATGTCGAGCGCGCCGAACTCAGGCCCTGCCGCCTCCGGGAGCCACCAGCCCATGCCGGTGACCACGATGCCCGGCGCAGTGGCGTCGGTCACGTGTGCCTTCACGCGGCAGGCACCCTGGCCGCGCGGCGTTTCGACCTTCACCCACTCGCCGTCGGCCACGCCGAGAGCGCGCGCGGTGTCGGGATGAATCTTGAGCAGCGGGTCGGGCGACACCTTGCGCGCCCAGGCCTGCTCGCGAAAGCGCGAGTGGTGGTAGGTCTTCTCGCGCAGGCCGGTTTGCAGCGTGTACGGGTAGGCGGGATCATCGACGCGCGACGCGCCGGTGGGCACCCATTCGGGCAGCGGGTCGAGCCCGGCCTCCTGCATGCGCTGCGACCAGAGCTCCACCTTGCCGCTCGGTGTCCTGAACACCTGCGTGTCGAAGTCACCATGCACGTGCTCGAATTCGGCGTAGCCGGTGCGCGCGAGGTCTTCGATCGAAAGGGACGTGTCTTTCAGCAGCCAGACGTTGAATTCGCGCTGCGTGCGCCAGGGCATCAGCTTCGGATCGGCCGCGCCGCGTGCCGCCATGCGCGCAACCAGGCCCGCCGCGATCTCCACGTCCGGGCGCGCCTCGCCGACGCGCGCGGCTACCGCCGCGGTCCACGTGACGCAGGGGCCGTGCGCGTTAAGCGAGACGTCCTCTTCCTCCAGCGTCGTCGTCTTTGGGAGCACGATGTCGGCCAGCGCCGCCGTCGGGTTCATGCTGTGCGCGGCGACGGCAAGGAAATCGAGCGAGCGCAGCGCCGCGATCGTACGCTGCGAATCCGGATAGGTGACCGCGATGTTGGCGCCGGACACATACATCGCGCGCACCGGGTACGGCTTGCCGGACAGGATCGCTTCAATGACGGTGGGATTGTGGCAGGCGGTCTGCCAGCCCTTCGGCCCGGCCCAGAGCGGAAACTGCGCCGCGCCCAGCGTGCGAGAGGAAACCTCGGCGGGCAGCTGGAAGGCGGGGTCGTGGATCACGTCGAAGTAATTGCGAAAGCCTTTCGGCCGCTTGGCGCGGCGGTTGCCGCCCGAACGGTCGAGGTTGCCGCTGATGGCGACCAGGCAATGGAACGCACGGAAGGTCTGCACGCCGTTGCTCACCGCATCGATGCCGTGTCCCGAAACAAATGCGGAGGGGCCGTTCGCGTAGGCGCGCGCGGCGGCCAGGATCTGGTCTTCGGGCACGCCGCTGACCGCGGAGGCGCGCGCCGGGATCCACTGCGCGACGCGTTCGGCGAGTTCGGCGAAGCCGCGGGTCCAGTCCCGGATGAATTCCTTGTCGTGGTGCTCTTCCTCGATCAGCACCTGCATCATCGCCAGCGCGATC
>JBBQVP010000127.1:0-12696 GCA_038211455.1 Burkholderiales bacterium
TTTTGAAGCGTTGCATGATGCGCATCCTATTTTGAGGTTGGTGACCAATCTACTTTTTCGGGTCTCCCGGATTTGCGCATCTGCGATGAAGCCGCAGATGCGCAAATCCGGGAGATTGATTTTCCTCGATTGCCGTCGCAGCGCCGATATGCTGCGCTCCGGGGTCAATGCTTCTCCATCAGACGGCCCCACCCGGCGATGTTGTCCGGGATGCCGTTTTTCCTCAACGCGTGCCAGTAGATGGCAGTATTGATCGCAAGAACCGGCTTGGCACGCTCTTTCTCCATCTTCGCCGCCAATGTCGCAAATGCCAGGTTGGTGCCCACCTGGATCACGGCATCGACGTCGTCGCCATCGAGTTCATCGACGGCCGTGCGCAACTCATCTGGTTGAGCGTGCGCGATCAGCACGGGGGAGGCGCACTTCAGTCCCCTGATGCGCTTCACGTCGTAGCCGGATTCCTCAAAAAACTGCTGCACGTTCCGGTCGCCTACGGGGAAGTACGGCGTCAGCACTGCGATCCGCTTGACCCCGAGTTGCCCGAACGCAGCACTGCACGCACCCGCGCCGCCGGTGACTCCCAGTCCCGTGTGCGCTTCGAGCTCACTAGTGAGTTTTCTGCTCGCCGCCAGCCCTCCCCAGAACGTCTCCACTGAAATTCCAAGCACGATGTGGTCGGGCTCGCAGCTCATCGCGCTGTCTACGGCTTCGAGTTGCGCCTCGGCGATGTTATCGACCAGTTGCCTGAAATCCTCGTCGTTGCGCAAGGGGTTGTTCGGGATGCGGATGCGACTGATGTGATTTGTCACGCCGTCGGGACGCATGGCGTCGAACTCGGGTTGCACGCTGGTATTGGTGGAGGGGATCAGTACGGCCAGCTTGCGCCGCCATCCCAGTGAATCGGTCACAGACGGCCTCTCACGGTCGGAATTTCATGAAAACAGCAGCGCGGCCGCGACCTTGCGTTCCTCGGCCATGAGGATGTTGTAGGTGCGGCAGGCGGCCTGTATGTCCATCACTTCGAGTCCAATCCGCGCCTCAGACAGCGCGCGCGTCAGGGTGGGGTGGGGGAAGCGCAGCGCTTCGCCGGTTCCAAGCAATACCAGCTCGGGCCGTAGCGCGGCGATTTGCACAAAGTCTTCTGCAGCCAGCGCGGCGAAGCCCGCGACATGCCAGGGCAGCAGCTGTTCCGGCATCACGATCAGGCCCGATTCATGGCGTTGAGCGTTCACAAGCACATACCCTTTTCCGTAGCCGGTAAACGTATTGAGGCTGGTCGGACCGGACGCGTGTAGTTTCAAGTCGGGAGGCGCTCGATCGCAGAGTCAAAGCAGAATTGAGGCCGAGGTCACGAAAGCGTAGAATTCCATATTTTTTCAGTGCCTTAACGCTTCACCGAGGCGCCGGAAACCAGCCAACAGAAATCGAAACCCATGCGCGAGTTTAGCCGAATCAAACGCCTGCCGCCGTACGTGTTCAACATCACCGCCGAGCTCAAGATGGCGGCACGCCGGCAAGGTGAGGACATCATCGACCTGTCGATGGGAAACCCTGACGGACCGACACCTCAGCACATCGTGGACAAATTGGTCGAGGCCGCGCAGCGGCAGGATACGCACGGCTATTCCGTTTCCAAGGGCATCCCGCGGCTGCGGCGTGCCATTTGCGACTGGTACCAGCGGCGCTATGGCGTCGATTTCGACCCCGACTCGGAAGCCATCGTCACCATCGGCTCGAAGGAGGGCCTCGCGCACCTGATGCTTGCGACGCTCGAGCGCGGGGATACGGTCCTGGTGCCTAACCCGTCGTATCCGATCCACATTTATGGCGCGATCATCGCCGGTGCGGATATTCGGTCAGTGCGGATGACGCCGGGCGTAGATTTCTTTGAGGAAGCCGAGCGCGCGATACGCGAGCTTATCCCGAAGCCGAAGATGCTGGTCCTCGGGTTTCCGTCCAACCCGACGGCAATGTGCGTCGAGCTGGAATTCTTCGAGCGCATCGTCGACCTGGCGAGGCGCCACGAAATCATGGTGGTACATGACCTGGCGTATGCCGATATCACTTTCGACGGCTACAAGTCGCCCTCGATCATGCAGGTGCCGGGAGCGCGAGACGTCGCAGTCGAATTCTTCACCATGTCGAAGAGCTACAACATGGCCGGTTGGCGGGTTGGATTCATGGTCGGCAACAAGGAACTCGTCAACGCGCTGGCGCGCATCAAGAGCTACCACGACTATGGCACGTTCGCGCCGATCCAGATCGCTTCGATCGTCGCGCTCGACGGCCCACAGGACTGTGTCGAGGAGATCCGCCTCAAGTACCAGAAGCGCCGGGACGTGATGGTGAAGGGGCTCCATGACATAGGCTGGATGGTGGAGAACCCGAAAGCCTCGATGTATGTCTGGGCGAAGATTCCTGAAGCGTACGCGCACCTGGGCTCGCTAGAGTTCGCCAAGAAGCTCCTGCTGGACGCCAAGATCGCGGTTTCCCCGGGAATCGGCTTCGGTGACTACGGTGACGACCATGTGCGCATTGCCCTGATCGAAAACGAGCATCGCCTCCGCCAGGCCGTCCGCGGCGTGCGGGAAATGTTCAAAAAGGACGGATTTCTGAAATGACGACAGCCTCGAAAAGCACGGCGAAGCCACAACTGAAAGCCATTCGCGTCGGCCTGCTCGGGATCGGTACGGTGGGCGGCGGCACCTGGGAGGTTCTGCGGCGCAATGCGGACGAAATCCAGCGGCGTGCCGGCCGCGCGATACGAATCACCATGGTTGCGGACAAGGCGGTGGAGCGTGCGCGCGCGATCGTCAAGGGAAAGGCAAAGGTAGTGAGCGACGCGCGCGACGTAGTCCGGTCGAAGGAGGTCGATATCGTCATCGAACTGATCGGCGGCTATACGCTCGCCAAGGGTCTTGTGCTGGAGGCCATCGACAACGGCAAACATGTGGTCACCGCGAACAAGGCGTTGCTTGCCACCCACGGCAACCAGATTTTCGCGGCTGCGCAGAAGAAGGGCGTCATGGTCGCCTTCGAGGCCGCGGTGGCGGGAGGCATACCGATCATCAAGGCGCTGCGCGAAGGCCTGGCGGCCAACCGGATCGAGTGGATCGCCGGCATCATCAACGGCACCTCCAACTTCATCCTTTCCGAAATGCGCGACAAGGGCCTCCCGTTTGGCGAGGTGCTCAAGCAGGCGCAGGCGCTCGGTTACGCCGAGGCCGATCCGACCTTTGACATCGAAGGCGTCGACGCGGCGCACAAGCTTACGATCATGAGCGCGATCGCGTTCGGCATTCCCATGCAGTTCGGCAAGGCATACACCGAAGGCATTTCCAGGCTGACGCAGGACGACATTCGCTACGCCGAGGAGCTGGGATACCGGATCAAACTGCTGGGCATTACCAAGCGGGTCAAGGCGGGGATCGAGCTCCGAGTGCATCCGACCTTGGTTCCTACCCGGCGGTTGATCGCCAATGTGGAAGGCGTGATGAACGGCATTCTAGTGAAGGGTGACGCGGTCGGGCCGACGCTCTACTACGGCGCGGGTGCCGGCAGCCTGCCGACTGCGAGCGCGGTGGTGGCCGATCTGGTCGACGTCACGCGCCTGATCACAGCGGACCCGGAACATCGCGTTCCCCATCTGGCATTCCAGCCGGACCAGCTTTCGGACATTCCGGTCCTGCCGATGGGAGAAGTGGAGACCTCGTATTACCTTCGCATGCGCGTTCTCGATCGCCCGGGTGTGCTGGCGGACCTCACGCGTATTCTGGCGAAGGCGTCGATCTCGATCGATGCGATGGTGCAGAAAGAACCCAGGGAGGGTGAAAGCCGGGTCGATATCGTGCTGCTGACGCATCGCGCGATTGAAAAGAACGTCAACGGCGCAATCGAAAAGATCGAGAGTCTGCGCACGGTGGTCGGTAAAGTGACGCGCATCCGCCTGGAAGAACTCCTGTAGTGAACTACATCAGCACACGGGGTCGCGCCGCTCCGCAGCGTTTCACGGCCATTCTCCTCGAAGGACTGGCGTCCGACGGTGGGTTGTTCCTGCCGGAGGCCTATCCGCGCATCGGCCGGGAGGAGTTGCGTGACATGCGCGGCATGCGATATGCCGATCTCGCGTTCGCGATTATGTCGAAGTTTGCCGACGACATACCTGCGACAGACCTTAAGTCGCTGGTCGATCGGACCTACACCAGCGATATCTTCGGAACCGAGGACATCACGCCGCTGAAGACGCTTGAGCCCGGCCTGCACATTCTGGCGCTTTCCAATGGCCCGACACTAGCCTTCAAAGATCTGGCGATGCAGTTCCTCGGAAACCTCTTCGAGTACGTGCTCGCCAAGCGTGGTGAGGAACTCAACATTCTCGGAGCGACCTCGGGCGACACCGGTTCGGCCGCAGAATACGCAATGCGCGGCAAGCGCGGGATCCGCGTTTTCATGCTATCGCCGCACGGGCGCATGAGTCCGTTCCAGACGGCGCAGATGTTCTCCCTCCAGGACCCGAACATCTTCAACCTTGCAGTGCGCGGCGTGTTCGACGATTGCCAGGATATGGTGAAAGCGGTTTCGAATGACGCGGTGTTCAAGGCAAAGTACCGCATCGGCACGGTGAATTCGATCAATTGGGCGCGGATCGCCGCGCAGGTCGTCTATTATTTCAAGGGATATTTCGCGGCAACGCACGGAAACGAAGAAGAGGTGTCCTTCGCGGTCCCCTCCGGAAACTTCGGCAATATTTATGCCGGCCATATCGCGCGCAGCATGGGGCTGCCGGTACGGCGCCTGATTCTTGCGACCAACGAAAACAATGTTCTCGACGAGTTCTTCCGGACCGGGCAGTACCGGATCAGGAAGAGCACCGAGGTACAGGCCACCTCGAGCCCGTCAATGGATATTTCCAAGGCGTCCAATTTCGAGCGTTTCGTCTGTGATTTTACGCGCCGCGATGCGCGGCGCCTGAACGCACTGTGGAAGGAACTTGAATCGAGCGGTGCGTTCGACCTTTCAGGCGCGGACTTCGGCGAGCGTGTCGGGCAGACGGGGTTCTGCTCCGGGTCGAGCACGCACGCCGATCGGATCGCTACGATCCGTGGCATCCACGAGGACTACGGCGTGATGGTCGACACGCATACTGCAGATGGAATCAAGGTCGGACTGGAGAACCGCGAGCCGGGGGTGCCGCTGATCTGCCTCGAAACGGCGCAGCCGGTAAAGTTCGCGCAAACCATGCTGGAGGCACTCGGCCGCGAGCCCATGCGACCGGCCGGATACGAAAAAATTGAAGAACTCCCGCAGCGCTTTGAGGTGATTGACGCTCAGGTTGCGCTGGTGAAGGAGCTGATCGCAGCGAAAGCGGCGAACTGAGAAGGGGGCGCTACACATGGAAGTAGCGAAATGATTGGCGAAATGATCCGGCAGTTCCTCCGCCCGGAGACGCCTTACCTTGTCGGCATTGCCCTGCTGCTCCTGGTGCTGCTGACGCGCTTCCGGCCGGCAGAACGGGAATCGTACCGCAACACTGTGTGGCTGTTCGCGGCGGGCATTGTGGGGCAGTTCGCGAGCGCATCAGTCGATGTGCTTGATTTCGCGCGGACCGGGGAGGTGCTGCTCGCGGTCTCGACAGTGGTGGTTTCGGTGGCGTTCGTGCGACTGTGTGGATTTGCATTGTTCCGCCTGTTTCTGCCGCTGGTGCGCCTGCGCACGCCGCGTATCGTCGAAGATCTGGTCATTACCGGCGCGTATGTGGTCCTTGCGCTGGTTCATCTGCGCGGTGCGGGACTCGAACTGGGCGGGATCCTTGCAACATCGGCCGTGGTCACGGCGGTCCTGGCGTTCGCGATGCAGGACACCCTGGGCAACGTACTCGGAGGTCTCGCACTGCAACTGGACAATTCGATCCAGGTCGGGGACTGGATCAAGGTCGATGACGTAGTGGGTCGCGTCGCCGACATCCGCTGGCGTTTTACCTCGGTCGAGACGCGCAACTGGGAAACGGTGGTCATCCCTAACAGCGTGCTCATGAAGGGAAAGTTCCTTGTGCTTGGCAAGCGCGAGGGTGCACCGGTGCAGTGGCGGCGATGGATCCGGTTCCATGTCGACCCGGGGGTTCCTCCGGCGCGCGTAATCGCTGCGGCGGAAGCGGCGGTCCGCGAAGCGGAGATCGCCAACGTCTCGCGCGATCCGCTGCCTAACTGCGTTCTGATGGGCTTTGACGAAGGTAACCTGAATTTTGCGCTTCGCTACTACCTTACCGACCTTGTCAGGGACGACCCCACCGATTCCGCTGTGCGCGTACATCTTTTCACCGCCTTCCAGAGGATCGGAATACGCATCGCCGAGCCGCAGGAGACGATCCACCTTGTCGAAGAGGACGAGGCTCACGCAGAAGCGGTGAAGAAGCGTGAACTGCAGAGAAGGCTGGTCGCGGTAAAAGGGGTGGATCTCTTTTCCAGCTTGTCGGAGGAGGAGCGTGCGGCTGTCGTCGAGCGGTTGCAATATGCTCCGTTTGCTGGCGGAGACGTGATCACGCGCCAGGGAAATACCTCTCACTGGTTGTACATCATCGTTTCTGGCGAGGCTGAAATCGTGCGCGACAACGCCAGGCAAGCCGCCGGGTCCCGGGTGCGCCTCGGCACGGTGTCGGCTGGCGGGTTTTTTGGCGAGATGGGCATGTTGACCGGTGAGCCGCGCACCGCGACGGTGATTGCACTGACCGATGTCGAGTGCTACCGCCTCGATAAGGAGTCGTTCCGCGGATTGCTGACTACGCGGCCGCAGATCGCAGAAGACATCAGCCGGATCGTCGCGGCGCGTGCGCAGGATACGGAGCGGGCGGACAGCGCGGCGGCGGCTGATGCAGCCGGACGGCGAGAAAAGCACGGCGACCTGCTGAAAAACATACGCAAGTTCTTCGGTCTTTCGATCTAGATCAGGCCTGCGATTCGGAGATAACTATCATGCCAGTGCACCATACGCTTTCGGCTTCTCCCGACACTGTGCACTGGGGCTATTTCGACGCCCGGATTGCACCGCGCCTGAGCGTGGATTCCGGTGATACGGTCACGATTCACTGCGTTTCGGGCGGTCCGGGCGAGGTCGGTGCGCGTACTGACCTGTTGCCCGAGCATCGCGCAATCCTCGACAACGTGAAACCCTATCTCGGTCCGCACATCCTCACGGGCCCGGTGGAAGTGCGCGGTGCCCGGGCCGGTGACATGCTTGAGGTGCGCATCAGGGACGTAAAGCTGCGCGCAGATTGGTCCTACAACGGCATCAAACCCCTGCGTGGCACGCTGCCGGAAGATTTCCCGTTTCTGCGCATCCTGCAGATTCCACTCGACCGCGAGCGCATGACCGCGAAATTACCCTGGGGGCCGACCCTGCCATTGCGGCCGTTTTTCGGAATCATGGCTGTTGCCCCGCGCCCGGAATACGGTGCAGTGTCTTCGATCGAGCCGCGTGAGTTCGGCGGGAATATCGACAATAAGGAGCTGGTCGCGGGAACGACGCTGTACCTTCCCGTATGGGCCGACGGTGCGCTGTTTTCGGCGGGGGACGGTCATGCGGTGCAAGGTGACGGCGAGGTCAACCTGATGGCGCTCGAGACGCCAATGAGCGGCACGTTCGAGCTGATCCTGCACAAGGGAAAGTCGCTTTCGTTCCCCCGTGCGATGACGCCGACTCACTACATCGCCATGGGTACCGACCCCGACCTTGACGACGCGGCGAAGCAGGCACTGCGCGAAATGATCAAATGGCTCGTTGAGCTCAAAGGCTGGGCTGCTGAGGACGCATATACGTTCTGCAGCCTTGCCTGCGACCTTCGCGTGACGCAGCTGGTGGACGGGCACAAAGGAATTCACGCGATGGTGGAAAGGAACCTTCTGGACTGAACGCAGCGGAGGCGAAAATGAATGATGAAATCTGGCGCTGGGATGCGATAAGCACGGCGCGCGCAGTCACGAATCGGGAGATCAGCGCGCGCGAAGCGGTCACCTCGTGCGTCGAGCGGATGCACGTCGTCAATCCGGCGCTGAATGCCGTGACCCTCGATCTTTCGGCCCAGGCGCTGGCCGGAGCCGACGCGGTCGATGCCGCAATCGCGCGCGGCGAGGCGGTCGGCCCGCTGGCCGGCGTGTCGTTGACCATCAAGCAGAACATTGACCAGGCCGGCTGCCCGACGAGCAACGGGGTGGTCGGGTTCGAGAAGATCGTGGCGACGCAAGACAGCCCGGTCGTGGCGAACTGGAAAGCTGCGGGTGGCCTGATTATCGGCCGCAGCAATTGTCCTGCATTCAGCCTGCGCTGGAATACCGACAACGACCTCTTCGGACAGACCTGGAATCCCTGGTCCAGGGCGCACACCCCGGGTGGTTCAAGCGGTGGCGCCAGCGCGGCGGTCGCGGCGGGTATCGGAGCGCTTGCGCACGGCAATGACCTGGGCGGATCGGTGCGCTACCCGGCCTATGCTTGCGGCGTTGTGGGCCTGCGCCCTTCGTTCGGGCGGGTGCCGGCATGGAATCCGACTGGAGCGTCCGAGAGGCCGATGTGCACGCAGTTGATGTCGGTGCAGGGGCCGCTGGCGCGGACGGTTGCTGATGTCCGTCTGGGCTTGACCACGATGGCCGCGCGCGACCCGCGCGATCCCTGGTGGGTGGGCATGCCGCTTCAGGGAGCGCCGGCCGCCGGGCCGATACGGGTCGCAGTCATTACTGATCCCGCGGAGTTGGGCGGATGCCGTCAGCAGCCTGCCGTGCTGTCCGCAGTACGCAAGGCAGCGGCGTGGCTGTCCGAAGCAGGGTATCTGGTCGAAGAGGTGAAGACGCCCGGATTCACGGAACCCGCCGAACTCTGGGCGTCGTTGCTGAATAACGAAATACGCACCCTGATGATGGCGACCATCGACGCCGAAGGAGATGCCGGGATCCGAACGGCTGCGCACTATATGGTGGATCCGGAACCGGTGCTCGACGCGGCCGGCTATATGCGCGCCATCGCCGAGCGCACCCGGCTCGTGCGCGCATGGTTCCTGTTCCTCGAGCGCTATCCGCTGGTGCTCTCGCCAGTGTCCGCCGAACCACCGTTTTCCCACGGGTTCGACACAAGCAGTCAGGCGCGGATGCTCGAGGTTCTTAAGGCCCAGACACCGCAGACTGCATTGCCTTTGCTCGGCCTGCCGGGAATCGCGGTGCCCACTGGCGTGACAGATGGGCTGCCGACTGGCGTGCAGATCATGGGAGCGCGGTTTCGCGAAGACATGTGCCTGGACGCGGCAGCCGCGATCGAAGCGGCTGCGGGGGTTTTCACACCGATCGATCCGCGCTCCTGATACCAGCAGTCAGTGCCACAGCATGCGCGTGACTTCGAACGGAACGGTTTTCCCGGGCTTCGGCTCCAGCCGTGTCCACCCGAGCGCCGGCCAGCCATCGACTTCTACCCGGTAGAGGCCCGCAATTCCCGTGACCGGCTGGTCGTATCGGAAGCGGTGCGTGTCCCCGTGTGCCACCAGCAGCGGTTTGCCGAGTGCCCGTGCGTTTCGTTCCAGCGCCTGGCGTAGCGTGGCGTAACCGTCGGGGAGCCCGGGCGTGCGGCGTGCGCCTTCGAATTCCGGATTTGCCTGCATCATGACAACGAGCGCGTCGAAGCGCGGTGTCGCGGCAACCCGCCCGGCCTCGTCGAGCCAGGCAAGCACAGCGGACATGCGCGCGGCGTATTCCGCATCCATCTGCGCCGTGCGGCCGAGGTTGTTGTTGCTGCCCGGCACGTTGAGCCCGACGTACATGACCCGTCGCCAGGACCAGCGCACGTGCTCTGGACGTTCGGCCGACTGGCGCACAAACTCCGGCAGCCCGGGGGCGCTGGAATGGAACAGGGTGCGCACCTTCGCAAGGCGTTCGAGCGGATCGAATCCGCTGCGATGACAGTCGGTCCACTCGTTATCCCCGGGGAGGAGCACGAAGGGCGCGGAAAAGCGCGCGAACTGCATCCGTCGCGCTTCGAACCATTCGTCGGTACAGGGTCCCCTGCCGCCCGTGATGTCGCCCAGATGAACAACGAAGGCGGGTTTTGCGTGATTGATCTCGTCGATCATGCTGTCAAGCAGGTTGGCGTGCGCCTGCGAATACGGGACGTCCCCCAGTAGCGCTACCGGCGGTTCCGGCGCCTTCAGGGTCGGTTCCCCGGCGACCCTGGCGGCGCAGCCGGACAGCAGCAATGCGAGAAACAGCAGCCGGTGGATCACAGCTTCTTCAGCCGGTAGATCAACTCCAGCGCATCGCGCGGCGAGAGTTCATCGGGATTGACCTGCGAAATCGCCTCGCGCAAGGCATCGACGGCCTGCTCGGGTTCGGGTTGCGCCTGTCCGGCGGCGAACAGGTCGTTCTGGGTCCCGCGCTGCAGGCTCGCGTCCTCCAGCATCTGCAGGTACTTGCGTGCCGTTCGGATCACAGGTTTCGGCACGCCCGCGAGTGCCGCGACCTGCAACCCATAGCTCTGTGACGCCGGGCCTTCCTCCATGGCGTGGAGAAATACGATCGTGTCCTTGTGCTCGACTGCGTCCAGGTGCACGTTGGCTGCCTCGCGGAACTCGATCGCAAGGCGCGTCATCTCGAAATAGTGGGTCGCAAACAACGACAGGGCGCGGTTCTTCTCCAGCAGATGGCGGGCGATCGCCCACGCCAGCGCGAGGCCGTCGAACGTCGATGTTCCGCGGCCCACCTCGTCCATCAGGACGAGACTCTGGGCGGTTGCGTTGTGCAGGATATTGGCCGATTCGGTCATCTCCACCATGAAAGTCGAGCGTCCGCCTGCGAGGTCGTCGGCAGCACCGATACGAGTGAAGATCTGGTCGATCGGGCCGAGGCGGGCGGTTTTTGCCGGCACAAAACTGCCGACGTGCGCCAGCAGCGTGATCAGCGCGACCTGGCGCATGTAGGTGGACTTGCCGCCCATGTTGGGGCCGGTGATCAGAAGCAGGCGCCGCGTGCTCGACAGCCGGGTGGCGTTAGGGATGAAATGCTCGACCTGCGCCTCGACAACCGGATGGCGGCCCTCTTCGAACTCGAGCAGGTTGTCATCCACGAACTGCGGCATGCACCATGCGTGCCGCCCCGCGAGCGCGGCAAAGCAGGCGAGCACGTCGGTCTGCGCCAGCGCCCGGGCGATCTTCTGCAGATGGGCAACATGCGCGCCCAGCAGGGTCAGCACGTCTTCAAACAGCGACCTCTCCAGCGCGAGCGCGCGGTCCTTGGCAGACAGCGCCTTGTCCTCGAACGTCTTGAGCTCGGGAGTGATATAGCGCTCGGCGTTCTTTAGCGTCTGCCTGCGGCGGTAGTCGTCAGGTACCTTTTCCGACTGCGCGTTCGTGACTTCGATATAGAAGCCGTGCACGCGGTTGTACTCGACTTTCAGGTTGCTTATGCCGGTTCGCGCACGTTCCCGGGATTCGAGTTCGACGAGGAACTCCCCCGCGTTGGATTGCAGTTTCCTCAGTTCGTCCAGATCTGCCGAGTAACCGTCCGCGATGACTCCGCCATCCATGACGCGCGCCCCGGGTTCAGGCGCAATCGCACGCTCAAGTAGCGCCGCGCAGTCCGCGGGTTGCTCCAGGTCCGCTGCGAGCGAGGCGAGAAGCGCGGCTTCGTTCGGGACGAGGGCGCACAGTTCCGGTAGCCGCGCGAGGCTGTCTCGCAGCGCCGACAGGTCGCGGGGCCGTGCGTTCCTCAGAGCAATGCGCGAAGCAATGCGCTCGACATCCGCAAAGCGGCGCAGCACGGCATGCAGGCCGGCGCCGGCGCCGGTGAGCGACTCCACCGCGGCGTGGCGTGCGGCAACCGAAGTACGGTTGCGGAGCGGGTGATGCAGCCAGTGGCGCAGCAGCCGGCTGCCCATGCCGCTCGAGCACACATCCATGAACGATACCAGCGTCGGCGCGGGCTCCCCGCGCAGGGTTTCCGTGATTTCAAGGTTGCGACGCGTCGCCGCATCCATGCGGACGTATTCGCCAGCGCGCTCGGCGCTGATCGCGCAGACATGGGCAAGCGCCTGCCCCTGCGTTTTCCTCGCATAGTCGAGGAGCGCGCCACAGGCCGAGATCGCCGCGTGCAGATCCTCGCAGCCGTACCCGGCCAGGGACGCGGCACCCAGCTGGTCGAGCAGGCGTTTGCGGCCGGCATCGAAATCAAAGCTCCACTCCGGGAGGCGGGTGAGCGAGAAGCCGCCGAGTTGGCCGACGTGCGGACTGGAATCGGCGACGAGGATTTCGGCTGGAGCGATGCGACGCAGCTCGCTGGCGAGTATCTGCGGTGCCACTTCGGCGACGCGCAGTTCCCCGCTGGCAAGCGACAGCCAGGCGAGGCCCATGCTTGACTTGTCCTCCGTCAAGGCGAGCAGGATGTTTTCCGACTTCTCGTCCAGCAGCGCGGAGTCGGTCAAGGTTCCCGGCGTGACGATGCGCATCACCTGCCGCTCGACCGGCCCCTTCGATGTGGCCGGGTCGCCGATCTGCTCGCAGATCGCCACCGACTCGCCGAGCTTGACCAGTTTCGCGAGGTACTGCTCGGCGGCGTGGTACGGCACGCCCGCCATCTTGATCGGCTCGCCTGCCGAAGTGCCGCGTTTTGTCAGCGTGATATCGAGCAGGCGCGCGGCTTTCTCCGCGTCGGCGAAGAACAGTTCGTAGAAATC
>JBBQVP010000128.1:0-12306 GCA_038211455.1 Burkholderiales bacterium
CTTGGCCATGGCTAGAGCAGGGACCTGCGGATGTCGGAGAGCACCGAGGAAAGGTAGGTGGTAAAGCGCGCGCCCGCGGCGCCGTCGATGACACGATGGTCGTAAGACAGCGACAGGGGCAGCATCAGCCTTGGCGCGAACTCCTTTCCATTCCACACCGGCCGCATGGCCGCGCGCGACACGCCCAGGATCGCCACTTCGGGCGCGTTGATGATCGGCGTGAACAATGTACCCCCGATGCCGCCGAGGCTGGATATCGAGAACGTCCCGCCCTGCATGTCGCCTGGCTTGAGCTTTTTCTCCTTCGCAAGCTTGGATATGTCGGCCAGCTCACGCGCAAGATCGAACACGCCCTTGCGATCGGCGTCGCGGATCACCGGGACGACCAGGCCGTCCGGGGTGTCGACGGCAACGCCGATGTGGAAATACTTCTTCACCACCAGGTTCTCGCGCGAGGCGTCGAGCGAGGCGTTGAAATCCGGGAACTGGCGAAGGGCGGTGATGCTCGCCTTCATCAGAAACGCCAGCATGGTGAGCTTGAAGCCCTCTTTCTCGGTGGCGGCAGCATTGGATTTGCGGAACGATTCAAGGTCGGTGATATCCGCCTCGTCGAACTGCGTGACATGCGGTATCGAAATCCAGTTGCGGTGCAGGACCGCGCCGGAGATTTTCTGGATGCGCGACAACGGGCGCGACTCCACGGGCCCGAACTTGGCGAAATCGACGTTTGGCATCTCGGGAAGGCCGAAAGGCATCCCGCCGCCGCCGGCGGGCGCCGCTGCCGCGGGCCTCGCCGCGGCCAGCGCGCCCTTGACGAACCCCTGCACATCCTCGCGAGTGACGCGACCCTTGGGCCCGGACCCCTTGACCTTTGCCAGATCCACACCGAGTTCACGCGCAAACATGCGGATCGACGGGCTCGCGTGCGGCTTGGAAACCGTCAGGTCCTGGGGCTCGAGCGGCACCGGATCGGCCTTCGCAATGGGCCGGGACTCTGACCGCGCAGCCGGAGCTTCAGCAGCAGCGGTTTCGGTACGCGGCGCCGGCTTGGGGGCAGGCGTCTCGGCGGCGGCTGGCTTTTCGGCAGGCGCTGCACTTCCGGCCGCCGTTTCATCCAGGATCAGGATCAGCGAACCCTCGGCAACCTTGTCGCCCACCTTGATGCGCAGCTCCCTGACCACGCCGGCCACGGGCGAGGGAATCTCCATCGTCGCCTTGTCCGACTCCACCGTGATGAGCGAGCCTTCCTTTTCAACCCGGTCGCCCGGAGCGACCAGCACCTCGATCACGCCGACTTCCTTGAAGTCACCGATGTCCGGGACCTTTATTTCGATTGGGCCTGCCATTGTCGGGATTCGCCTTTTGCTCAGAGATGCGCTAAACGAGGGATCTTGCGCGTCATACCGTGGTCGGGTCGGGTTTGGAGGGGTCGATGCCATACTTGGAGATCGCTTCGGCGACAGTTTTCGCCTTCAGCTCGCCCTGCTCGACCAGGCTCTTGAGCGCAGCAATCGTCACCCAGTAA
This sequence comes from Burkholderiales bacterium, assembly GCA_038211455.1. Taxonomy (GTDB): domain Bacteria; phylum Pseudomonadota; class Gammaproteobacteria; order Burkholderiales; family SG8-39; genus SZAS-79. The sequence continues at coordinate 1,526 of JBBQVP010000128.1, forward strand.
CGATTCACCTCGAAGAAATGGCGCAGCTGGCCGCGCGTGTCCGAACGCCCGAAACCGTCGGTGCCCAGCACCCGGTAGACCCGGTCCCTGGGGATGAACGGACGTATCTGCTCGGCAAAGGTCTTCATGTAATCGCTCGCAGCGACGACCGGCGCGACGCTCTTCGCAAGGCACTGCTCAACGTAGGATACGCGCGGCGCGTCTTCGGGGTGCAGCAGATTCCAGCGTTCGGCAGCCAATCCTTCGCGCCGCAGCTCGGTGAAGCTGGTCGCGCTCCAGACGTCGGCAGACACGCCCCAGTCCTTTTCGAGCAGTTCCGCCGCGGCGATGACTTCCCGCAGGATGGTTCCGGACCCGAGCAGCTGCACGCGCTTTTTCGACTTCGACTTGGATGTCTGGAGAGGGTACATCCCCTTGAGGATTCCCTCCTCCACACCCTTCGGCATCGCCGGATGCTCGTAGTTCTCGTTCATCACGGTGATGTAGTAGTACACGTCTTCCTGCTTCGCAACCATGCGCGACAGGCCGTTCTGGATGATTACGGCCAGCTCGTACGCATAGGTCGGATCGTAGGAGATGCAGTTCGGGATGACCGATGAGAGGATATGGCTGTGGCCGTCCTCATGCTGCAGGCCCTCGCCGTTGAGCGTCGTGCGCCCGGCCGTGCCGCCAAGCAGGAATCCGCGCGCGCGCTGGTCCGCTGCGGCCCAGGCGAGGTCGCCAATCCTCTGCATGCCGAACATCGAATAGAAAATATAGAACGGGATCATGTTGACCCCGCTGGTCGAGTACGACGTCGCCGCGGCGATCCACGATGAGAACGCACCGGCCTCGTTGATGCCTTCTTCGAGGACCTGGCCGGCCTTGTCTTCGCGGTAGTACATGACCTGGTCCTTGTCGACCGGCTCGTACTTCTGGCCTTCCTGGGAGAAGATCCCCAGTTGGCGGAACATGCCCTCCATGCCGAAGGTGCGCGCCTCGTCGGGGACGATCGGGACGATCTTCTTGCCCAGCGTCTTGTCGCGCAACAAGGTCGTCAGGATGCGAACGAAAGCCATGGTCGTCGAAATCTCGCGGCCTTCCGAGCTCTTCAACTGCGCCTCGAACACCTCCAGCTCGGGCACCGGCAGCGCGTGAAACGCTTTGCGCCGGCGCTGCGGCAGAAACCCGCCGAGCGCGGCGCGGCGTTCGAGCAGGTATTTCATTTCGGGGGAGTCGGGCGCCGGCTTGTAGAAGGGCAATTCCTCCAGCTTGTCGTCCGGGATCGGGATGTTGAAGCGATCGCGCATCTGGCGGACGGAGTCAATGTCCATCTTCTTTTGCTGGTGCGTGGTGTTCTTGCCTTCGCCGATCTTGCCCATCCCGTAGCCCTTCACCGTCTTGGCGAGGATCACGGTCGGCTGGCCCTTGTGTTTCACCGCGGCAGCGTAGGCGGCGTAAATCTTGTGCGGATCGTGACCGCCGCGATTCAAGCGCCAGATATCATCATCGGTCATGCGCGAAACCATTTCCAGCAGGCGCGGATCCTTGCCGAAGAAGTGCTTGCGCACGAAAGCGCCGTCGTTGGCCTTGAAGTTCTGGTACTCGCCGTCGACCGTGTCCTCCATCACCTTCTTCAGGGCGCCATCCTTGTCGCGGGCAAGCAGCGGGTCCCAGTACGAGCCCCAGATCAGCTTGATCACGTTCCATCCGGCACCGCGAAAATCGGCCTCGAGCTCCTGGATGATCTTGCCGTTGCCACGCACCGGACCGTCGAGCCGCTGCAGGTTGCAGTTGACGATGAAGACGAGGTTGTCGAGCTTCTCGCGCACCGCCATGCCAATTGCGCCCAGGGATTCCGGTTCGTCCATCTCCCCGTCGCCACAAAAGACCCAGACCTTGCGGTTCTCCGTGTTTGCGAGGCCCCGCGCGTGCATGTACTTCAGGAATCGTGCCTGGTAGATCGCTTGTAACGGGCCCAGTCCCATGGACACCGTGGGGAACTGCCAGAAGTCCGGCATCAGCCAGGGGTGCGGATAGGAGGTGACTCCCTTGCCGTCCACGTCGCGGCGGAAATTGAGCATCTGCTCCTCGGAGAGGCGGCCCTCCATGAAAGCGCGCGCGTAGATTCCTGGGGCGGAGTGTCCCTGAAAATAGATCAGGTCCCCACCGTGATTCTCCGTGGGCGCGTGCCAGAAATGGTTGAATCCGATGCCGAACAGGGTCCCTACCGAGGCGAAGCTGGCAATATGGCCACCCAGATCGCCTTCAACCTTGTTCGCCTTCGCCACCATCACCATCGCGTTCCAGCGAGCGTACGAGCGGATGCGCTCCTCGAGGGCGAAGTCGCCCGGGGAGCGCTCCTCCATGTGCGGCGGAATGGTATTGAGGTACGCGGTGTTCGCCGAAAAGGGCAGGTACGCACCCGAACTCCTCGCGGTGTCGATGAGCTTCTGAAGCAGGAAATGCGCGCGCTCGGGGCCTTCGCGCTCCATGACTGCTTCCAGAGCATCGATCCACTCCTTCGTCTCAAGCGAATCGGGATCGTTGGCCGCGGGAAATTGTGGGACGGCAGACATGATTCCTCCAGCTTTTGGCTTCGTTCTTCGGTCGAACGGGAACGCGATGACGAATTTTTTGAATTCGCAACACGCGGGATTGCGTCGAAGCTTAATACGTTCGTCTGGCACGCACAAACGCGCCCGACCCTGCCTCCCGCTGCCGGACAGACACAACCCAAGATCCACTATCTCGCATTATAAAATTGCATACCACAAATCACAATTCCGTCGAATGCTAGACTTTGGCCCCTTTTTCCCCTACCGGTTCACGCATGACGGCTCGGCTCATCGATGGAAAAGCACACGCAGCGGCACTGCGTGGCGAACTCAAATCGGCCGTCGCCGCCCTGATTGCGCGTGGTGTCCGTCCCGGCCTGGCGGTACTCATCGTCGGAGACGACCCCGCTTCCCGCACCTACGTCAGAAACAAAGTGCGGGCCTGCGAGGAAACGGGCGTCGCATCCGAATTGCACGAGTTCCCTGCTGGCACCACCGAGGCGGCGCTCATTGCGAAGCTGGAAAAACTGAATGCTGACCCCGCCATTGATGGGGTGCTGGTCCAGCTGCCGTTGCCGCACGGCATGGATGAGGCAAAGGTGCTCGCGGCCGTATCCCCGGCCAAGGACGTCGACGGGTTCCATGTGCACAGCGCTGGTGCGCTTCTCATAGGCTCGCCGCAGTTTGTGCCGTGCACCCCGGCGGGAATACTGTACTTGCTCGCGAAGGAGTCCGTCCCGGTGGCGGGAAAGCACGCGGTCATCATTGGCCGCAGCAACATCGTGGGAAAGCCAGCCGCGCTACTCCTATTGCAAAAGGATGCCACGGTCACCATCTGCCATTCAAAGACGCCCGACTTGCCGGCCGTGGCCCGCACTGCGGATATTCTTGTGGCCGCTGTCGGAAAACCGAACCTGGTGAGCGCGGACATGGTCAAGCCAGGCGCCTGTGTCATCGACGTAGGAACGAACCGGCTATCGAGCGGGAAGCTGTGCGGCGATGTTGAGTTTGAGGGCGTCAAGGAGGTTGCTGGCTGGATTACGCCTGTTCCAGGCGGGGTCGGGCCGATGACGGTTGCAATGCTGGTGGCAAATACCGTGCGTGCAGCCGAAGCGCGCCTTGCACTTCAGATCAAATAGGACAGGAATGCAATGAACCCTCTGCTCGATCTATCCGGATTGCCGCGCTTCGCCGAGTTGACGCCCTCGCACGTAGCCCCTGCGGTGGACCAACTGCTTGCCGAGGCGCGCGCGGTCGTTGCGGGCGTATGCGACGCGGGCGTTGCGGCGAGCTGGGACGCGTTCGTCATGCCGCTCGAGGATTCGACCGAACGCCTCGCGCGCGCCTGGGGGCAGGTGGAACACTTGCACGCGGTTCAGGACAGCGCCGAGCTGCGCGCTGCATACAACGCGAGCCTGCCGAAGGTGACGCAGTTCTGGACCGAGCTTGGCCAGAACCAGGATCTGTTCAACAAATACAAATTGCTGAAAGCATCGGCGCAGTTCCAGTCGCTGTCACCCGCGCGCAGGAAACTCGTCGAGAACGCGCTGCGCGATTTCCGCCTCGGCGGCGCCGAACTGCCCGCGGATAAAAAGCCGCGCTATGCGGCGATCCAGGACGAACTTGCCTCGCTTTCCGCGAAGTTCTCGGAGAATGTACTCGATGCGACCAACGCCTGGTCGATTGTCATAGAGGACGAGGCGCGCCTGCGGGGGATCCCGGCCGACGATTTGGATGCCGCGAAAGAAGCTGCCACGATGGCGGGCAAGGCCGGCTGGAAATTTACGCTGCGCATGCCCTCGTACTTTCCTGTCATGCAGTATGCCGACGATCGCAAGCTGCGTGAAACCATGTATCGCGAAAACGCGACCCGCGCGTCCGAGTTCGGCAAGCCGGAATGGGACAACACCGCATTGATCGCGCGCATCCTCGAACTGCGCAAGGAAGAGGCGTCGCTGCTCGGCTACGCCAGCTATGCCGACGTGTCGCTGGTGCCGAAGATGGCCCAATCCCCGGCGCAGGTCATCGCGTTCCTCCACGACCTGGCCGGCAAGGGAAGGCCGTTCGCGGAGCGCGACCTCGCCGAACTCAAGGCGTTTGCGCGGCAGGAACTTGGCCTGGAGGCGCTCGAGGCCTGGGACATTGCCTATGCCTCGGAAAAACTGCGCGCACGGCGCTATTCATTTTCCGATCAGGAAGTGAAGCAGTATTTTCCCGAGCCGCAGGTCGTGCAGGGCATGTTCCGCCTGGTTGAAACGCTCTACGGCGTGCGGATACGCAAGTCGGAAGCGCCGACCTGGCATCCCGATGTGCGCTTCTTCGACATCTGCAGCGCATCCGGGGAGTTGCTCGGGCAGTTTTACGTCGACCTGTACGCGCGCGAAAGCAAGCGGGGCGGCGCGTGGATGGATGGCGCGATCACACGCCGTCGCATTGGCGCCGGCATCCAGACGCCGGTCGCCTACCTGAACTGCAATTTCTCCGGCCCTGTCGGCGGAAAGCCGGCGCTGTTCACGCATGATGATGTGATCACACTGTTCCACGAGACCGGCCATGGCCTTCATCATTTGCTGACCCGGATCGAGGATCTCGGGGTGTCTGGAATCAACGGCGTGGAGTGGGACGCGGTCGAACTGCCGAGCCAGTTCATGGAGAACTTCTGCTGGGAGTGGGAGGTCCTCGAGCACATGACAGCGCACGTCGATACGGGCGCGCCGCTGCCCCGCGACCTGTTTGAGAAGATGCTTGCAGCCAAGAATTTCCAGTCCGGCCTCGGCATGCTTCGCCAGATCGAGTTTTCGCTCTTCGACATGCATCTGCACTACGATTTCGATCCCGCCGCAGGCGGCACGGTTCAGAGCGTTCTCAGCGACGTGCGCAAGCGCGTCGCAGTTCTCGTCCCGCCAGCCTTCAACCGCTTCCCGAACAGCTTCTCCCACATCTTTTCCGGTGGCTACGCAGCGGGGTACTACAGCTACAAGTGGGCCGAGGTGCTGTCCGCGGACGCGTTCAGCGCCTTCGAGGAAAAGCGCGGTGAGCGCGGCGTGCTCGACGACGCGACCGGGGCGCGGTTTCGCGACGAAGTGCTGGCGGTCGGCGGCAGCCGGCCGGCGGCGGAATCGTTTCGCGCGTTCCGCGGACGGGATCCGCAGGTCGACGCGCTGCTGCGCCACAGCGGGATGATCGCCGCGTGAGCCGTTGGGGCATGCAAATCCAGACCTGCGCCCGACAATGAAACTCGCGACCTGGAACGTCAACTCCCTCAAGGTCAGGCTCCCGCACCTGAGCGACTGGCTGCAGTCCGCACAGCCCGATGTGGTCTGCCTGCAGGAACTCAAGCTCGAAGATGCGAAGTTTCCGCGGGAACCGCTTGAGGCGCTGGGTTACTCAGTGGCGTTCTCCGGCCAGAAGACCTACAACGGTGTCGCGATCCTGTCCCGCGCGCCGCTGGAAGACATCGCCTACGGGCTCCCGGGTTTCGAGGATCCGCAAAAACGGGTAATCGCAGCAACCGTCGCGGGGGTGCGAATTGTTTGCCTGTACGCGCCAAACGGACAGGCGCTGGACTCGGACAAATACGTGTACAAGCTGGCGTGGTACGCGGCGCTGCGCGAATGGCTGGAAGCGGAACTGCTTCGCTACCCGCGCCTTGCGGTGCTGGGCGACTTGAATATTGCGCCGGAGGATCGCGACGTGCACGACCCGAAAGCGTGGGAAGGTCAGGTGCAGGTTTCCGAGCCCGAGCGTGCCGCGTTCCAGGCGTTGCTGGCGCTTGGCTTCAAAGACTCATTTCGCCTGTTCGAGCAGGCGGACAAGAGCTACTCGTGGTGGGACTACCGGATGATGGGGTTTCGCCGCAATGCGGGCTTGCGCATCGATTTCGTCCTGCTTTCGCCCGCGCTCGCACCGGTTTGCGCGGGCTGCAGCATCGACAAGGCACCCAGGAAACTCGAACGTCCGAGCGACCACACCCCGGTGATCGCCGAACTCAGGTAACCCGCCCGTCGCAGGTCAGTCGATCGCCGCGTATGCCGGCAGGGTCAGGAACTCGACGTAATCACCGGTCGTGAGTTCGTCAAACAGCTTGGCGCCCTCTTCGTATTTGCCTTCCTTCCAGGCCGCTTCCCCTAGGTAGGTCCGGACTTTGGGAAGCTCATCGGCCAGCAGTTGCCTGAAGAGTTCGACCGTCACTTTGCGCCCGTCGTCGAGCTTGCCCTTTTCGCTCTGGATCCACTGCCAGATCTGCGAACGCGAGATCTCCGCCGTCGCCGCGTCTTCCATCAGATTGAACACCGGGACACAGCCGTTCCCTGCCAGCCAGGCGCCGAGGTACTGGATGCCTACTGATATATTGTTCCGCAACCCGGCTTCGGTAATCGGCCCTTCCGGCCTGAAATCGAGCAAATCTTTCGCGCCGTATTTGACGTCCGGCCTTTGTCGATCGTACTGGTTCGGTCCGGGCATATGCGCGTCGAATACCTCTTTCGCAATCGGCACAAGCGCAGGATGTGCGACCCAGGTGCCGTCACAACCGTCCGTAACTTCGCGCAGTTTATCGAGGCGCACTTTCTCCAGCGCCGCCTCGTTTGCTGCCGCGTCGTTCTTGATCGGGATCTGCGCCGCCATTCCGCCCATAGCCGGCGCCCCGCGCCTGTGACAGGTTTTCACCAGCATCAAGGCATAGGCGCGCAAGAAGGGCGCCGTCATCGTCACCTGCCCCCGATCGGCAAGGCAAAAATCCTTGTTCGAACGGAACTTCTTGATGCACGAAAAGATGTAATCCCATCGACCGATGTTGAGCCCCGCCGAGTGATCCTTCAGTTCCCACAGGATTTCGTCCATCTCGAATGCCGCAACCACGGTTTCGATCAGGACGGTCGCGCGCACCGACCCATGCGGCACGCCGAGTTCCTTCTGCGCGAGTGTGAATACATCGTTCCAAAGCCGTGCTTCGAGATGGGATTCCATTTTCGGCAGGTAGAAATACGGGCCGCTGCCGCGCGCAAGCAGTTCCTTGGCGTTGTGAAAAAACAGGAGCGCAAAATCAAATATTCCGCCCGAGACCGGCTTGCCATCCACCGTCACGTGCTTCTCGTCCAGGTGCCAGCCACGCGGGCGCGGGATCAGCACGGCGCTCTTTTCGTTCAGCTTGTATTGTTTGCCATTCTGTTCGAGAGAGATGGTGCGGCGCACGGCGTCCCGCAGGTTGATCTGCCCATCGATCATGTTGAACCACGTAGGGCAGTTCGCATCCTCGAAATCGGCCATGAACGTCGAGGCGCCGCAATTCAGGGCATTGATCACCATTTTGCGGTCGGTCGGCCCGGTGATCTCGACGCGGCGGTCCCGCATGTCCGCCGGCTGCGGCGCAATCTGCCACTCGGAATCGCGGATCGACCGCGTTTCGGGGAGGAAGTCCGGCAACTTCCCGGCATCGAATTCTTTTTGCCTCGCCGCCCTCTTGGCCAATAGTTCGGTCCGGCGAGCCTCGAAAGCACGGTGCAGCAAAGCCACCAGCGCAAGCGCGTCTGGCGTCAGAATTTCCGACGATTCGGGTGTGACTTGGGCGCTGATCTGCACGCCGGGAGGATAAGCTTTGGACATCGGGGCCCCTTTATTGCTGTGCACAATTGCACTCCGATTGTACACGCCCCCTCCTGCCGCCGAGCGACCGCAAGCCGCGCCGCATTCCGCGCTTTTCGGGTCTAGGCGCTCAGCCGGCGCGAGGCGCCACCGTCAGGCGGCGTCCTTGTCCTCAATGCCGAGTTCCTGAATCTTGCGCGTAATCGTGTTTCGGCCCATACCCAGAAGGCTCGCTGCCTCGATCCTACGCCCGCCGGTTTTCTCTAATGTTTTGATTATAAGAGATTTTTCAAATTGGGATCCGAGCGTTTCCAGGATCCCTGACTCTCCTCGCCCCAGACGCCGTTCGACCTCCTGTTCCAGTGCAGCTACCCAGTCAGATAGGGCCGAATTCGGCGCATTGTCACGGAACTCCGCTGGAAGATCCCCCACTTCAATGGATTGTCCGGGGGCCATCACTGTCAGCCAATGGCACAGATTTTCGAGCTGGCGAACGTTTCCGGGGAAATCCAGCACAGATATGTGATCGATCACTTCGCTTGAAAGCCTCTTGGGGTCGACTCCAAGTTGTCCAGCGCTATGTGCCAGAAAGTGGCGCGCAAGCAGCGGGATATCCTCTCTCCGTTCGCGCAGGGCCGGCAAGCGGATCCGGATCACGTTCAGCCGGTGGTACAAGTCCTCGCGGAAACTGCCTTCGCGAACCCGTGCATCCAGATTCTGATGCGTCGCCGCAATCACGCGTACGTTTGTCCGGATCTGCTGGTGACCTCCCACGCGGTAAAAACTTCCGTCCGACAGCACCCGAAGCAAGCGAGTCTGTAAGTCGGCGGGCATGTCGCCAATCTCATCAAGAAACAGCGTCCCACCTTCGGCCTGCTCGAACCTTCCCCGACGCTGGGCCTGAGCACCGGTGAACGAACCCCGCTCGTGACCAAACAATTCCGACTCCAGCAGGTCCTTGGGCATGGCGGCGGTATTGATTGCCACGAAGGGCTTCATGGCCCTTGCACTATGACGGTGCAAGGCCTTGGCAACCAGTTCCTTTCCCGAACCCGACTCGCCTGTGATCAATACTGTGGCGTTAGATTGGGACAAGCGACCGATTGCGCGAAAAACCTCCTGCATCGCGGGCGCCTGACCCAGAATTTCCGGGGCTTCCGTCATCGGCTCAAGAGCCGCCGCCTCGCGTTGGCTCTCGTCGAGCGCGCGCCGTATGAGGTCGACCGCCTGATCCACATCGAATGGCTTCGGCAGGTACTCGTAGGCTCCGCCCTGAAACGCCGCCACAGCCGACTCGAGGTCGGAATATGCCGTCATCACGATTACCGGGACCGTGGGGTGCTTCGCCTTGACCGTCTGCAGCAGTTGCAGCCCGGAAGGGCCCGGCATCCGGATATCCGAGACCAGCACCTGGGGAGGGCCGCTGCTCAGCGCATCGAGGGCCTCAGAAGCGGACGCAAAAGAGTTAAACGCAATGCCTTCCCGGCCGAGAGCTTTCTCGAACACCCAGCGGATGGAGCGGTCATCGTCAACGATCCAGACTGGCTTCATTGTCTTCCCAGCAAGAGCCGCGCTGGGAACCTACCCCAGCGGCAGCAGGATTCTGAACACGGTATGGCCCGGCCGACTGTCACAGTCGATCATCCCCTGGTGATACTGGATGAACGTCTGCGCCAGCGACAGACCGAGGCCGCTGCCCCCCTCGCGCCCGGACACCAGGGGATTGAAAATCTTGTCGCGGATTTCTTCCGCCACACCGGGACCGTCGTCGATTACTTGCAATTCTAGTGCCAGCCTGTGCCGGCGCCGAACAATCGTGACTTGCCTCGCAATTCGGGTGCGAAACTCGATTCGTCCGCCCGCTGGGATGGGTCGCCCGCCCCCGCCGGGGGCTTCCGGGTTTGCGCTCAGCGCCTGCGCCGCATTGCGCGCGATATTCAGGACAGCCTGGATCAACTGCTCCTTATCGCCGACAAGGTCCGGAACGCTCGTATCGTAGTTCCTACGGATCTCGATCCCGTCGGAAAACTCTGCAAGAACGAGGCTTCTGACCCGCTCAAGGATCTCGTGAATGCTCACCGGTGCAAGGCGCGGCGTACGGTGCGGTGTAAGCATCCGGTCCATCAGCGCCTGAAGGCGATCGGCCTCCTTGATGATGACCTGCGTGTACTCCTTCAGTTCGTCCTTGTCGAGTTCACGCTCCAGCAGCTGGGCCGAGCCCCGCAGCCCTCCGAGAGGGTTCTTGATTTCATGCGCAAGGTTGCGGATCAGCTCTCGATTGGCCGCCTGCTGGTCAATCATTCGTTCCTCGCGCGCGATACGCAGCTGCTGCTCGATCGGCCTGAGCTCGATCAGAAGCGGGGTCTCGGGCAGCACGACGTGGGCGACCATGGCAACCAGTTCGAGCGGCTCGTGCCCCTGGCGCAAATAGCTCACGCTGCACGCGGAATAGTCCCAGTGGCTGGCAAGCGCATCCGCCAGCGTCTTGTCGAGTGCAGGTTGTTCGGCGAACAGCGGCACGAACGGCTGTCCGAGCAGGCTCTTTACGCCGGTTTCGAGCAGGCTCTCAGCCGCCGGATTTGCGTACCGGACGACAAAATCCGTATCCAGAACGGCGACAGCCGTCGGCAGCAGTTCCAGTCCGGAAAATGGCGTGCTCAT